>JBCDAG010000033.1:0-28866 GCA_039186165.1 Cyanobacteria bacterium P01_F01_bin.53
GCCGCTATAAACCGTACTGTGGAGCTGCCGATAGAGCTGGCGTTAGATCGCACAGCAGAAGGAAAGATTCAGTATAAATTTGAAAGTGACTGCTTTTTCCCTTTGGACGGGAAGCCTAATACCTTTGGTCATCTAAACGATGAGATTTATCGTAATGGTGGGCTATCGACTGTTGTTGAAAAGAATATTCAAGATCCAATCAAGCACTTAGGCTATATCGAGAAGCAGCCTGGTGAATATTTGACTGAAGCAGATATTAAAGGCCGTTTCGATAGTCATGAGGCAAAGTCTCATAATTATCACTTCACCCAAGAGATTGCGACAACGTTTGTGTATCGGGGAAGTGAGCATTTTGAGTTTCAGGGAGATGACGATTTATGGGTTTTCATCAATGGCAGGCTCGTTGTGGACTTGGGTGGGTTACATGCCTCGGCTAAGGCTCGAATTGATTTGAGCTTGTCTAACAAGCGAAACCGTTCAGTAACCCCCGACCAAGCATTAACTTTGAGACTCAAAGACGACTTGGGCATTGACCATGCGGATGAGTATACTGAATTATCTTTAGAAGTTGGCAAAGTATACGATATTCACATATTCCATGCAGAGCGACATACTTTTGAGTCTAATTTCAACCTTTATACGTCTCTTCAGCTAAAGCCAGCAGTGATATGCCCTGAGGAAGAAAGCCCTGAGGAAAAACCTGAAGGCAAACAACCTGAGGAAAAACCTGAAGGTAAACAACCTGAGAAACAACCTGAAGGCAAACAACCTGAGGAAAAACTGCTCGATCCTGATGGTTATCCTAGCCCAGTCCCGGTTATTCCAGGGTTGCCCGATAATATTTGGGATGTCGGAAAGCGTATTGTTTGTGTTGCACCTGTGCGCACCATTGTGCGCAGAGAAGAAGAAATCACAATCGTTCGTCGGGTCAGAAAGGTCGAGGAGGTGGATGCGAGTCCGACCTGTCCAGTCGGGGCAACACCCGTTGATGCCGCTCAGATGGCGGATATTCAGCAGGAGAGCTAAGGGTTGGTGATGGATTTGAAAAGGCACTGTTACGAGTCGCTCTGTCATGAGATATTGTTTCTTAGTCATTGCAAACATTGACACTCACCTCAACAGTGCCTTTTCTTCTTTCGGTATTGCAGTTGTTGGAATACTTTTTTTAATTGCGGCGCTCCGTGGTAGGGATCACCAAAAAACAAATGTTGATCTCACGGATGGTAATCTCACTGCCTGTGAGCCCACAGGCAGTGAACCCACAGGCAGTGATCTCATCTCTACCGATGAAAGCGATGACCCGTCAGAGTCAGAAGTCTCTATTACATCAGTCTCCGCTATAACTGCGTCCACTTCTGCTGAAATCGAGACTTCTGATATCAAATCTCCTGATATCAAGTCTCCTGGCACTGAACCTTCTGAGCCTGACGCGTATGCCCTGGGTAATGCCTGTTTTGTCCAACAGGATTACCCGGCAGCGTTGGCTCATTATACCCAGGCACTTCAAGCTGACGCTGGCTTAGTCGCAGCCTATAACAACCGAGGTAATACTTACTATGCCTTAAAACAATATTCCCAGGCGATCGCAGACTATTCCCAAGCCATAGCCCTTAAGCCTAACAATACCAGGGCCTACTACAACCGGGGAAATGCCTGCTATGCCAAAGGCGATATGGAAAATGCGATCGCCTCTTTTACCCAAGCCATTGAGCATCAATCCAACTACATTGAAGCCTATAACAATCGCGGTAACTGTTACGGCGCTCTCAAAGCATATCAGGAAGCAATAGATGATTTTGATCAGGCGCTTGCCATAGATCCTAACTTTACTGAAGCCCACAATAATATTGGCCATCTGTTTTATCAGATGAAACGGTACGACGAGGCCTTAGAAAATTACCAACAATCTTTAAAAATTGAGCCTCGTCAACCCAAAGCCCTTAACCACTGTGGCAATGCCCATTTAGCGCTAGAAAACGTTTCCCAAGCACTCGAAAGCTACAGTCAGGCCATCGCCCTCAATGACACTTACGCTGAGGCCTACTATAATCGAGGGCTGGCCAATCGTTGTATGCAAAGGTTTCAAGCCGCCCAAACCGATTTTCAACAAGCTGCTGAGCTGGCACAACAGCAAGACAATCAACAACTCCTGCAAAGGCTACAAGCCCCTGCAAGGTAATACAAGAGAGAGTAGACGAGATTAAAATTTCGAAAGCTAGAACAGCTCCGTATAAATAAGAAGAGAATTAGGAGAAGCCATGAGTTCCACTATAAAAGCGGGTACCGTATACGTCCAGGACTATCAGCCCAATGCCTCTAGCAATCTCTATACCCTGGATTTATCGACAGGGCAGGCGAGCTTAATTGGCGAGATTGCAACCGAAACCTACGATCTCACCTTTATGGGCAATGCCCTTTACGGCCTAGATAAAAAAGATTTTGGGTTTCGTAAAACCATGAAACTCATTAAAATCGACCCCGTCACCGGGAAGCCCAACACGGTAGGTGATACCTGGTTTGACGTGGTTGGCTTAGCCTGTAACCCAGTCACACAAAAACTATATGCAACGGCCCATCGCAAGCACCAAATCGTGGAGGTCAATCCGGAAACAGGGCATGCGAAGCCAGTGGTGACGCTGAGTGATCGCACTCGCTCCTGCGGTGAATTGGCTTTTGATGCCAATGGGCAAGCCTACATTAGCCTGATTGGGACCGACCTCAAAAAGTACCTAGCTACCTGCAATATGACAACAGGACAAGTGAATCTGATTGGCGATATTGGCTTTCCAGGATTAGCCAGTATGAAATTTATCGACAATACGCTTTATGGCGTTGCCGGTGAATATGAGGGCGTCGGTGGCCGTAACGGTCAGCTCATTCGTATCGATACCGCCACAGGTCAAGGCACACTATTTGCGAATACCTCGCCACGAGGTCGCTGGGCTGGACTTGCGGTTTATCAGCCTACGCCCATACCTTCCACACCATCTGGTGAGCCTACACCCATTAAAGAGAAGCCCATCAACGATAAGCCCATTAAAGAGAAGCCCATTAATGATGGCTCCAAGCCGATTGATGATCGCACGCCTGTTCCACCACAGCCGTCTGTTCCCCATCAACCTGTCGGTGATAAGGATGCTGGCCCAAGCTATAACCCACCTGAAAAAGAGATTGTAAAGCCCAAAGTACCGGTCACCGTCGGTGGTGATCATCCCGTATTTAACCAGCTCTCGTTCGATCATTTTCAGCGAAACCCGGCCACCGATATTGTCTGTGTCGCACCTATTCGCACAGTGATTCGCCGAGAAGAGGAGATTGTGATTATTCGCCGAGTCCGCAAAGTTGAAGAGGTCGATGCCAGTCCTACCTGCCCAGCACAGACAACGCAGATCTATTAATTCGGCAATCAAATAGGAGTCATTTTGTCAAAAATGCCTATGGAGATTAGGCTCTAAGTCGATTCTCTCGGATCTATTTCATTGCCGGGGTAATAGGTGAGGTCAGGTCACACAAAAGAAAATGACCAACCAGATCACAAAAACAACACAGGGTGCCAATTCCAACAGCCAAGACCACTAGTTCACTAGAGGAGTTTCTTATTGAATGACTAAGACAAATGGCGTCATGATGCAATACTTCCATTGGTATAGCAGCGCTGACGATAACCTGTGGAAGAAAGTCAAAGCGGACGCTAATACGTTAGCCAACGCTGGCATTACGGCTTTGTGGTTGCCCCCGGCCTACAAAGCCTGCAATCCGACAACGCCTGAAAGAGAATGGGACGATGTTGGCTATGGCACCTATGACTGGTTCGACTTGGGCGAATTCGACCAAAAGGGGGCTATCCGCACTAAATACGGCACCAAAGATGAGTATTTGGCCGCCATTCAGGCGGCCCACAGTGTGGGGATCGAAATTTATGCCGATGTGGTGTTTAACCACAAAAATGGAGGCGATCGCACTGAGCTAGCCCCTGCCATCGCTTACTATGCCGACAGCCGCAACCAGAGGGTCATGCACGATGGCGGCTGTGAACAGATCGAAACCTATACCTGTTTTGACTTTCCAGGACGGGGTGAAAAATACTCTGCCCTAAAGTGGAACTGGCAACACTTTGACGCAGTTAACTACAACCATGCCCGCCCCCAAGAGAGCCCGCCTAAAATTTATCTGTTTGAAGGCAAAAGTTTTGAAAAGATGGTCAGCCTAGAACATGGCAACTATGACTTCTTGCTGGGCTGTGACTTGGACATGGAAAATCCAGAAGTGCGCAATGAGCTGAACTTCTGGGGAGAGTGGATTGTAGATACCGCTCAAGTAGATGGTTTTCGATTGGATGCAATTAAGCATATTCCAACCTGGTTCTTTAATGAATGGCTAGATCATGTCCGCCAATACGCAGGAAAAGATCTGTTTTGCGTTGGCGAATATTGGGAAAACAACACCGGTATCCTCCATGACTACATCGCCAACACCGGCGGTCGCATGTCTCTGTTTGATGTAGAGCTGCACTATAACTTTCACTATGCCAGCAAAATGGGAGAGGCGTTTGACATGCGTCAGATTCTCATAGGGACGCTCATGGCAGAACAACCTGCCCTGGCCTGCACAATTGTTGAAAACCACGATTCACAACCACTTCAGGCCCTGGAATCTCCGGTTGAAGACTGGTTTAAGCCCTTGGCCTACGCCATTATTTTACTGCGACGTGAAGGCTATCCCTGTGTGTTCTATGGTGACTACTATGGCGCAGACTATGAGGACTATGGCCGCGATGGCAATCGTCACCGCGTTACCCTTGCTTGTCATCAGTGGATTATCGATAAGCTGCTCTATGCCCGTAAGCACTATGCCTATGGCGAGCAGTACAACTACTGCGACCATTGGAACCTAATGGGTTGGACACGGCTGGGCGATACTGAGCATCCGCAGGGGATGGCCGTGTTACTCAGCAATGGCCCTGGCGGTGGGAAATGGATGGAAGTGGGCCAGCCCAACACCAAATTTATAGATTTGACCGGCCACATCCCGCATCCCGTTTATACCAATGAATGGGGATGGGCTGAGTTTTGCTGCAAAGGCGGTTCTGTTTCTGTGTGGGTTCAGCCCTAAGCGGAGGGCTGAACGGCTCAGCCCATCAACCTTGCCTTATCCAGGGTTGATCCACAGCTGCTCAACAAGGAATCGCCATATCGCGATTCCCCCTATTTTTCTGCTCTGTTTCTTTCCTATCTATCTATTGAGGAGTTTTCACTATGACCACAACCACCATTACCGACCTGATTGTTGATAGCAAAGCGAATACTTACAAGCTCACCCCTGATCAAATGAGCGCAATTCAATCAACGGGCGTTGAAACCACGCTCGAACCGGGCGTTCATGTGGTGCGGATTCGTAAGGGTAAATTCGACTATGTTGGTGGAGATGCTCAAGCTGGAGAGCCCATTGTCATGCTCTGGATTTACGGTGGCAACTTCAAAAACCTGAAGAGCGGCGTTAGCGTTCCCGCTGGCTGGTCAACGCTCAATGGCTACGACGATAGCCTAACCTTGGCGGTATCAGAGGCCGTCACCCTCTGTGCCTTTTTCTTCGATGTTAAAATTGAAGATAATGCAGGCAGCGTCACGGTTTCGGCCATTAAAGTGGGTGAACTGTCCGATCTGGAATAGTCTTGTCGGGAGACACATAACTAACGAAGTGCATGAGGGCCATCTATAGCAGCGCTTGTTCTGTTTAAGCTTATATAGATGGCCTGTTATAGATGGCCTGCTACTGTCTATCCCACCAATTCTGCCACGGGTAGGGGAAGCACCTCAATCACCATGCGGTAGTGGTCAATCTGGCAAATTTCAGCCAGCATCCCCGTTGTTCGAAGTTTTACGATTTCTCCAATCTTGGGAGGCTTTGGAAAAAACATGGGTGTGAGGGATTCAAGTCTTTGTCCCTCATCGTGTTCGGTTTTGACGTGATAGCAATAAAAAACGACAACCATTTAAGCGTGGCCGATAAGATCGTCAAGATTGTGCACTTTTTTGGTCAAAACGGCTACTTCGGTAATAATTGGTAATAAATAGTGGCAAAAAAACAGCAGTTTTCTAGTTTTCAGGATCTGATCAAGGATCGCAGTACGCCAACGCTGGTCAGCTTTTATGCCAGCTGGTGTGGCTATTGCAAACAGTTTTCGCCCATTTTGAATCAGGTGAAGGGACAAATGGGCGATCGCATTAAAGTCGTTAAAATCAGTACTGAAAAATATCCTCAGCTCGCCGAAGAGTATGAGGTCACCTCGTTGCCAACCACCCTATTGTTCATTGACGGGGAACTGGCCAGCCGTATTAAAGGCGTAATGGAAACCCCTAAGCTGATTCAATACGTCAACAAGTTTTTGGTTTGAATGCGACAGGTTGCAAACGCTGTGTTTTATAGGCGCTAGGCTTCACAGACGCCAGGTTTCTCAGGCGCTGTAGATGACAGACGTTAGGACTCACAGAGCGTGCGATCACCCTCTTCTATATCTGGACTTGTCTGCAAATAATCGGCAATCCAATCACAGACAAACGCGCCTTCCTCTAACATCAAAATATCCGATAGGTTCCAAAGCATCATTGTTTTATCAAAAGACACCGACGCTAACGTATTGCCATCAGGGCTGAAGGCAATCTCAGGAATTTCACCCCGATGGTAGGTTAGGGTCTTACGGTCGCTACCATCGGTACGCCACAGTTTTATTTGCCAACTTTGTAGGGATGTATTCCATACCGTCGCAGCCAATACATCGCCTTTAGGACTAAAGCGAATCGTGCTCGAAAATCCTGTTTCCGTATCATCGAGCGTAAACGTGCGCACGATCTCCCCATCCGAACGGCGTAACCGAATTTGATTGTCATCATTGACAGTTGCCAAAAATTGGCCATCTTCACTATAGGAAAGGCCCGTGATAGACGATGACTGCTCAATGCTGTGCACAATCTCTCCCTCCAAATTCCAAATGTGAAACTGGGAGCCTACGCCGCCCACCGCGATCGCCTTTCCATCAGGGCTAAATTGCAGATTAAGCAGAGAGATCTGATCACTTTTTAAAGTGCGCACCAAGGTGCCATCTCGCCGCCAAAGCTTGACGACACCATCAAGGCTGCCTGTGGCAATCGTTTCTCCATCCGGGCTGATATCGACAGAGTAAATAGCATCTTGATGACCTTCTAGGGTTTGCAACAGTTCCCCCGATAGGCTCCAGAGTTTGGCTGTGTTATCAGCACTCCCCGACACCACATAGGTGTTGTCTGAGCTAATCTCCACGCTCCAGACTTCCGCCCCATGCTTGCCCAGGGTACGAATCAACTGACCGTCATTGTCCCAAAGCTGAACTGCACCATCGAGCGTTGCTGACACCAGCTGAGAGCCCGCTTGATTAAAAACGACCTGAGATCCAGACCCTTCTAGGCCATAAATCGTTTTCCGCAGAGGATGGGGCCATTGCCACAGGCGAATCGTTTGATCCCAACTGGCGGTGGCAATCGTATTGCCATCCGGACTCATGTCTAAGCCCCAAACCGTACTGCCATGTCCCTTCAACGTTTCTAACAAGGCGCCCTCTCGCGTCCAAATTTTGGCCGTATTATCTACGCTGGTTGAAATAATGCGTTCACCATCAGAGCTAACCTCTACCCCCCAAATGGCAGCACTGTGGCCCGTAAAGGTTTTGATCGGCGTGCCGTCTAATCGCCATGTCCGAACGGTTTGGTCTTGACCTGTGGTAACCACCGTTTCCCCATCGGGATGAAAGGCAACGGCCCACACCGGCCCGTCGTGATCGGCCAGGGTGGCCTGCAAGCGACCATCTGGGCGCCAAAGCTTAGCGGTACCGTCCGTACTGGCAGAGGCAATTAGCTGCTGGTCTGCACTAATATCTGCACCATAGGCACCACTCTCATGGGCTTGAATGGTTTGGAGTAACTCGCCCTGACGTGACCACAGCTTAATGCTGCCATCCTGGCTAGCGGTCACCAGCTGTTCGCCCTTGGGCCCAAAGGTTAAAAACCAGACTGTTGCTTGATGGCCCTCTAAGCTAGCGAGCTTTTCTCCTGTGGCAGAGCGAAGTTCACTCACCCCGCCTCCCCCTGCGATCGCCAACAGTTCACCATCAGGACTAAACTCTACGGCGTAGATTTTATCCGTTTCAATCGGCAGACTTTTCAGCAGCTGGCCGTCCCGTTGCCAAAACCTGAGGTTTTGATCGCCGCCGCCAGAGACCAACGTTTCTCCATCCGGACTGAAGGCAACATCGTTCACATTACTGCCATGGCCTGTTAAGCGATTCTGTTCGGCAGCTGCAAAAATGGTTTGTTGCAAAACCAGCGCTACCTTATCGCCAAGCTGTTCAGGTAAGGACCAAAGCTGTCGCCGCTTATCCGCACGAGCCGCTGAGACTAAAGCATCTAAACTTTGATCCGAAACAACCTGCGCCCGGGCCGCTGTCGCTAACGTGCGGATAGTTTCTTGCTCAGCCCGTTGCTCATTGCGCACGGCACGACGATATTGTGTAAAGGCAACAATGCCTAGCCCAGTGGTCATCACTAACGCAAAAGACACTGCACCCAGCAAATAGCGCTGAAATTTAGAGGCCCGGCGCTCTTGGTGTAGTCGCGCTTCCACTGCCTGAGCCTGGGCCAATTCCATCGCAGCCTGCTCTGTTTGACGATCGAGCGCTTCGCTGGCGGCTAAAAATGTGTAGTCCAAATCGTCTAGACGTTTACCCCTAGACCATTGCTGGGCGTCTTTAAGGGCTTGTCCTTGAAGCAACCGAGAGATATCAGTTTGTCCTGAGTCATCCCAAGCTTGCAGCATTTCGGTATAAGGCCGCAGTGCCGATAGCTGCCGTTCTACCCAGGCCACATCAAAGACCGCCTGATAGATGGGATTTTTGATTTGAAGCTGCCCCTGATGTCTCCTGGCGATCCCCGAGAGCAGTAGCTCGGTTTGGTCGGCACTGTCATCCATGGAAATGGGTTCACCGATCAATAGCTTTTGGTACAAACCTAGCAGGCGTCCGGCCTGTTGCTCATTGCGCAATAGGCGATCTCGAATCGTACGCAGGTGCTCCGGCTCATCTTGAGTTTCCCAATGGGATACGATGCGATCGCGCACGATATCCGCTACCCAATCAGCCTCCTTGCCAACAGGAATTTTTGCCGACGGCGCATTTGCCAAACTCTCTTCTGCTAAATCCTGATTCGCTAAATTCTCATTCGCTAAACTCTCATCCGCTAAATTCTCTTTTGATAAGCGCTGATTCGCCAAACGTTCATCCACTGTTTGGGCAGAGAGCATCACTAGCAGGCAAAGCTTTTGAGTCAAAAACGGTTGCCCCCTCGTCCAATGCAAAATAGCGGTCATCAACGCATCCGCGTCCGCACCCGTGGGTAATAACCCACGGGTCAGTGGGGTCACCTCTGCCAGTTGAAAGCCCTGTAACTCAATGCCATAACCAACATTAAACGGCGTCCGCATTGTGTCCGCGATTAGCTCTGAGGAGGTTGCCACGCCAGCAAGGACAAACGTTAGCTGTCGGAACCGTGAATCTATTGCACGTTGGTTGTAGCAATAGCGAATCAGTGCAAACCAGTCATCTACAGAAAAATCAAGGCTCAATACACTATCGATTTCATCGACAAACACATACAGCGGTGTTTGTGGATAAGCCGGGAGCAACACTGTCTCAATCAATCGACACAGTTTTTGGAGCTGAGGGATATCCCCTTGTGCCTGCCACCAATCTAAAAACTGGGGCATTTCGAACAAATTGAATTCCAAGCAAACGTCAGCGCCAATCCCCCTGTACCACTGCTCAGACGTAACATTGTGGGTCCCCAAATTGGTCAAATCAAGACTGGCACATCGTCCACCCTCCGCCTGCATACGACTTTGAGCCCGCACCAACAAAGAGGACTTTCCCATCTGCCGAGAGTTCAAAATGTAGCAAAACTCTCCTCGTTTCAGCGCCTGGTATAAGTCTTTATCTGCCTGGCGTTCGACATAGCTATAGACATCACTGCTCAGGCTGCCCCCCAGTTGATACATCTCTACGCAACCCCGTCTCTATGCAACCCCATCTTACATAACCCTTTTTATACAATCCTCTTTACACAACAACCTGGGCTATGCCGAGACTGACTCTATTTGAAAAAGCGTTTTCTCAAAATAGCTGCGATAGAGCTCACAGCTAATCACAGCCTGATGGCCTATCAGGGTAATAATCCCCATACTAGAAAGCTTGTAGGCTGTAACGGAGTCTATTTGAATCGGCGTAGGACTACTCACCACCGCTGCTAGGGCTTCGATCAGATGGGGGCGATCTAACAAAGTCATCAAATAGTGATGCAAATAGGCACCGTAGAGACCGGTTGGCGTGGCTGCACTAGCCAGCAGCCGGTCGAGGGGCATCCCTTGAGTCGCCATCACATAAAAAGCCCGATTGAGCAGGTAGGGCTGCCCTCCCAGTAGTGTCATCAGCTGTTGCATCTGTGCCGTCTCCAGCCTGTGCAAACCGTACCGCTGAGCCAAGGCGGTTGCCTGTGTTACATCAAATGGGGGCAGCTGTAGGGCAAATCCGACGTTAAACGGCGACTGATTGATGTTGAGAGGGACATAGCTGTCAGTGGTATAGGCCATCACTAACCTCAGCTGACGCCAGTGGTCAGAACTTTGGGCGTACTCGTAGCAGGTTCGCAGCATCGGCAAAAAGTCTTGTGCTATCGAAGAATACTCAAAGACTCGATTAACTTCGTTAAAAACTAAGACAACTGGCACAGACAGCCGGGTCAACACCTTCGTTTGCAAAAAAGCTTTGAAGTTAATCTTACTGCCCAGCTCTGGGCTCCAAATTTCCCGCAAGTCAACTGTCAGATTCAATTGCTGAATGATATTGGCACAAATCCAACGGAGCAGGCTATCTATATGCTCCATCGTCTCTTGCTCGGCCTCTTGAAAATCTATCCAAACGGTCCTGAAGCCTAGCGCTCGGGCATGGTTAGCTAAACGTAGGAGGAGAGAACTTTTCCCATATTTACAGGGTGCCTTAAGTCGTAGCAAACAACCGGCGTCATTAATTTCTTTGTAGGCTAGCTGCTCTATCGGGGGACGCTCTATGTAAAAAGCAGAGGCTAGTGGCAGTGGCCCGCCCAGGCGAGGGAACCGACGCAAGCCTGGCAATCTGGCACTACCATTATTAGGCTTAATTGTCCTACTTGCTGCTAATGCTTCTGTCTTATTCGGTAACGGTGTATTTGGCGACAGTGTATTAGAAGATAGCGTGTTAGTCGAACGGGCGTTGGTTGAACGTGTGTTAGACAACAATTCATCAGGTGAGCCACTAACCTGTTGCCGTTGAACATACTCAGTCAAGACGCTCTGCACATTCTTCTTGGTGATCTTCTGCCCCAGACTGATTGAAAGTTCACGCCATAATCGAGAACCTACGACCTTAAGGTAGCCTTCAACGTAGTTACTATCTTGAGCAATGGTTTCATAGCTATGGCCCTGCATAGATCGTGACAGTACCGTCTGCTCAGAAGAATTAAGACACCTATCCAATACAGTTCGTTCTAAAACCTGAATAATCTCTGGTAAAGACATGAGTCGGATTACTGCTCGCTTATAGGGATTTGGCCCCTATTCCTAACCAGAATAGGGGCAGAAGAGTATAGGGATGGAAGAATTGACTACTAACACCAATGTAATAGCCTCATAACATTTCGGTCAGAAACGTTAAAAAAGCGTCAATCTACAAGGCAAAGAGGTGTGGCTTATGTGCCTCAGTAAAGCTTGGAGTAGATAAAATTATCGTACCAAAACCAAGTTTTTGTGGCCAATCTAGCTGATTTTCTTTGTGCTTAAAACAGAGTTTTCCTACAATTTTTAGCGGCTAAAATTGTAGGAAAACAAGAACCTAAAAGACTTGAAAGTCATACAAGAAAAAGACTTTGCGCTTTTTCTTGTTACAAGACCTGACTCTATGGATGCGAAAAGAATTAGGTTGCTTTCCTATTATTCAATTTGCATCAATTCGTAACCGCTCTATTAGGCATAGGAAAAGATAGCCATAGGAAATAGTCAACGGTGAGTAGCCAAATTGAGCCAAATTGACCTCCAACGCGATCGCCTCTTCTGCTCTTTTTGATTAATTTGCCAGGATACTATGCCTCAAGCGCCTCAAGCCCTTCCACAAACCGCTCTCTGTAATCATACAAAAGTACAAAATTCTGGGCGCTGCATATTCGCCAGAGAAATGCCTTTCCCCCTAGATTCATACCTTAATTCAGCAATGCCAAGTTCCGACATTCGACATAGCACAAGTACTGGCCGGTCAGCTTATCTTTCTTAGTACTGTAGTCAGCTGATAGATTAAGAGAAGTTCTTGTACCGGTCAGTACTTTTTCTATGGCGCTCCTGCCTTCAGTATTTCGATTGTCTTCTCGATCAATACCCTTCGGGTTTGCCCTGCTGGGCCTCGTAGGCTGTAACATCGCCCCTACCTCTGACGCCCTTCGTCTTGCGACCGGCTCTCCCACAGGTTACTACTACCAGCTAGGGCAGGCGCTCGAAAGCTCTGTTGAAGAATCCGTCCAGCTCGATGTCGACGTCATAGAGTCTAAGGGCTCAACAGAAAATTTAGAGCGGCTCTTAGCCCATGATATTGATTTTGCACTGGTGCAGCTCGATGTTGCCGAAGAAGCGATGAAAAGCGGTGAGGTGAAGGCGATCGCGGTGCTTGCCCAAGAGCACGTTCACCTCATCAGCCGCCAATTTGATGAACCGAGGGCCACTGCTAAACGCTCTGATTTATCCCAGGCTGATTTATCCCAGGCTGATTTATCCCAGGCTGATTTGTCTCAGCCTGGGAACTCGGAACCAGAGTTGTCTATATCTGGAACAGACCTGTCTACAGAAAAGGTGTCTGGTTCGATGAGCTTAATGGATCTGGGGGGGACTTCAATTGCCATTGGTTCGCCGGGTAGTGGCATTCGCTTCACCGCTGACCAGATTTTGGTGGCAGCACAGCTCAACGCTGCGGATGGACAAATTGCCGTGAATGAGTCCGGGTTTAGCGAGTCATTGGAATTGCTCAGCAAAGGCGAGGTAGATGCTGCCTTCTATGTCGGGCGGCTGGGTGCTAGTCAAACAGTGCGCGATGCCTTTGAGAAAGATCCGACCCTTACGTTGTTACCGCTTTCACCTAGTTTGGTGAATTTTTTGGCAACCCAAAATCCTGGCGTTTACCGGGCTGCTGCCATTCCGAGAGGAATCTATGGGGTGCAACCTAGCATTCCTGATCGCAAGATCACCACGCTCACCACACCCACCGTTCTAATCACCCGTCCGGATACCAACGAAAAAGCGGTGCAGCTGATGACTTGGTCTATTGTGGCCACTGCGCGTCGCTATGCCACGTTTTATCCTGAACTACAAGCCGGTGATCCCAACCTGCTACTACGTCAGGGCCTGTTCCATGTACATCCTAGTGCTACTGAAGTTTACGAAGAGGGTGATCCCCGGCGAGCTTGGATTCGATACTGGGAAAACAACAGCGATTTGCAGGCAGGCTTGTTTTTACTGGTGGCCACAAGTGGCGTAGGGATGCTGTTGCGACGTTGGCGCAAGCAGCGATCGCAGCATCTGATTAACCAAACCAATGCCCGCATCAGCGAAATTAGCAAACTGCTCAAAGATAAGCCCCAGGAAGCCCAGCGCTCAATCAAGGAGCTGGACCAAGACAATCGTCTCCAGTTTATTGCTGGCAAGGTGTCGGATGAGGTCTACAGCCAGGTTCAACAGCGCACCCAGTCTTTTAGCGATCAGTGCAACTCAATTATCGAAACCCAGCGTAGCGAGCAAATTTTAGAGACGCTGCTGCTATTGGATGAATGGCAAGAAACGTTGCAAACTGACCCAGATTTAGCACTCAAAAAACTCAGTCAAATTCGACAGCAATACCGCGAAATGCTGTTGTCCAATCAGGTGGATATTCAGGCCTATATGGAGCTGGTGGAGCTCACGCTAATCTCGCTGATGACGCTCGCTCCACAGCAACGCGAGCAGGTGGATATGGCTGCGGTGCTCACGAGTGCAGACTCACACTGATAAGCGCCTCTGCTCTGCCCCAAAATCACTCTTGCATGCCTGCATACAGCAAGCGAGCAAACAAGCGAGCCCCATCATCCTGCTTGAGTTCAGCATAGGAGGGCGGTGTACGCAGGCCGATAGCCCTTAGGTCTGCGAGTAACTCCGGATGAAACTGACAGGTAAATGAGCGCCGCACCTCTTTGGTTTCAAAATCTTTGTAGTTTATGCACGTGGCTGAACATTCAGTCACAATCTCACCGTCTTCTGCGGTTGAACAAAGGATTTCGATGGCATCTGGGAGCTTAATAATCCAAGAGAGAGGACTATTGGCCACCAGATGGCGAGAGGGAATGAGCGCGTCGTGGATGAGTCGGTACGCCCAGTTGGCAAATAACACGGCTTCTTCATTGACCTCATCGGAGTGGAACATGGCGATGTTGAGTTCATGTTCGTACTCAATGGAGGTATCGATAACCCCTTCATGTTCATCTGCGGTGACTTCATGAGCCACGATCAAGGCTTCGGGGAGGTCAGAGCGTT
This sequence comes from Cyanobacteria bacterium P01_F01_bin.53, assembly GCA_039186165.1. Classification (GTDB taxonomy): domain Bacteria; phylum Cyanobacteriota; class Cyanobacteriia; order Phormidesmidales; family Phormidesmidaceae; genus Phormidesmis. The sequence continues at coordinate 14,659 of JBCDAG010000033.1, forward strand.
CATGATCTGGAGAAGCATAGTGCAGCAGTTGGCGATTGCCCACTTCCTTGGTTTCATTTTCAGCCACAGCAAATTCTGGATGATGCCAGCCTTCTGAGACCTTGCCACCATGTTTTTTCTGGATGCTCAGCGATTGTCCAACGGTTTGAATTTGCTGACAGACTCGCTGTAAGGAACGCAGGGCTTTGCCATTGCGATCGCCCACTAATGTCTCTGCTGCCAACACTTCCCTTACCGCCCGACGCAGCAAGCTGATATGGGCCTGGGCAGCAAGCTGATGCCCCAAGCAAATGAAAATGGCCGGGGCACTGGTAGGGGTACGCGCGAGTAAAATTCGCTCGGTGAGCTCTACCATGTCTGTATGGCTACAGTTGGCCCCTGCAAAGGTGGCTGGATCGCGCAACGAAGGATTGCCACCTTCGACCACAATGGCTAAACCTGAGCTAATGACAGGGATTAATTTGGTCAAATTGAGTGGCCCTGATTTCCACATAGGAAAAACGATAGAATCGCAATCGGCAATTTTTTGGGCGAGGTAAGCAACATTTACGGAGGCTCTCACGTCCTCGCCTAGGGGGTTGGCACCGACATGGTGCCAGGGTTCGAGAATGGTGATCGCATTGCGAAACAGCTGCGGATTCATGATCAACGCATCAAAAGCTGCTGACGAATCAATCACTTTCTCAAGCGGAGCCCCTTCTCCCCACTCAAAGGTGGCATTGTCTGAGAGCAAGGGACGATCACCCAAGGGATCGGGCGAGTGGCGATCGCTCAAAAAACGGCCCAGCAAAATATGAATAGATTCAAACTCAGACCCGCCTGAACTGATGTAACCTGGCTGATGCCGCCAATGTTGTATCAAAGACTCAGTAGAGGTTGGGAAGCTTGATGGCGTTGCGGTTGGGGACATGGACAATTGCCTACGGGGAAAAAGGAGAAAGGGGAAAAGGGAAAATCAGGTTACTAGGAGCATTTCAATGAAGCGGTTCCAGGTGAGTGGGCGATCGCCTACCTGCTGCGTGAGGTAGGCGGCCTCTTGCTCAGAGAGGGGTTGGGTGCCTACGCTGGCCATGGCAACATTCATTTCATCTAGACCAATGGCATCGTCATCATTGGCATCAATCGGCAGAAAATAGGTGACAAAAGCATTGTAGTTGGCCATCAGCTGCCGGTGACGCAGCATCAGCTCGCAAAACTCTTTAAAGTCAACGGTGCCATTACCATCGACATCCATACAGGAAAACAGATAGGTCAGGTCACCATCAGACGTGCCTTTTTTTCCTTTACCGTTACTGAGTTGTTGAAGATGCTCCGATAATTCTTGGGTAGATAGTGTCTCACTTTGGTCGGTATCAATCAGATTAAACAAATACCGCAACTCTCCCTTAAGGGCAGTGGAAGCCTGTTCAAATAGATAAAAGCGACGCTCTTTTGCTAACGCCCCTGTCAGCTGTGTGCGGAAGTTCGTGATAATTTTCCGCGCCGCCTGATACCGATAGCGGTGTTCTTCTGGACTGGTGATGGCATGGAGGGCCACAGGTACCAGAGACGGCAAAGAACGCTGCAACAGCACAAAACAACCAATGGTAGCCAAACAAAAAGAGACCGTCAGCGCGGGCAGGCCGAGCGTACCAAACAACAATCCCAAGCCACCCCCAAGCATCGCCGACAGAAATGCGGTGACGCCGCCAATCACAATGCTCTTAAGGTTGGGCGCATAGAAAATACCGCCAATGGCCATGGCGCACAGCACAGCATTGTAGCCCCACAATCCGGCATAAATAGTATTGGGAGCAATGCCAAGCAACAGCCCTGCCAGCAGCCCTAACCCGCCGCCAATGATGCCGACAAGGGCACCTAGGGGGGTACACAGCGCCACGGCCAGCAAGATGAGCAGACCCGATATTAGCTTACCGGCCAAAAACACTTGGCCGACACCAATCGGTAGGGCCGCTGCTAGCCGCGCTCCCGTGAGCGTCGTCTCAGGTGCAGCACCCCCAGCCGTTGCCAGCTGAAACCAGGGTTGAGGTAGCCAGTTCACCAGGGCCAAACATACCAGCGTCAGGATGCAAAAGGGCAGGGTTAGCGGTGGGGTATTGACTGTTTTTGCCCACCATACACCCAGGGTTTTCATCATCACGGTGGTGAGCGAGGCGAATATGATCGTCAATAAAACCCAGCCACCATAGCCTGCGCCCACACCCGGATCGCTAAAAGTGGCAAGCGCCGCCCCCACCAGCAACCCGTTGTAGCCAAAAATGCCGTTTCGCGTGGTTTCCCTATCTAGCTGCAAACCTATGGCTGTCAGCGTAGCAGCCAGCACCCCCACCAAGGCCAAAGCACCAACCCAAGACGATTGAATAAACAGCGCTAGCAGAATCAACAATCCACTGAACGGATTGTTGACAAAGATAACTTGGCCCACCCCCCTTAGAGTGCCATTGATAAAGTCCAACAGGGGTTGATTAGCCAGCTGCTGGTTGAGGGATTGCCAGGTACCGACTGTTGGCAAAAAGCGTTTGAGCCCTTGGGGCTCAGGGGGCTGAACCAGCAGGATTCGAGACATCAGTTCATGCAAGGGCGCGGGTTCGGTGGTGGCAACCGCCCCCTGATTGCCGCTTGAGTTAACCATTAGTGACCTCCTGTGGATACGACAGGTGCATGAGCTTTAGCAGCATGATTTTCTAGGCGGGCAGCGATCGCATCAATCACCGACTCAAAGGTCGCCAGGGAATTTTCAGCCAGGGTATTGAGGGTATCAAGCAGCGGATTAATCTCGCAGATCTCCCAACAGCAAACGCGCGGATCGCTCACCAAAGCGGTGTTGAATCGTTTTGCCTCATCGGCCCATAACCCACCCGGCACCGGGGTGCCCGTCCCCATACAAATGGTGGAATCCATGCTGTCTACATCAAAGGTGACGTAAATAACATCGACTTCGGCCAAATATTCCAAACTTTTTTGGGCAGCAGCCTCGGGGCCAAGAGCACGAACATCCTCAGTTGTAACAATCGGAATTTTGTGCTGGGCAATGGTGTAATCTTCAGCCGGTTCGGTATCTCGCACCGACACATACACAATATCTTCATAGGCCAAATTGTTCTCACTCTCATGACCTAACGCCTTACACAGATCCCACAATTTGGCCGTTTCCTCATCGAGCTGATTAATCTGTTGTGCTGGGTTGTCGTTCCCGGTGGCCACGGCCAGGGGCATCCCGTGCATATTGCCCGATGGCGTGGTGTAAGGAGAATGGATATCGGCATGGGCATCAATCCAAATCACCCCGAGGCGGCGATCGGGAAAGGCCTTTTTTATTCCTGCAATGGTGCCCGCCGCTGTGGAATGATCTCCCCCTAATACCACTGGGAACAGCCCATCTCGAAAGGTTTGCGAAACAATGTTGGTAGTGCGAGCGAGGGCCTTATAAATGGCATCGATATACTTGGCATGATCGTAAATGCGAGAGTCAGCCAAGGCATGGTTTTCGTTTTGTACCGCCCGATTATCCAAGCTGACAATGCCATTTTCGGCGCGCATTCGAGCCGCTTGCTTTTGCACGGCAGCATCTTTTAGAAAATCAATCCCTTTGGAAGCGCCTCGCTTTCCAGCACCCAGATCAGAATCCACCTCCACTAGGGCAATTGAAGAGACCTCCGCAACCTTGGCATACTGCATCAAAATCTTTTTAAAGCTGCGCAGGGCCGCCACCGTCATTTGCATCTCTGATCCGGCTGCTTGAGTGGCAATAAATTCTTCAAAATCAATTTGCCCATCACCGTCTAAGTCGGCCTTTTTGACTAAGGCTTCAATGTCCGAATCACTGGCTATGGTGTTGAGGCAGCGAACAATTTGGGTGAATTCTGCAAAAGACAAATGGCCGCTACCATCCACATCAATCAGGCGAAAAATCTGTCGCAAATCCGCCTCAACATCCAAATCTTTTCGCTGCTGCATCCATTCAATAAAGCTGTCATGGGTGACCACGTCGTCCACAATTCGCTCAAAGAGCAGCGCGCGATCTGCGGCAGAAACATCGCGGCCCAGAACTTCTAGTGCATCCTCAATTTCTGGGCGAGTAAGATATCCATCACCATTGGCATCGAAAATACGATAAATCCGCTCAAATTCATCCATAGGGTCACAATACTTTGCTGCTATTTATGAGTAAACCACATGGTCAAATACCTCCTAGTAAAGGAAAAGTCTTCGACAAAAGAGGCCCCACAGGTCATATACTCAGCGAAAAGCAGAGCATGGCGTTCATCTCAAGCGTTCGGTTAGCTTCGATAGTAATAATGAATTCGGGAAAATTTTGAATAAATCTTTACTTGAGGTGTTAGGCCGCATTGACTCTCCTAAAGATAATTTATTGACCCTTTTCTATAGCCTCTGTCCCCTCGGATAGAACAGTTTCAAAATTTGTTGGCACCTTAATGTTCGGACTCGTCAGTTCACAGTAAATATCGGCGCAGTGTAGAGTAATACCCGCGATAGGATTCATCTGCTCTGAGCGATAATAACCTCGTGTCCCTTTAGCCTAAAGTTAAGCGATGTCGGCCCCCACTCGAAAAACCCTGGATTTGCCCAATGGCATGAGACTCTCCTATCTAGAATGGTCAGCAGGCGGTACTACGCCGCTACTATTGCTGCACGGCATGGCAGATCACGCGATGGTATGGCTGAGCCTGGGGAAAGCGCTCCAGCAGACCCATCACATTATCGCACCCGATTTGCGAGGCCATGGGGAGAGCAGTAAGCCTAAAACGGGCTATGGATTCGAGCAGATGATAGGTGATTTGGAAGCGCTAATGGCGGCGCTGAACTGGGAATCTGCCCATGTGCTGGGTCACTCTTGGTCAGCCAAACTGGTGACGAGATGGGTACATCAAGCACCTGAGAGATTTCGGAGTTTGATGCTGATAGATCCTGCCTTTATGGGTACATTGCCCCGCTGGACGAAAATTATCTTTCCGATTTATTACAAGGTACTGCCGTTTTTAAAAATGTTAGGCCCCTTTGAAAACAAGGCAGCCGCTGAGGCCCAGGCCAGAGAATTAAAACAGTACAAGGGATGGTCGGCGCTACAGCAGCGTGTTTTTGAAGCCTCGGTAGAAGAGAAAGCCAATGGTCAATGGGGAAGCAAATTCACCATTGACGCCCGAGAGCCCATGTTTATGGATGTGATGCGGGTATCTGGCCTAACACAACCCATCGATATTCCCTCCCTGCTGGTCACGATGACGCAGGGGATTAATACCTCTGAGCGCCAATTAAAACCCTATAAAACGTATCTCACCCGGCTAGAGCTATGTCAGCTAGAGAGTAACCACTGGGCTTTTTTAGTAGATCCTGAAGCCTTTGAGCAGGCGATCACACAATTCCTAACGCAGCAAGAACCTCATAGTGCCTAATCCCGCTCGCATCCAGTAGGGAGAAACTGACATCACGTGGACTCTACAACACTGGCGTTGCCATCAGCACGCCCCAAAGCATCATGACAGTCATCACAGCAATGATGCCAATAATAAAATCTCGATATTCTTTTGGATCTCGGGCTGAATAACGCACACTACTGGCTCCCTTCCTTATGGTCCCATCCCTCACCTATTCCTACACCCATTCCTATTCCTACACCCATTCCTCAGATGCCACTTCTATTATCGCCTAAGGTAATAACAACAAACGGAGAAAAACACATACCGTAAGCTACGCCCTCTATCAAAGCACGAGCTCCAGGCACAAACGTCAAGCAAGAACTCAAATAATCAGACTAAATAGTACAGCCACAGTATGAGGAACTTGTGAGCACTAGCGCTCCTAATGCGCCCTCAAGTCAAAATAATATGAGTCTTTCGAATAAGCTTGCAAAACACGTACGATTTCTTCACCTTTTTGCTCTAGACGCGGCCTATTTGGAGAATTAGAATAGAACTATAGAGGATTAGGATTGTGACGGTTTCTCTTCACAGTCAAAAGTTAGAACAGACCGTTAGAACACAAACAAGGGACTAACCTCATTTGTGGCTCCAGCGTGGGAGCTGGGAGGGAATATGCGGGAAAGAAAATCCATTGCAGCACCTGTTACGTTGCCCGGCAATATCAAACAACACAGCGTCAGACAACACAACAGACACACCAACGCACTGACGGAGCTTTTTTATGGCGCGATAAGGCGATCACGTGAGCTGGTGCCCCGAATACCTTCTCCCTTAGGTCCCACACTTCTATGGGAAACTCTCCTACGAGAAACTAGGCTCCGTGAACTTTCCACACCACTCCGCTCACCTCAGGTCCAGTCGGCTCCACGCATCTCATCTCAACCGATGTCGGTGAATGGCCTTAACCATTTCAACATCACCGCATCATCCACGCTAATTGAAAAAGTCAAACAGTTTTATATCGATATTGTCGGTTTGACCGTGGGACCTAGGGCCCATTTGGATCATGGTGGCTACTGGCTTTATGCAGGCAAACAGCCCATTTTGCACCTGAGTGCCCAGCCCAATATAGAACAAAGTAAAGCCAAGGGAGAAGGCTTTTTTAACCACATCTCACTGAGCTGTGTGGGCCTCCAGGCAACGGTCTCTAAAATGTTAGCAACAGGGACACCCTACCGAGTCATAGAACTTTCAGACTTAGGCCAAACTCAGATATTCATTACAGATCCCGCTGGTATTGGCGTAGAGCTAACCTTTTTTGATGAGCAATGTATCCCGTCAAGGCTTTGCTCAAGCCTTCAGGTAGCAGATCTTTAGGCCGCAGGCCTTTGGGCGTTCCTTCAGGCACGTCTTCAGGCCCTACCCCTAGGCCTGCGGCTATGTTGGAGATGTTTTCCCTTGTAGGATTTTTCGACCGTAGGATTTTTCGATACCCTGCTGGCGTTTTAAGGCTGATGTTTTAGGGCTGGTGTTTTAAGAAAAATCCTACAGTCGGGGGCCTTATCGATACCGGTCACGCGGCTTCTGTAACGACTGGCCACAATTTTGCATTGCTCCCGCGACAGACGTCCTTTAAGAGGCCATCCCTTCAACTGGGCTAGCAGACAAGATCAGATTGTTCACTGTTATATCAGCAGCATTAACACCAACCATGTTGGCAAATCGTTGGTAGAAGCCAGGTTGTGCGTCGCCTCTAGAGGCAAATCTAAATTCGGTAACGTTGCCGTTCTGACGGAACTGGAAGTAGTCCTCAAAGGGATTAGCCGAATTAAAGTTGCCGTTGGCAAGAATAGCACTCAGGTCGAGCTTATCTTGGCGAACGTTGAAGTCATTGATGAGATCGCTGGCATCTGAGATTGATTTGTAGACGAACGTGTCACGCCCCCGACCGCCTGTCATGCGATCGCTACCCCGACCACCGTACAAAACATCGTCGCCGTTACCGCCATCCATGGTATCAACGCCGTTACCACCAATGAGCGTATCTTTTCCGTTACCCCCATAGAGTTTGTCATTGTTATTGCGACCATTGCGACCGGACAGATATTCGCCAATGAGCAGGTCGTTACCGTTCCCACCATACAGTTGGTCCTCACCGTCTCCGCCAACCAAAATATCTTGACCCTCATCACCATAAATGATGTCGCCACCGTCGTTCAAAGCATCTTCGGTCTGGTTACTGCCGAAAAGAATATCATTGCCCCTACCGCCATAAATCGTGTCGCGATCGCCACCGCCCTCAATCAGATCGTGTCCTGCTTCACCTCTGAGGATGTCCAGGCTCTGGAGACCGCGAATAATATCTGGACGGTCAGTTCCAGTCAGATTATCTCGACGGGGTGTTCCCTCCAGAACATCTGCAAAACTGAGCCGGACCTCCTCTGAAGCCACTGCACCACTAGGATCTGTTGCACTGACAACAACCTTGATGGATCTGGCTCTATTGGATGACCCGCTAAACGTGCCCGTATCCTGATCGAAGGTTAGCCAACGAGGCAGCGGGTTACCGTTTGCACTCATCGCACTGTAGACGAGTGAATCGCCGTCAGCATCGCTGAAGGTATCGCCTGGAATCGTGTAAGTAAACGGTTCATCTGTAGGCAAAATTACATCTGTCAAAGCATTGGCAACGATAGGCGGGGTGTTGCTAACAAGCTCCACAACTTGTCCTTGGATTGCAAAGGTGTAAATGCCTTCATCAGCGTCATTATTCGTAAAGGACACCTCACCATTGAAGACACCCAAAGATTGAGTCTGTAGGACAACTGAGAACTGGGTCGATTCGCCTGCATTCAGTACAGTTTGAGTGAATGGCGACGCCAGGGTAAAGCCTTCACCCAAAACAGCAAGGTCATCTAAAAACAGTGGTTCCTCACCATTGTTTTCGACCGTGTAACGCTTAATGATGCCCGCAACACCTTGGTTCACCGTACCGAAATCGGTCTGATTGTCTTCACGGACAGTCACACTACCATCGCTGATGGGATTTCCATTGGCACTCACCTCCACTTCAGGGGGTAATAACGGTGCAAACGTCACGTCAAAAGTATCCGTGGCTTGGGCACCATCTGGATCAGTTGCTGTGACTTTTATGCTGAGCACCACATCACTCTCAGAAGTCCCTGTAAAGCTAGCAGTGGTAGGGTCAAACAGTAACCAGTCTGGCAGCGGACTACCGTCTGCGAGCGTGGCGCTGTAGGCGAGCATATCGCCATCAATATCGCTGAAAGTACTGTCTGGCAGTGTAAAGGTGAACTGTTCTTCAACACGTTGGTCTGCAATTTCGGCTAACAAAACAGGGCTATCGTTAAGACCCTGGATTTCAATCGTGACAGTTGCAGCATCTATCAATCCGATGCTGTTACTGATGGAATATGTAAAACTATCGAACGCTGTACTCTGACTATTGGTCGATATAAATTGACCGTTTGGATCATACTCAAAGCCACCATCTGCACCTACAGTGAGTAACGCACCAGAGGCTAACGTTAACGGAACACCCACATCTGTGCTCAAGCCATTGACGGCGGTTAGCACATACGAGCTGTTGTAAAAGGCAGTGTCTACACCGTTGCCGTTGTCTAGGAATACGTTACCGCTTACAGCGCTTTTTTCATCAGTCGTCACCGTATCGTTGGCTGCTGCACGACCAAATATCACGTATGCCGAGCCAGAAAGAAGTCCGTTATTGCCCGCGTCGGGGGCACCTACGAGTAAATCGCTAAACCCGTCATTGTTAACATCGCCTGCACCACTGACTGAATCGCCAACAAATCGACCAGAGCCGTCTGGACTATTCAAGACAAAGCCATTGGTGCCGTCTAAGTCAGAGAGTTCGAAATTGGCATCAAATCCAGAGGCATTTCCATAGAGAACATAAGCCGCACCAAAAGGCTCGGCAGTACGCGCACCGATGACAAAGTCATCAATACCATCACCGTTAACATCCCCGACTCCCTCAACCGAGGTGCCAACGCTATCCGCATCATCAATACCATTTACAGCAAAACCATTCGTCCCATTCAGGCTAGAAAGCTCGACTTGACTACTCGCGTTGGCGTCACTGCCAAATACAACATAAGTAACACCTGGCTGTTCTCCATTGATGGAGGCTCTGAGTGCACCAATGGCAAAGTCATTAATACCGTCATTATTGATATCACCGATTCCACTGACTGAGTAGCCGGTGGAGTCTCCCCCCGTTACGCCTGTCAGAATAAAGCCGTTAGACCCATCCAAACTGGAGACATCGAAGCTGCTGCCAAAGCTAGACGACTGACCAAAGATAACGTAAGCATTGCCAGGTGCTGCTTCAGGATCCGCTGTAAAGTTAGGTGCACTGATAACGAGATCGTCAATACCGTCATTATTGATATCACCAACCCCGCTGACCGAATAACCGGTGAATTCATCCCCGTCTAATCCGGTTACAACAAAGCCATTTTCACCATTTAAGCTAGACGGTTCGATCCGAGCCTCAAAACCAGCCGCACTGCCAAACACAACATAGCTCTCTCCCGCTGAGTTTATGCCTGGCGCACCCACCACAAGATCCATAATCCCATCGTTGCTGATGTCACCGGCGCTGCTTACGGACCTTCCTGCACCACTATTATCTTCCCGTCCACTAATGATAAAACCATTAGACCCGTCTAAATCAGAGAGTTCAAACGTGGGAGCAAAGCCAGCCGCACTGCCAAAGACAACATAGCTTTCACCGGACGAGGGGCCGTTAGGACTGGCCTTATCTGCTCCAATGATAAAATCATCAATCCCGTCAGCATTAACATCGCCTGCACCACTTACCGAATAGCCAGCTCTGTCACCACGGTTAATACCTCTCAGTTCAAATCCATTCGAACCGTCTAAGGCAGAAAGTACAACACTATTATCAAAACCAGACGATCTCCCATATACGACATAGGCAGAACCCGCCCCCTCAGGACCAGCACTGGTTGCACCAATGATGATATCGGTAATCCCATCATTGTTTACGTCACCTGCACTACGGACTGCGCCACCGGCATAATTGAAGGGACCACTGCCATTGATAACAAAGCCAGTCAGACCATCTAAAGTTGACAAATTGAATTGAGCGGGAAAGGCCATTCTTGAAAATTCTCTACTGTTGTCTATAAATTTTGCACAACGAAATTCTCGCAACTGAGTACCACACAGTTGCTGAGCACACTTTCTCTTTGCCGCCAAGAATACAGACAGAAACCGTATCTGGTATTTGCTGCAGCAGAAGAGTGTAAGGAAATGAAGACTAGCCGAACGAACTAGTCAGCCATGAAAAACTCATGGCTAATTTTTTGTTTTATGAAAGGTGAAGAAAGCTATTTTGGCGGAAACAAATACCGGTATAACCGAATATGTTTTCTGGCAAAGCCAGTGAATACACTAATTTAGAATACGCTAAATTTATAAAAGGTGGTGCGGGGAAGAACAGGTTGTACGTACTTTTATACCATCACCTCAGTAGTCACACCTATAGATTTGGTGGCCATAACAGTGTCTTTACAAAGCATTACTCATTTACCTCCTGGCATCAAATTTAGATAAAGACTGACAAAAACACACGGATGCCTGTCTACCAGGGCCATTTCAGGCTAGACAGCTGATGGGGCAATAGCGGAAGTCGTTGATTGAGGCCTTTCTAGACATGAGCATAGTAGCTATCGTAAAAGCCTTTCGAGAGTTGTTAGAAAGGTATTTTTTTATACGTCTAATATAGTCTGCTATCCCAATCCCCCACATCTGTTGGCAATACCATCTATTGACCATATATTGTTGCCAAGCTATAAGCGTGCAACAAACGCTTTTAGGTCTTTCGAGCGCTGTTGCCAACATGAGTCAAAGGTCTCCAATAAAACTGTAAAGCACAGATAACAACCTCTAGCTGCCTTGCCACCCTCAAAGTATTGTTACTACTGTTCATAGTTGCAATGGAGCAGTGCGAGTACAATGGAAACAGGCCCGCAACAAGGCATAGGTAACCTGCTTTACCCCCGCAGTTCCATGACTCCAGAACCTGCTCTAGCCCAGTCACTCAACCAGTATGAGGCCGTCCTTTTCGATCTCGATGGCGTGCTCACGCCCACGGCCAAAATACACGCAGCCTGTTGGAAACGTGTGTTTGATGATTTTCTGAGGCACCATGCCCAAGAGACAAACACGCCCTTTGAGCCCTTCGATCTCCAACGCGACTATCTTCCCTATGTCGATGGCAAGCCTCGCTATCCGGGCGTAGAGAGCTTTCTCGCCTCTCGGGAAATTCAGCTCCCCTATGGAGAACCCAGCTCACCGCCGAACCGAACAACGGTGTGTGGCCTAGGCAATGGGAAAGACAGCTATTTTGCTGAGGTGCTCCACGCTGAAGGGATGGAGCCTTATCCGGGAGCCTTGGCTCTTGTGAACTTTTTGCGCACCCAGGGCATCAAGCTAGGGGTTGTTTCTTCCAGCCGTAACTGTAAAGAAGTTTTGAAAGTCGCAGAAATTATTCATCTGTTCGATACCATCATGGATGGCAGACTTGCCGAACAGCTTCAGTTACCCGGGAAACCCGCGCCTGAGACCTTTCTCAAAGCGGCTGAGCAGCTAGGGATATCCCCTGAAAAAACGGTGGTTTTTGAAGATGCGATCGCAGGTGTAAAAGCCGGTCAAAACGGTCAGTTTGGCTGGGTCATCGGCGTAGACCGGGGTGAAAATGCCACAGCACTGCGAGAAAACGGTGCAGATGTGGTGGTCCAAAACCTTAGTGGGCTGCTTCCAGCTGAGTAACTGACCTCACTGCACGTTCTCTTCCCTTATTTCTGTTCCTATCGTATGCAGAGTCAAGTGAAGAACCTAAATCGAAATATAAAAAACTGTTGAGATAAAAAGTAAGTAGGCTCAAGACAAAATGCTTCATTGCGAACCCATTAACCTACCCGAGCACATTTATCCGACCCATCCCTGGCGACTCGAAGAGAAACAGTTCTATCCTCGGTTTCTCGGTCAGCTAGAAACACTCTATGCGCTCAGTAACGGTTATTTAGGCATTCGCGGCTGTTTTGAAGAAGGCACCCCGGCCCATCACAGCGGCACCTTCGTAAATGGCTTCCATGAGCTGTGGCCAATTATCTACCCCGAAGAAGCCTATGGGTTTGCCAAAACCGGGCAAACCATGCTGAACGTGCCTGATAGCACCGTTATCAAGCTGTATATAGACGACGAACCCTTCACCCTACCAACGGCTAATCTTCTCAGCTATCGGCGGGTGCTTGACATGCAGGCAGGCACCCTAGAAAGAGTCGTCGTGTGGGAAACCCCCACCGGCAAAAAAATCGAGATCAAATCTTGTCGTTTGGTCTCATTTGAATATCGACATTTAGCCGCCATCTCTTACCAAGTCACCGTGTTAGAGGCTGAGGCTAACGTTGAAATTGTTTCCAAAATTCACTACGACCCCACCACTCAAAACGGTAAATCCTCCAACCCTTACAACGACCCGCGTCGTTCCAGAGAATTTGCAAGCCGAGTGCTATTGCCCCAATCCTGCGATGTCTTTGGCTACCGCCTGGTACTCGCACAGCAAACCCGTGAAAGTAAAATGACCCTCGCCTGCGGGGTTGACCATGCCCTAGTCACCGAGTGTCCCCATACCAACAGCAAACAGTGCGGAGACGATACTGGCGAAATCGTGTTTTCGGTGCAGGCGCAAGCGGGTCAGCCGATTCAGCTGACCAAGTACATGACGTACCACACAGGCAATAACACCCCGGCAACAGAGCTTCGCGCCAGAGCAGAAAGAACCCTAGATCGGGCCGTTAAACATGGGTTTGAAGCCCTTCAGACTAGTCAACAGCAATACTTAGATGATTTTTGGTCCCGCAGCGATGTCCAGATTGAGGGCAATCCCGATTTGGATAATCGTGTGGAGGCCTTACAACAAGCTATCCGCTTTAGTCTCTTTCACATTCTTCAAGCCGCTAGCCGAACCGATGGCCTCGGCCTCCCCGCCAAGGGGCTCACGGGCAAAGGCTACGAGGGCCATTACTTTTGGGATACCGAAATCTATGTGCTGCCATTTTTAAGCTATACCCAACCACAGCTCGCTAAAAACCTACTCAAGTTTCGCTATAACCTGCTGGACAAGGCGCGTGAGCGAGCGAGCATGGTCAGCCAAAAAGGCGCACTTTTTCCCTGGCGCACCATCAACGGAGAAGAAGCCTCAGCCTACTATGCCGCAGGTACAGCCCAGTATCACATCAATGCCGATATCGTATTTGGCCTGAGAAAGTATGTAGAAGTCACGGGTGATACGGACTTTCTCTATGGCGAAGGTGCCGAAATCCTGGTCGAAACAGCCCGCCTGTGGCACGACTTGGGATTCTTCTCCGAGCGCTGTGACGGTCAATTCTGCATTCACAGCGTCACCGGGCCAGATGAATACAACACCGTCGTTAACGATAACTTGTATACCAATCTGATGGCACGGGCCAATCTGCACTATGCGGTTTCAACGCTGACCCACATCCAAGAAAACCAGCCAGATCGCTTCAAGGCACTGGCCCATGATACTCAGTTAGAGCCCTCCAAAATGGCAGGATGGCAAAAAGCCGCTGATCAGATGTATTTGCCCTACGATGAGCGACTCAAAATTCATCTTCAGCATGATGGTTTTCTCGATGAAAAAGTTTGGGATTTTGAGAATACCCCCCCTGAAAAATATCCGCTATTGCTCCACTTCCATCCACTGTTCATTTACCGCCATCAGGTGGTA
>JBCDAG010000034.1:0-28464 GCA_039186165.1 Cyanobacteria bacterium P01_F01_bin.53
CAACTTTTCTTCAACCCACAAGGTCAGCTCATCGAGATTCGATTGAATGCTGCTGATTCCCTGGTCAGGCCTTGGGTTCCCCGATTATCTCTCTTGCTCAAATCACAGCACGTTGCCGTTAATTTGGGCAAAACTTAGGTAATAAGAAGCGCTTTCATGCACAACAGATGCTCACTCAGCTCAACGCTTTGGCCCACAATGTTTTGGTCTGGGCCAAGCGGTGGCTAACTGCCGACGCATCTGTGCTCAAATCCATTGGCTTTGTTCGACTCATCAGAGCTGTTTTCACCACCACAGGCCAACTTTTCTTCAACTCACACGGACAACTCATTGAAATTCGGTTGAATGCGGCTGATACCCTGGTCAGGCCTTGGGTTCAACAATTATCTCTATTGTTGAAATCACTGCATGTTGCCGTTAATTTGGGCAAAACTTAGGTAGTAAGCGACTTTCACAATATGAGTGATGCCGTCTTCTCCGATTACCTAGCGAGGCCCGACATCAAAGACGCAATAGCCAGCCTCATCCATCGAGGGCTGATGAAGAAAAACAAGGACGCTCACGGGTTAGTCTTGCCGCTTAAAACTCAACCCATTACAGCACCCTAGAAAGCAATCGCCAGTAGACCTCTTGCATTATCGATAGTTTGTGGCGACGACCCGGTGAGCGCGTCTGAGTACGTTGAGCACTCAGCCCTTTACTCATTCATCGGTAGTCCTAAAAATATCCTATGATCCTATTTTGCAAGAGGTCTAATGATGTATTGGCTGATGTAATGGCTATTTCTATGATAGATGTGTCCGTGCTGTCAATTTCTCAGGCAACAACAGCGACCTTTACGGATCTTTACTTTCAACATACCTTTTTGTTCTTTATTCAAGTGGGAAGTAAGCGGGTATTGTGCCCAATAAATGGCGAACTGATTGGGGATGCTGAAGATGTGATGATTTTTCCGCCTGGAGCCATGGTGACCATGGAAAATCGCCCCGTGCTGGGCGATGACTATCGGGCCACTGGTGTTTGCTTCTCGCACCGCATGATAGAGGCGGTATTCCCCAAGGAAAATTCAAAAGCTGACCCCACTGGCATTCAGCTTTTGCAGGATGGTGCAGGCCAATCTCTCCAAATATTGAACGCTGTGCAGGCCACCCTGAACGATACAGCATTACCAGAACCTATCAGGCAGCATCGTTTGCTAGAGCCTCTAATCTGGTTGAAATCCAGGGGCATTTATCTCTCCCCACAGGCAGAAGAAAGCCCCCTCAGCAAGGTCAGGAAACTGATTCAAAAAGACTTAAGCCATCCTTGGCGATCCCATGAAGTCGCTGAGCATTTTGCCATAAGCGAGGCGACAATGCGGCGTTGGCTGGCCAAATCTGGACAAGGCTTTTCAAAAATCTTACAAAACACTAGGCTTGAGCACGGGCTTAGTCTCTTGCAATCAACAGATATTTCAATTTTAGACATCGCCCTGAGCTGTGGCTTTAAAACGCCGTCTCACTTTTCAGATTCGTTCAGGAAAAGATTCGGAATCAAGCCCAGTGAGATTCGCAAGGTAGAGGGTTGAGCGTTTTTCGATAGATCTTGCTCGATTGCAGGAAGTATCACCAAGCTGTCCTTGTTAAATTCAGAAGTGTCAACAACAATACCCCTGTTATAGAGGACCCCAACCATGTTTGGTAAGTTCATTCCCTTTGGCTTTTTGCTTGCAACAGTGATTGTCTCCCCTGTTGCAGCCCAAGACTTTAACTTGACCAGTACAACCGTCTCTGAAGGCACAACCTTAACAAATGCCCACGTCTTTGAGGGGTTTGGTTGTGCAGGTGAAAACCAGTCACCCCAATTGTCATGGACGGGTGCACCCGAAGGCACCAAAAGCTATGCCATCAATGTCTATGATCCAGATGCGCCAACGGGGTCAGGCTGGTGGCACTGGAATGTTGTGAATATTCCAGCGACTACAACTGCGATCGCTCAAAATGCGAGTGGCAATGACACCCTGCCTGGGGAGGCACTTGAGATTCGAAATGACTACGGCACCATTGGATTCGGGGGCGCTTGCCCCCCACCGGGTGAAGTCCATCGTTATATTTTCACAGTGTATGCATTGGGGACAGAAAGTCTAGAACTGCCTGAAAATCCTAGCAATGCCCTTGTCGGTTTCATGATTCGTGCAAACATGCTCGAGAGTGCAAGTATCACAGCAGTCTATAACCGATAGCGATGGCTTTCCCATCGAACCAATCCCCCTCCGTGAATCCCCACCTCTGAGGATCACAGCTCCCTACATCTGGAATTTAGCCCATTAAAATGACATTATCGAGGACATGGATAATGCCGTTAGAGGCTTCAATATCAGCAGCAACAACGGTGGCATTCTTCACTTCGAAGGTCTCTTTTACCCGGATAGGAATTGGTGAGCCTTCTACTGAAGTGACCTGATCCACCTTGGCCAGATCAGCTTTGGTCCAAATACCAGAGGCCACATGAAATGTCAGGATGCGAGCCAGCTGAGGGGGATTCTCTACGAGCGTCTGTACCGTGTGGGGCGGTAGCTTCGCAAAGGCATCATCAGTGGGGGCAAAAACGGTAAAAGGTCCTGCAGACTGAAGAGTTTCAACCAGGCTAGCAGCTTGCACTGCGGCAACCAGCGTGCTGAAACCGTCCGTTTCAACAGCAATATCTACGATTGTTTTCATAAATGTTCTCCTTAATGATGCAATAGAGCCACGAACACTCTGTCGGTAGATCTCTATCGGTACGTCTCTATCGGCAAGTCTCGATCAGTAGGACTCTATCGGTACGCCTGTTTTTGAATCTCCTTCAATCTGGCCTCAGGACGAATTAGCCGATCCATCTGCGCCTCAAAAAAGGCTCGGTTGGCCTGCAAATGGTCAGGATTGGTGTCATCCAGGGGATACAGCAGAGCCGTTCTTAGCGCTTGAATAACCGCTGAGGTGACGTTGTACATTGAGCGCTGAAAGGTAACGCCAATTTGATTGAGCATGTCGTCTTCGCCGCGACTATTTTGGCGATAAATGTCAACCAAATACTCAGGGAGAAAATGCATCATATCTTGCATAAGCAAGGTTGGGGGAATCCCTGCACTGCCTACGGGGAAAAGGTCGGCGTAGAGAATGCCATAGTGGAAGTTCTGTTGTTCTCGAGGGACTTGACCCGCCTGGGCATTATAAGATTTGGTCCCACGGAAGGGTGAGGTGCGATAAAAAATAGCCTCCACATAGGGCAATGCGGCTTCGTATAGCCAGGTGAATCCAGCTGATTTGGGGATGATTTCAAAGCACTCCCCATCAATATAGACGTGATGATAAATCGGCCGACCAGCCACCGCGAAAATGCCATTGACCAAAAAGTCCATCGCCTCAGGCACGTTGGCAAAACCACCATCATCGTAAATGTCTGACATCTCTAGGAAGACCGGTGCCATCACCTCCCAAAACAGACCCAAGTTAGCGTAATAAGAAAGCTCTCTCACTTTCTCCAACATCATTTCAGGGAAGAGCTTATAGAGCCCCAGCATGATGGGATTACGCTTGAAGTAAGCCTGCATGGCCTTTTCAGCGGCAGCCTTATAGGTATCGGTGTACAGATAGTCGTTAAAGCGGGGATTGATATCCTTGTGCCAAAACATCGAACGCATGCAGGCTTCGGCAAATTCCATATTGACCCGCCCGTGCCAGAGATGATGAATGAGCTTTGGCAGCTTTCGGCCCGCTTCTCCCTTTTCGATAAATTCCATCAGCTCAGGATGCGCTTGCCCCTCACCCCGCCAGATTCGCGGTGAACCGCTTGCACCGGCATAGGCGTTGGGGCGCTGTAGATACTCATCTGAGATGAAGTATTTAAAGAAGGGCATTGGGTTGAGGAATACCTGCTCTGCAATGTAGAGCAGGTCTCGCCAGTAAAAATCCATCGGCACCGCGTATGCCTTGTAGATCCCGATGACTTGCTTCAAGTTTTCGGGCGTATCGGGCAGCATGGACCCACCTGATTCAAGCCGGTGAACAATGTCGGCTAGGGGGTGAGTTGAGGGTGGGAGGGTGGGTTTGGGGAGTGTGGCTGTCATGGCTTGGCAAGGGGGGTTGGCAAGGAGAAGAGATAAAGGGAAAGGGATAAAAGACCCTCTCATTTTTCTACGAAAACGTTTCACGAACGGTTCTGCGCAAGGTGGGCGTCGGGTGGGGTTTGCCCCCTCAACTTATTGGGCGAGAATCTCAGGTGTCTGTATTTAAGGTGCCTGTGTGGCTGGTATCCGTGAGTCAGGTAACCGTGAATCAGGTAACTGGGAATCAGGTAACTGGGAATCAGGCAATAATGCGGCGATCGCAGGTTGTGCAACGGGCGTTTCGGACTTCATTGTCGGGATAATGATCCGCACTGCGGTCGGCTCCCCCCAGCGCAGTAGCCAGCCAGGTTGCACGCCTAGCAAGACGATCATAAAGGTCAAAACAAAGGCTGGAATTTTCTCATTCAGCGTCACCTTGGGGAAATAGGCCCGCTCATTATCAAGGCGGCCAAAGCAGGTGCGGTTAATCAAAATCACAAAGTAGACCGCCGTTAGACCGGTACCGATAACGCAGATGAGCGTTTGAACCGGGAACTGGCGAAAACTACCTTGGAAGACAACAAATTCTGCCGCAAAGTTAATCAAGCCGGGCATTCCTGCGCTGGCCATACCACCCATCACGAGTAAGGCACTGATGACGGGTAACCCTCGAATGGGATTCATAAGTCCATTGAGTGCAGAGAGCTCGCGAGTGCCCACCTTTTCCTCAACGATGCCGACCAGTGCGAACAGGATGGCCACGATAAAACCGTGGGAGACCATTTGAGCAATACTCCCGGACAAACTCAGCGTATTACCCGCTGCCGCCCCAAGCAGGATGTAGCCCATGTGACCGATGGAGCTGTAGGCCACCATTCGCTTGATGTCTTTTTGCGCGATCGCAACCAATGACCCATAAACCACCGTAATCGCACCCCACACCGCCAGCCCCGGTGCCAGCACATGCCAGCCATCGGGCAACAGACTAAAGCCAAAGCGCAACAGCCCATAGGTGCCTAACTTGGCCAAAACACCACCAAGTAAAATCGCCACAGGAGTGGAGGCTTCCACATAGGTGTCAGGCAGCCAGGTATGTAGCGGAATCAGAGGGATTTTAATGCCAAACCCGAACAGTATCGGCAACAGCAACAAGACCTGAGATGATACCGGCAGGCTAAGCTTGGTCAGCGTTTCATAGTCAAAGCTAGTGGCCTCACCCAGCCAGACAAGCCCCAGCGCACCGGCCAAAATCAGCGCTCCGGATAGGGCCGTGTAGAGTAAAAATTTAGTGGCAGCGTAGCTACGTTTCTCGCCCCCCCAAATCGCAATCAGCAGGTATAGCGGCACCAGTTCGATTTCGTAAAAGAAGAAGAACAACAGGAAGTTTTGCGCCAGGAATGCCCCTGAAACGGCACTATTAACTGCCAGCATAAGCGCGTAAAAGAGCTTGGTACGCTCAACCTTAGCCGATGCTGTGTATATGGCAATCCAGCTCAAAAAGGTATTGAGCCCCACCATGACAAGACCTAAGCCGTCCAAACCCAAGGTATAGTCGAGCCCCAAATCGGGTAGCCAAGTTAGGTGTTCAATAAACTGAAAACCCAAATTGGCCATGTCGTATTGGGTAAATAGCCAGGCTGTCCACAGCAGCGATAGCCCTGAGACCGTTAAGGCCCCAAGTCGAACATGCTTTTCAGGTAAGAAAAACAGCAATGCGCCGCCGATGACCGGCAACCAAATTAGCAAGCTCAGCATGATGGTTTCCTGTTATGTTCCTCTTCTTAGATGGGCTTCTTAAACGGACTTCTTAGATGGGCTTCTTAAAATTGGGCCAGAAAATTAGACCAGAAAATTAGACCAGACATCACCTATGCAGACGTCGCTTAGGCAGCAAGGGTCGCCAAGCTCATGAACACACCTAGAATAACTACAAAAGCAGCAATGGTCAGGGCATAGAACTGTAAGCGACCCGTGTTGTTGTATTTCAAACTCTCACCGCTGGCCACTGAAACAAGACCGATTAGATTCACCGCGCCATCTACCACATAGCGATCAAGCCAATCGCTAATGTTGGCCAGTGTGGCCACTGCAAAGATGATCGTATTTTGGTAAATCTTAGGCGTGTAAAAGTCGTTAGCCAACAGATCGACCAGTGTGCCTGGCAGAAGCTTATCTGGGTTTTCGTGCGATCGCACGCCATACAAAACCACCCCGAGCAACCCACCCAGCAAGCTAGAGAGCAGCAGCAATATCCCCATGCTCCCGATACCGCCAATGGGTAACAGGGCCATAGAGTGCAAAATAATGGGCGCGTGCAGGGCCATGGCAGCCATGGCCATCATGGGCAGCATCACAGACCAAATTGGCTCTGGTGCACAGGCGGTCATCACCTGTGTTGGCCCTAAAAACATCAGGCCAAACATCCGCATCAAACTAAAAGCGGTAATCGCATTCGTGACAATCAATACACCCACTAACCCGAAATCGCCCGCCTGCCATAGGCCATCTAATAAGGTACGAATCGACCAGAAGCTGCCCAGGGGAGGAAGCCCTACTAGCGCACAGGCCCCAATGAGATAAGAGATCCCAGTGATTGGACGGCGAGACCACAGCCCCCCCAACTGGGTTAAATCTTGGGTAATGCAGGTAAGAATGACCGAGCCCGTACTGGCTACGATAGCCGCCATTGCTACCCCTAAAGTCAACAGCAAAAAGTACGCCGCCCCGACTTGTTGCGCCCCGACTGCGATAAATACAAGCCCCAAGTACGAGCTAGAAAGGTAAGACAGTACTCGTTTGATATCTACCTGGGCTGCTGAAATGAGCGCTGCGCCAATTGCCGTGAGTGCGCCAAGTCCGATAGCTACCATTTGGCCCACTGGCGATAGGGCCAGTACAGGTGTCAGCTTAATCAGCACCCAAGCCCCCACAGAGACCACCACAGCATTCCGCAAAATTGTACTGGGCAGCGGCCCTTCCATCGCTTCATCCAACCACAGGTGCAATGGAAACTGGGCGCATTTGCCCATCGGTCCGACCACTAGCGCCAACCCCAACAGCGTCGCAGTCGTTGGGGATAAATCGGCCGTTTGCGCCCAAACCGCCAGTTCATTAAAGTTCCAGGTACCTGCCAGGGGATACAGCGCAATCACCGCCGTCAGTAGTATCAAGTCCCCCACACGCTTGGTTAAAAAGGCATCTCGCGCCCCCGTAACTACCAGCGACTGGTTAAACCAAAAGCCCACGAGCAGATAGGTTCCTAGCGTCAAAATCTCCAGAAGGACGTAGCTGAAAAATAATGAGTCTGTCGTCACCAGCATCACCATCCCCCCCTCAAACAGGGCCAGCAGACCAAAAAACCTAGCCCAGCCCCAGTCCATTTCGAGGTAGCCAATCGAGTAAAGCTGTACCAGCAGGTTTAGGGCAATAATCAGCGTGGTGGCCCCCAATGACAAACCTGAAATGGTAAAGGGTACCTCTACTGCTAACCCAGCCACCTGAAACCAAAGGAAATGCCAGTGAATCGCTGGTTGCCCCCAGAGATAACACAGCGCCACAATCGAATGGACAAGGGCGACCAGCGTCGCCAGCACGTTGACATAGCCAGCCGGACGAGGTCCCGTCTTTTTAACGAATGCTGGTGACCAAGGTACGCTCAACAACACTCCCATCAGGGAATACAGCGGAATCAGCCAGCCCGTATCGAGCCAGATGTTACCCATGTGGACTACCTCCCAAGAAACCTGCGCAAAAACTCTAGCCTTCTAATACCTTGACACCAAAGCCTTTGGCACCAAAGTCTATTTAGTTAAGGCTATTAAAATAGAAACATCCATTGGGAAAAATCTATTCTTAAATTAAGTTTATATCTTCTCGTGAACAAAAAGCTAGTCCTTGGGTGGCCTGTTGCTTCACGTTGCGGCCCTAAATGACCGCCCTACTTGCCTTGATGCAGCAGACGGATGTAACAAAGCAATACGGCAAAACGTTCATTATGGCCGTTGACTAGACTTGATGCAAAATTGGCACGAGCAACATCGTCACCCCTAACGCCTTTGAAATCGGGAGGGGCTATGTCAGTGTAAAAATTACACAAGGCTTATAAAGCAATGCTTAAAGGGGCAGTTCAATCACCATCTGAGTCCCCACCCCAGGTTGAGACACACACTTGAGACAACCGCCGTGCTGCCCTACAACGATTTGATGGCTAACTGATAGGCCTAACCCTGTGCCTTCACCAATTGCTCTGGTTGTAAAAAACGGATTAAATATTTGCGGCTGCAGTTCAGCTGAAATGCCAGAACCATTATCAGCAATCATAATACGAATGCACGTTGGCAAGTGCTCAAGGGTCAAAATCTCAGTTGTAATTGTAATTGTCGGTTCAGTGTGTTGTTCACTCAGCGCATCAATCGCATTCGTTAAAATGTGTAGAAAAACCTGATTAAGTAACTTGGGATAGCATTCTATGTTCGGAATCTTTCCGTAAGACTTTGTCAACTGAATCTCTGGACGGTGATCCTTAGGCTGTAACCGATGCTGCAAAATAAAAATTGCATCGTCTAATCCTGCGTGAAGATCTATTGCCTTACATTCCGATTGATCGTGATGAGAGAAGTTTTGAAGACTCGATACAATCTCTTGAACCCGACGGGTCCCAGTTTCCATGGATTTAAGTATTTTTTGAACATCCGCTTGTACAAAGCTAATATCTACTTCGTTGAGTTTCTCCTGTAAGGATGCATTGGGGGCTGGGTACTGTTCCATATAAAGTGCCAACAGGTCAGAAAAATCTTGAATGTAGTGATTTAGGGGCGTTAGGTTGCCATGGATAAAGTTAATCGGATTATTGATTTCATGGGCAATGCCTGCCACCATTTGGCCAAGGGCTGACATTTTTTCACTTTGAATCAGCTGCATTTGAGTTTGCTGCAAGCTTTGGAGAGTTTCCTGAAGACGTTCAGCGTAGGCTGAACTTGCCTGCATCTCTGTCTCTAATTGCTGATTTTTACTAGCCAACGCACGGTTCAGCTGGTGCAATCGTAAGTGAATACTTACTCTGGAAACGACTTCAGCTTCGTGGAAAGGCTTAGAAATATAGTCCACAGCGCCCAAGCTCAATCCCTTGACCTTATTATCCACATCGGCCAACGCCGTCATAAAAATAACGGGAACGGATTGGTAGAGCGGATCGGTCTTGAGTTGACGACAGGTTTCAAAGCCGTCAATACCCGGCATCATCACATCTAGCAAAATCAAATCGGGCTGAGCATAGCGAATTTTTTGTAGTGCACTTTCACCGCTCTGAGCGACTAGGACATCTAATCCAAACTCACTCAAACTCGTCGATAAAACTTTCAAGTTTGTGATGTTGTCATCAACGATTAGCACCGTACCTTTAAGAGCTTTGTATTGAAGAGCTTTGTCCTTGAGTGCTTCGTCCTTGAGCGCTTCACCTTTAAAAGTTTCGTCTTCAAGAACAGTATCTTTGAGAGCTTTTTCAGGTTTCATGGGTTAGGCTCAAATATATTGTTGCAAAAAAGTCATTAAGGCTTGCTCTTGAAAACCGTCTGCTAGGGACTGAAGCTTTTGAAAAAATTCGGTATGTTCAGGGATGTCTGAACCGAGCTGCTCAGCTCGAAGGCTGATTTTATTTAAGTTGCCTTGAAGGGCAAGGTGATGAAACTCTTGGACAATATCAGCGGGTGGCTTTGCCAGCACCTGAGGGGCATGTTCAGCACTTTCCTGGACACTGGCTTGACTCCCGGTTCCTTGAGCTGAAACTGATGTAGAAGCTTGACTATCCTCGTAAACCCAGTCGAGCTTTAGCAAACTTTTTAGCTGATGGAAAAGCTCTGTCGCATCTACTGGCTTGGGTAAAAAATGATCGCTCCCAGCCGCTAACACCTTATCCCTGTCTAAAGCTGACACACTGGCTGAGGAGGCAATGATGGGAATCTCTTTAAGCTTGGGATGCTGACGCAGCTGAGCGACTAGCGTGGGGCCATCCATCACTGGCATGAACCAGTCTACAATCACTAGGTCTGGGATTTTCTCTAGCGCCTTGTCTAAGCCAATTTGACCATTGGCTGCTTCTCCCACAGAAAAGCCCACTGCACTTAGCAGATTATTCAAGACCAAACGATTTTCCCAGCGATCATCGACCACTAACACATACCGAGGCTCACCTTTATAGCCAGTGATTCTACCTTGGCGCTGATCCACAGCACTACTGACCCATTCTTTCGCCTGCTCAAATGGGACTTCAAACCAAAAGGTACTCCCCTTACCCAACTGGCTCTCAACCGACAAATCCCCACCCATTAAGCCAACAATTTGCTGACTAATCGGTAAACCCAATCCGGTTCCCTGAGATTGCTTGTGTTGATCTCCGGCCTGTTCAAACGGGCGGAAAATTTTATCTATCGCATCTGGTGCGAGGCCAATGCCGCTATCTTTGACTTCAAAACGTAGAAGAGGTGTCGGTGCATTAGGCTCACCCACCTGAATAACCCGAAACTCAACGCTGCCTTGCTCAGTAAATTTAATGGCATTACTTAACAAATTCAATAGCACTTGGCGCAGTCGTTTATCATCTCCGATAATGCCTTCTGGCAGATTTTCATCAAAATCGCAAATAAAAGATAGCCCCTTTTGCTCGGCGCGAATTTGACAAATTTCTACCACGCTCTGCAAAAAAGCCGGGAAATGAAATTCTTTAGGAGCCAGTACCAGTTTACGCGCCTCAATTTTAGAGAGATCTAAAATATCGTTGATTAACGTTAAGAGGTGCGTGCCACAGGTCTGAATGACAGAAATACCTTGTTGTTCTTTTGTAGAAAGCGTTTGCGATCGCAATAAAATTTGGGCATAACCCAAAATTCCGTTCAAAGGGGTGCGCAATTCATGGCTCATATTGGCTAAAAATTCGCTTTTAGCCTGATTGGCAGAATCTGCCAACACCTTAGACTGCTTTAACTGAACTTTTTCATATTTTTGAATACGCCACAACAACAAAAAGGTGCCAAAAACCAAGCTGCCTACCAGCGAAACAATCACATCAAGCAGGCGGAGCTGAGATTCAATGTTTTCTTTAGGAATAACAAGGGCGACAGACCAGTCCGCCTCTTGCAGCGATGAATAGGCCACATAGACCGTTTCACCCTCTAGTCGAGTCCGCTGAATTCCACTTTCCCCCGCTACCATCTTTTGCGTAATGGCGGCCAAATTAGGATCAGAAGCGTCGAGTAAGCTTGTGGGATCTTCATCATTGATCGTACCCATTAGGCGCTTATCTGGATGGACAATCGCCAGCCCCGTAGAGTTAAGGGCCATAGCATAGCTGCCCTCCCCATAGGAAAGTTTTTCAACCACGGTTACCAAGCGGTCAATGGAAATTAATCCCGCAACGACGCCCTTAGGCTCACCTGTTGCCGTGGAATCTTGCCACACAGGTGAGGTAACCGCCACAATGGGGCTGCCAATGGTTCGTGATTGTACCGGGTCAGAAACGTACGTTTGCCCTGCTAGGGCCGCAATTACATGGGCGCGATCGCTCAGATTCTTGCCGACAGCTTTACCATTTTTGGTGTTGTAGTAAGAGCCATCTGGGTAAATCATGGCCAGAAAGTAAAACGCTGAGAGTCGTTCTACTTCAGGCACCAAAAAAGGCCCTACTTGCTCCCAATCCATCGAGCGCAGAGCCGGTGTATTGGCTAACGTTTCCACCTCGGTTTGACGCGCAATTAGCCACTGATCCAAATCATCAATACTCTGCTGTACCTCTAGCTGGGCATTTTGCTGGGCGCTGGTCAGCAGTAGTCCTCTAAGTGCCCGGTGACTGGCATAGGCCGCTACCCCAACACCTATCGCAATAGCCCCAACCAGCCAAGGTAATACCCGCTGACGCCAGCGGCTGTCTGCCAGCGGAGATACTATTTGGGGGGATGAGTGTGTACTTAGTTGATTAGACTGAGCCAGGTTCACCATATTTCTTGGGAGAAAATGTTAAAGGATAGCAATAGGATGCCCATCCCAACAGTCATAGTGAAGGGGGCAAAACTGCTGGCCCTGAGACGCACGATTTCTGCTCGATTTTTCTGCCCAGTTTTATAGAACAAATACGGACAAAGCGAAAAGGCCAGGTTGGCAATAATTGGCTCATTTATAGAACCTTCACGCTAGTTAGGCGGCAACGGTGTTGATTGATTTTATACACACCGAAAATCAGGTTATGGGAACCCTATGGGTAGCCCTTTCCAAAGCACTGCCAAGTATTTTCACTTAGCAGATCATCACTGTGAACAGCATCCGTATGAGTCAGGTATCTTCGACAGGAACGCCCTCTAAAATATCGTTAGTGCTGCTACCTTTACTGAGTTTCAGTATCCCTACGATGAGTGCTTCTGCCCAAATCATTTCCGCAGAAGAAGGGAGCCAAACGATCACAACAGTGGTGGGCGATCGCATCGATATTACCGGTGGTCAAACATCAGTAGACCACTCAAACCTTTTCCAAGGCTTTGAGCAGTTTGACCTAGAGACTCAACAAACCGCTAACTTTGTCACCACACCCAACATTCAAAATGTCGTCGGTAGAATCAATAGTGCCAACGCGTCTACCATCAATGGCACACTGCAAGTCAGCGGTAGCGATGCAAACCTATACTTGATGAATCCAGCCGGTATCCTCATCGGCCCAGAGGCACAACTCAATCTACCTGGGAGCTTTACGGCGACAACCGCGACAGGCATTGGATTTGGCGAAAACACTTTTTTCTCGGCCAGCAATGAAGACTACAGCACCTTAAGCGGGGAACTGACTACCTTTCAATTTCAAGCAGAGCAGCCTGGAGCCATCGTCAATGTAGGAGATTTAACAGTTCAGCAAGGTGAGGCTATCAATTTTATCGGGGGCACTGTTGTCAATGCAGGAACCTTGAGCGCACCTGAAGGCAGCATCACCTTAGCCGCTGTAGAAGGGAACAACATAGTCCGCTTTCAGCAAGGACAACAGCTCCTATCCTTTGAAGTAAAAAGTGACAACACATCACTAAACAATCAGACACTACACCCCACTAGCATTGGAGAAATGCTGACAGGCGGAAACCTCTCTGGTGTAACAGAACTGGTGACCAACTCCGATGGCTCGGTGCAACTTAAGGGGCAGCAAGATAGCATTGCCGAGGATGGCGGGAGCGCGATCGCTTCTGGCGTTCTCTCAACGGTGGGAGAGGTTGGTGGCAATATTAATGTGCTGGGTGATCGCGTCACCTTAAATAATGCCAGCCTCGACACCTCTGGCAATTACCAGGGAGGACTGATCAGAGTCGGTGGTGACTATAAAGGAAACGGCCCTGTCTACAATGCCAGCCAAACAAACATCGATCTAACCTCTACGCTCAATGCCGATGCTTTAGATAGCGGCGATGGTGGGCGAGTAATTGTTTGGTCCGATGAAATAACCTCATTTCTTGGTCAAATCAATGCTCAGGGCGGTTTGGAAGGTGGAAACGGAGGGTTCGCAGAAGTTTCTGGGAAAAGACAATTAGCGTTCAATGGCAGTGCAGACTTGAGAGCACTCCAGGGAGAGATCGGTACCCTCCTGTTAGATCCAGAAAATTGGACCATCACTAAAAGTCTTTTTGCACCTCCAGATACCGCCACAGATAGCTATATCAGTGCAGCCAGCCTCTCTCTTCAATCATTAGGCAGTGATATTTCACTAGAAGCTACAAATGACATCACAGTAGAAGACTTAGATTTCCTCATCTTTGCGCCTGGCCGAGCTATCAACTTTACCGCCGATTCTGACGGTGATGGTCTGGGCGCATTTACCATGCAAGATCTCAATACTCAACTCATTGTAGAACAAGGAGAGGTCACCATCTCTGGTGCGGGTATTACAGTTGGCGAGATTGATACCAGTACCCAAGGGAACCTATTAGATACAGGCTTCAACCGTATTGATGATGATGTCCAAGGTGGAAATGTAACCCTCACCAGTAGTCAGGGTGTCATTGTAAATAGCATCAATACCGGAGTGGTCCTCGATTCTTCGACAGTAGTTAACCTTGATAGAGAAACCTACTCCGATGATGGTGGAGATGTCACTATCAGAGCGAATAATGGTGATATTACTATTAACGATCTGAGTTTGACATCATTCATCAGCCCGCTAGACTTTGCAGGGGATGGAGGCATTATAAACTTACAAGCCAGCGGCACAATTCAAACAGGAGGCCTGCAAACGACCTCAGTCACAGAGGCAAACAATGCAGGTCGAGCTGGCGATATCATTATCAACTCACTTTCCGGAAATGTCCTAGTCTCAGGTACCATTAACACACAATCTGTTGCAATTAATAATGCAGGCAATGGTGGTTCTATTAACATAGAGGCCAACAACGGCAGCATTACAACTAGAACCATTTCTACGGTCTCCGAAGCTGAGCTAGATCCAGCAGACAACGGAGGGAGGAATTCAGGGCAGGGCGGAACAATCTTGCTCACCGCTCTTGACAATATTACAACAGAATCTCTCAAGACTTTTTCCCAAGCCGAGACTAATGCTAGTCAGGCTGGTGATATAACGCTAACGACTAGCAACGGATCTATTTCAGCCCAAAATATTGAAGCTTACTCTAATGCTGTCACAGGCATTAGTGGTGCTGGAGGAGATATTTCTCTCACAGCCTTGGGGAATATTGACAGTTCAGACGTGAGAGCTTTTTCTCAAGCCCAAAGCGATGCGGGACTTGGTGGTGATATAACGCTAACAACTAGCAACGGATCTATTTCAGCACGAGACATTGCGACTATCTCTAATTCTACTACAGGCACCAGTGGTGCTGGAGGAGATATTTCTCTTACAGCCTTTGGGAATATTAACGGTTTAAACGTGAGGACTTTTTCTCAAGCCGAGACTAATGCCAGCCAGGCTGGTGATATAACGCTAACGACTAGCAACGGAAATATTTCAGCCCAAAATATTGAAGCTTACTCTAATGCTGTTACAGGCATCAGTGATGCTGGAGGAGATATTTCTCTCACAGCCTTTGGGAGTATTAACGGTTTAAACGTGAGGACTTTTTCTCAAGCCGAGACTAATGCCAGTCAGGCTGGCAATATAACGCTAGCAACTAGCAACGGAAATATTTCAGCACAAGATATTGTAACTATCTCTAATTCTATTACGGGTACCAGTGATGCTGGCGGAGATATTTTTCTCACAGCCTTTGGAGATATTAACAGTTCAAATGTCTTATCATATTCTTTCGCTAACAATGATACAGGTAATGGTGGCAGCGTCTTTATAGAGTCACAAAATGGCAATATCGGAGCCTCTGAAATTGATAGTGAATCTACGGCTATCAGCAATACATCAGGCAACGGGGGTAATGTTGAGCTAATTGCCAACAGCAATATTAATATCAGTAATAACGTTACGACTGCATCCCTGTCAGGGGGGAATATCTCTGGGCAAGGTGGCACTATTCAAATTAGCGGTAATGAGGTTGACGTTGACAACCTCCGCTCGTTATCGTCAGCCAGCAGCGATGCTGGGGACGCTGGCCTTATTGATGTCACAGGCCAGAACCTCATTAGAATTAACAATGGAATTGATGCCAGTAGTATTGGCGGCGGAAACAGAGCAGATATTGAATTAACAGGCAATGGCATTGCCCTCAATGGAGGAGACAATACTATTATTGGTAATACGGTATTGCTAGACCCTTACAGCATCAACCAAAATATCCATATTGGTTCTACTAGCTTTTCAGCGGGTTTAGATCTTTTGGGTAATGATCTAAATGCCATTGACACCCGCGTCAGCAATATTCTCATTGGCCACACGGATGGCACAGGCATAGTAAAGTTGCATCCTGGTGCACTGCTCAGTACAGGCAATACCAGGGCTCCCATTGAAATTTTAGGTGGCGGGAGCCTCAATGGTCCTGATGTGGCCACCAGCCTTCACTTAACTGGATCAGGTGAAGGCTTTTTACAAAGTGAAGATTTATCTTTTAGCAACATTGACAACTTAGTAGGTGGCAATAATGACGATATCTATTTACCAGATCTAGGTGTTTCACTCGAAGATTTTAATAGTATTGACGGCGGCGGCGGTTTCAATCAAATCACCTATTCGGAATGGCTAGGGACACCTGTCACACTCGATTTAGGAGAGATAACACTCAACAATACTCAAAATATTATCGGCCCTGGAAACGGCAGCACACTAATCGGGAATGGTGGTGGACAAAGCTGGATCATTGACGGCAGTGATAGTGGTTCAGTCAGTGGGCAAGCCTTTGAAACCTTTGATAACTTAGCTGGCGGACTTGGCGATGATACCTTTAGTTTCCTCAACACTGGCAGCCTCTCTGGCGATATCGATGGCGCAGATGGGCAAGACTCTCTTGATTACGCCGCTTTCAATGGTCCTATCAATATTGACCTGGCAAATAACTCAGCCACTGCACTCACTTCCTTTAATAACATTGAAAATTTCATTGGCTCCTCTGATAACAACGATATACTCCTAGGCACCAATAACAATGACAACTTTGAATTAACAAGTAATAGTGGCGGTAACGTCAATAGCATTTTCAGTAGCCTTTTCATCTTCAATGACATTGAAGTCCTCGATGGGCAAGGTGGGGACAACACCTTATCCATCCAAAATCTTGTACCCGCGACTAACAGCAGTTGGACGATTGATGGTAATAATACGGGCTTCGTCAATAGCATTGACTTCAACAACTTTTCTAACCTCGTCGGCAATGCGCTTGATGATACGTTCAACTTTACCAACAGTGGCAATCTCACGGGCGCTATCGATGGTATGGGTGGAAATAATGCTATCGACTATTCTGCCTTCAGTAGTCCCGTCTCTGTCGACTTAGAAGCAAACACCGCCTCTGGGCTAACAGGCTTCAATAGTATTGGGGCCTTCATTGGTAGTGCCAATGACGATTCTTTGAGGGGCACTAACAATGATGAAACTTTCTTCATCGATGGTCCCAATTCGGGCAATATCGATGGCAATATCGATTTCAACAGTTTTGAATCCTTAGATGGTCAAGGCGGGATAAATTCGCTCGACTTCTCTGCTTACACGGCTCCCATTGATGTCAATTTAGCCACTTCCTCTGCGACTGATGTCTCTGCATTCTCTAACTTCGAAAACTTTATCGGTGGCAATAGTAACAATGATGTTATCTCTGGCTCAAATACGGATGACCTCTTCCAACTCACTACTGATGACAGTGGCTCCATTAACGGCACTATCGACTTCTCCAGCTTCGAAGGCTTTGATGGGCAAGGGGGGCAGAACACACTCAGTTTAGACACATTAACCACAATACTGCCTAATTCCTTCAATATTGACGGCAACAACAGTGGCTCTATCAATGGACAAGACTTCAACAACTTTGCCAACCTTATCGGGAGCACTCAGAACAATATCTTCAAATTCATCAACAATGGTAATCTTACTGGCGATATTGACGGTGCCAATGGCCAAGACTCTTTTGACTACTCTGCTTTCAATGGTCCCATCAATATAAGCCTGACAACTAACACTACCTCTGGGGTCAATTCCTTTAATAGCATTGAAAACTTCACCGGCTCATCCAGCAATAACGATATCCTCTTAGGTTCCAATAACGATGAAACCTTTGAATTAACAAGTGCTACAAGCGGAAACATAGACGGTGCTATCAGCTTCGATGATATTGAAATTCTTGATGGGCAGGGCGGAAACAACACCTTCAGTATTGAGAATCTAACACCTGCGACTAATAGCAATTGGATCATTGATGGCAATAACAGTGGTTCGGTCAATAGTATTGACTTCAACAACTTTGCCAGCCTTGTCGGCAATGCGCTCGATGATACTTTCAACTTTACCAACAGTGGCAATCTTACAGGCGCTATCGATGGTATGGGTGGAAGCAACGCTCTCGACTATTCTGCCTTCAGTAGTCTCGTCTCTGTTGACCTAGAAAATAACTCTGCCTCTGGATTAGCGGCCTTTAACAGCATTGATAACTTCATTGGCTCGGCCAATGTCGATACATTGCTAAGTACCAACGCCGATGATACCTTCGTCATCTCTGGCCCCAATGTCGGCGTAATCAATGGCTCTATCAATTTCAATAGCTTTGAAGCCTTGGATGCCCAAGTTGGACAAGACACGCTCGACTTCTCTTCGTACACCTCGCCTGTTTCCGTTAACTTAGAAACAGGTACTGCAACTGATATCTCCGCGTTCTCTAACTTCGAAAGCTTTGTCGGTGGCGGTAGTAATAATGATGTCATCTCTGGCTCAAACGGTGATGACATTTTCCAGCTCACTACTGATAACAGTGGCTCTATCAATAGCTCTATCAATTTCAATAGCTTCGAGGGCTTTGATGGGCAAGGGGGGCAGAACACACTCAGCTTAGATACCTTAACCACCACATCGCCCAATTCCTTCGACATTGATGGCAACAACAGTGGCTCTATCAATGGGCAAGGCTTCAACAACTTTACCAACCTCACTGGCAGTTCCCAAAACGATAGGTTCAATTTCATCAACAGTGGCAACCTCTCTGGCACTATCGAAGGTGCAGGCGGGCAAGATGCCCTCGACTACTCCAACTTCACTGGTCCTATCTCCATTGACCTAGCCACCAACTCCGCATCTGGCATCAATTCCTTTAACAGCCTTGAAAACTTCACTGGCTCCACCAGCAACAACGACGCATTATTAGGCAGCAACGCCGATGAAACCTTTGAACTAACATCCACTAACAGCGGTAACATTGCCGGGACACTCACCTTCAATGACATTGAAGTCCTTGACGGGCAGGGTGGTACTAACACTTTCTCTATCCAAAATCTTACACCCTCTACTGCTAGCAATTGGTCTATTGATGGCAGTAATAGCGGCTCCCTAAATGGTATTGGGTTTATCAATTTTGCCAACCTCACCGGCAATGCTGAGGATGATACCTTTAGCTTCATCAACAATGGCAGCTTGACTGGTGATATTGATGGCGCAGGTGGGGGTAACACGCTCGACTACTCCAACTTCACGAGTCCCGTCACCGTTGACTTAGCTACGAATTCTTCCTCTGGTTTAGACTCCTTCATAGGCATCGAAACACTCATTGGCTCTAGCAATGACGATACATTGAAGGGCACTAACAATGATGAAACGTTCTTCATCAATGGCCCCAATGCGGGCTCTATCGATGGCAATATCGACTTCTCTAGCTTTGAATCCCTAGATGGTCAAGGCGGGAGAAATTCACTCGACTTCTCTGCTTACACGGCTCCCATGGAGGTCAATTTAGCCACGTCCTCCGCGACCGATGTCTCTGCGTTCTCTAACTTTGAAAACTTTGTCGGTGGCAGTAGCACCAATGACATCATCTTGGGCTCCAACAGTGACGACCTCTTCCAGCTCTCCACGAATGATAGTGGCACTATCAATGGCGTTATCGACTTCTCTAGCTTCGAAGGCTTTGATGGGCAAGGGGGGCAGAACACACTCAGCTTAGAGACCTTAACCACCACATCACCTAATTCCTTCGACATTGATGGCACTAACCGTGGCTCTATCAATGGGCAGGCCTTTAATAACTTTGCCAACCTCACTGGCAATGCGCTTGATGATTCCTTTAACTTTATAAACAATGGCAATCTTAACGGGACTATTGACGGTGCAGATGGTCAAGACTCCCTTAACTATTCTGCTTTCAATGGGCCTATCTCCATTGACCTAGCTACCAACTCCGCATCTGGCCTGAATTCCTTTAACAGTATTGAAAACTTCACTGGCTCAGCCCATCCTGCGGATGACTATATTAGAGGTTCTCTGGGTGATGATACGTTTGAGGTGACCGGCGATCGCAGCGGTACCATTACCACACCAAGTACTACGTTATCTTTTTCTGAGATTGAAACATTAGATGGAGGAAATGGAGAAAACACGTTTAGGCTCAATAGCTCAATACCAAATACAAATTTAACCATTGCAGGTGGCAGTAACTTATTTGAGTCTAATAATAGAATCATCACTGGCTATACTGACACAACTTGGCAGTTAGACACTATCAATCAAGGTAGAATCCTAAAAAATGGAGCAACAGTCGCTTCTTTTCGAGACATTCAACACTTAGAAAATGCCAGTACTACGGCTGGAGAACAACGTGTTGAATTTACCGCAGCCAATTCACAGATTACAGACTCACTCGATGGCGGCACCAGCAACCTTACCTTGGTCGGCAACGATATTAACATTGGCCATGCGGTCAATGGCAATGATATTCGCAACGGTAGGATTTCCGGCAGTGGCATATTAACCATTAAACCGACCGACAATAACGTGGGCATTGAGCTGGGTGGATTTGATAGCCAAGATCCAAATACAGTCAGTATCACCGGTGGAGAACTAGCAGCCATTCAAGATGGCTTTACCAACATTCTAATTGGAGGGCCGGAGCAAACGGGCAGTATCACGCTGGGGGGTGACGCTGAGGTAAGGGATCCTTTAACACTGCAATCACAGGGCAATATTGATACCACGGGAGGTGAGCTAAGGGGCGGTACAACGGATGCTAATATCAACATCATCGCCGATGGAAGCATTAACGCAGGCAATATTACAACGCTGGGGAGCGACATTAGCTTAACAGCTCAACAAGATATTTCGGTTGAGAGCCTTTCTACAACGGGTGATGTTAATGGTCAGGGGATTCTGCTGAATAGTAGCAACGGTGGCATCAATGTTGCTACTAACATAGAGAGTAATGGTAATGAGGTTGGCAATGATATCAACATCACAGCACAAACAGAGGTCAATATAGAGGGTGATATTGTTACGTCAGGAGGTGATCGCAGCGGCGACCTCACACTAACGACCACAAGTGGTGCTCTAAGTACAGGTAACATTATCACTGCCAACGGAAACCTGTCAGGGAGTACGCGAGGTGCAGGCAGCGTCACGTTAGAGAGCGCAAATGACATTCAGGTAGGTTTCATCGATGCCCGGGGGAACGGAAACAACACGGAAGACACAACTATAAATATTACAACTCCAACAAACTTTAGAGCCCAAGCAGCTTTTGCTGAAATAGATGTCAGCTTATCAACCACTGGAGCCCAAAATGGAAGTATTACCCTTGAGTATGGTGATCCTACAATAGATGCTAGCGCCTTTACCGTTCAAAAAAACAGTAACAACGGGACAGCCGGAAGCATAGCAACCTCTCTCTCAGAATTAGCATCAGGAGAATTTATAGGTAGCTACACGCAAGAAAATATATCGCTCATCAGCCGAGGCATTCCACCTGTTGACCCACCCGTCGAGCCACCTGTTGACCCACCTGTGGATCCGCCCACGGAGCCACCCATCGAATCATCGGATGGAGAAACTACGCCTATTACCGGAGCACTATTAACCAAAACGGAGACGCTATCTACTGCGGGATCTGGAGAAGGCTCATTGCTACTTCCAAATACGATTAATAGTACTGAAGCAGAACAACAAGAATTAGAAAATGTATTTGAGGCATTGGAAACTTCTCATGGAGAGGCCTTCGGTTCGTACCTATCACCATCTAGCAACCAGATAAAAACTCCTGTAAGAACCCTACACGAGGTCCAGGAAAAACTACGGGAAATAGATCAATTTACAGAAGCTCAACCAGCTCTTGTTTATGTTTATTTTGTGTCAGTTAGTTCCTCTGTTGAGTCATTTGAAGCAAGCCAAAGTGGTTCGACCACGCCTAATCAAGATGCGATCAACAATGATTCACTGACTCGATCAAATCAGCCTGATGATCAACTAGAGGTCATGCTGATTACTGCTGACAATGAGCCACAGCGATTCCGCAGGTGGGGTATCACTCGAGATCAGGTTGAACAAACCACACAAAATCTCAGAGCACAAGTCACCAGACAGTTCTCAACAGCCAGGCAGTATCTACCACCTGCACAACAACTCTATGACTGGATTGTCTCTCCCATTCAAGACCAATTAGAAGCGGAGAATATTAATAGCTTGGGGTTTGTGATGGACTCAGGCCTACGTACACTGCCAATCGCAACTCTGCATGATGGAGATCAATATCTGATCGAAGACTATAGTTTAGGACTCCTACCAACTGCTAGTTTGACCAACTTTGACAACACTCACATATCCCGAGATACCTTCGAAACTGCCCAAGTTTTAGCCATGGGCGCATCAGAATTTACTGATCAGCCTGCTTTGCCCGCAGTAGAAGTAGAAGTGAATGTCATTACAGATATTCTCCTGGAAGGCGATGCGTTTCTCAATGAAGAATTCGTCAGAGACAACTTACAAAACCAACTCCAGAAAAAGGATTATGAGATTTTGCATTTGGCCACCCATGCCTCTTTTGAATCTGGCAACCTTGATGAATCTTATATTCAGCTGTGGGATGAAAAGCTATCCTTAAACAACATTCAAGAACTAGGCCTCGATCAGCACATGCTTGATCTGATTATTTTAAGTGCTTGTAATACGGCACTCGGCGATCCGGCTTCTGAATATGGATTCGCTGGGTTTGCCGTAAATTCGGGTGCCACGACAGCCGTTGCTAGCGTATGGCCCGTCAGCGATGAAGGCACATTGGGATTTATGAATGAGTTCTACAGGGAGTTGCATGGCACCGCCCTACGCTCTGAGGCCCTCCGAAAAGCTCAATTGACCCTTATGCGAGGAGACGTGGGCATTAGAAATGGCACCGTGTATGGCCCCGATTCCGAAATAATCACTCACATTCCTGAGCTGTTGGAAAACGGCCAGTGGGATTTCTCCCATCCTTTTTATTGGTCAGCCTTTACCGCCATTGGTAATCCTTGGTAGCTAGGGACGAACTTCATGCTCGACATCCTTGCCCAAGTCTTCTGTAACCGCCCGTGGGTAGGAGCCTTTTATGATGCTTTCCTTGGTTTAGCGGTTTGGCTAGCGATTTTTTGAGTTTGCTTCGCTCGTTTGAAAAACGCCGCAGCATCATCGACGAAGGTGTACACCACGGGAACAACCACTAACGTTAACAGCGTAGAAATAATCAGTCCACCTAAAATAACCGTGGCGATTGGAGAATAGGCATCCATCCCGGTTTCGGGGAAAAAGGCCAAACGCACAATGACAATGAGCGTGGTAAAAGTTGTCATCACAATCGCCTTGAGTCTTACAGGGCCTGATTGCCTAATCGCGATCGCCCTCGGAACCCCGTCGGCCCTTTTCGCCAAAATTAACTCCAACAACAAAATGGCCGCTGAGAGCGAAACACCCGAAAGAATAATGATGCCTAAAATCGAGACGGTTGACAGGGTTTGACTAGCCAATAACAAGGCACCAAAAACGCCAACCAGTTGTAAGGGGACTGAGAGCATCATCACCATCGGCTGCACAAATGAGCCGAACTGAATCACCAAAATCAGGTAAATCAAAACCAGCGACACTAACAGGCCCTTGAGCAAGCGAGAAAACTCAATCATCATATCCGTCATATCGCCCATGGAGTCCACACCGTAGCCTGGTGGAAAACTCAAGTCTTCACCTGCTTGCATGGTGACAGCCATCGATAAGTTCATGGAGGCCGGATTGTTTTTACGGTAGTAGCCGTTCACATACACTACTCGTTTACCGTTAACATGTTCAATCAGGGTCGGCCCCTGTTGGCGCTCTAGCGTGGCTACGGTACTTAAAGGAACTTGCTGGCCAGTGTTGCTGGTGATGTAGGTGTTAGAGAGATCTTGTGGGGTGGTGCGATCACCTTCGTCATAGCGTACCAAAATTGAGTTTTGCCTGAGGTTGGGGCGGTTGTAATAGCGGCGAGTGAGGCCCCCATTCAGGGCGTAATACGCTTGCTGCGACACCATTTGCACCGTGAGGCCCAGTTCCTGAGCGCGGCGGCGGTCAATGTTGAGTCGATATTCAGGTTGGGTGAGCGCAGCGCTGGTGTGAATCATATGAATGTCAGGATTCTCTGCCGCGATATCTGCCACGCCTGCCGCTAAGCTGTGCAGCTGAGGAAACTCATCTCCATATACCGCGAGCTGAATCGGGGCTGCGGAGGTGGCCATGACATCGACCCCCATTTCTTTCATGGCAATGCGGCGAATGCCTGGAAGAGTGCTTTGCGCTTCGGCCTCAACGCTGTCCATAATTTCCCAAATGTCGCGCGATCGCTCTGTAACAGAGGTAATGGTGACCATCAGCGAAGCGCTACTGACGCCCCCCATGCTGTAGCCCGTAAAGTAAGTGCTGTTGCGTGTGAGTTCAAAGCCCACCTGAGACGAGACTTTTTCAACTTCGGGCTGTCGCAACAGAATATTTTCAAATTGAGCGGCAGCGGCATCGGTAGCGGCAAAGGAGCTACCGCCTTCCATTTCTAAGGTGGCGATAAACTGGCCCGAGTCTCCAAGGGGCATCATCTCTTGGGGAATGAAGCTGTAAAGTGCGATCGCTAAAACAACAGAGACTCCTGCGAGCGCCAAGGTGATTTCTCGATTCTTCAGACAACAGTCTAAAAGCCATCCATAGCCCCGTTCTAGCTGGCGAAAAACATAGCGGACAGGGATTAATGCTGTTTGTAAAGGGGTGCTGATCTGAAACCCCACAGGATGGGGCTTCAGGGTAAACGCGGCGATGAGCGGAATCAATGTAATAGAGACCAACAGGGAAGCGACAAAGGCAAATACCATCGGCCACACCAGACCGACAAACATCAGCCCGGTCAGGCCGCCGGAGAGAATGGTGGGCACTAACGCGGCAATCATCACGCAGCTGGCCGCCGCACTGGCTAAAAAAACATCACCCGTGCCTTGAATCGCGGCTGGGATAGGCATGAGTCCCAAGCGTAGCTTTTGATTAATTGAGTCGAGCACGATAATCGAATCATCGACCAGCTTGCCAATGGCCATCATCATGCCAATCAGCGTGGAGGCATTGAGCGACATGCCGATGGGAATAAACGGAAGGGTGGAGAGCGCCAAACTGGTGGGAATGGAGATCATAATGATAGCAGTGGCGCGAAAATCTTCTAGGAAGATTAAAATCACTAGCCCCGCCAACAGTACGCTGATCAACAGCTCTCGAAAGGTACTCTCCAGAATTAAATTGACCAAGTAAGCATTGTCGTAAGCTTCTTGAAATGTAAGCCCTGGATATTCGGCCTGAATATCGGTTAACGCCTCTCTGACTCGTTCAATGACTTGGGGTGAGCTAGCATCTGGCTTTTGAATAATGTTGACCGCGAGGGCGGCTTCGCCGTTGTATCGGTAGCCGCTGCGCTTTTCTTCAAAAGTGTCTTTCACCGTGGCAACATCTCGGACATAAACAATGCGTCCGTTTTGTTCTATTAGCGGGTAGTCCATCACCGCCGCTGCATTGAGCGCCCGATCATCCGTGCGGACTAAAATTTCGTCATCGCCTTGGGTGAGCACGCCCGCCCCTTGGCTAATGTTATTGGCATCAATGGCATCACGAACTTGCAAAATAGAGAGCCCGTAGGCCGCGAGCTGTTGCCGGTTGACGATGACCTGTAGCTGCCTGCGATCGCCGCCAAAAATAGAAACTGCCTGAACCGCCTCTACCTGTGTGAGCCGATCAACGAGGGTATTATCGGCAAACTCTCGTAACTGTAGCCGATCCCAGGCGTCTCCGGTTAGTGCGAGGGTGAGTACCGGGCGATTGAGCGGGTCGATGGGGAGCACCCAATACGTCCGTGAGTTAATGCCATCGAGCTGAAGGTCACCCTCGGCGGCGGTCATAATGCTCTGTACAGACTGTACGGCTTTATCGATATTGCCGCCCCAGGCAAACTGAATGGTGATCAGGGAGTTATCTTGCTGAGAACTTGAGCGAATAAATCGGACCCCATCCAAGACGCTGAGCCGCTGTTCGATGGGTTTGGTGATGTAGGTTTCTACCTCTGATGGAGAAGATCCAGGGGCCATCGTCACCACTGAAACCAGCGGGCTTTCCACATAGGGCATCATCCGCACAGGCAACAAAAAGAGCGTCAGCAGCGTCAGCATAATCACTGCAATGTAGAGGGCTGCAACAACGACCGGATTCTTGATTGACCAGCGCGTGAAAAATTCTTTCATGGAAAACTGGACATGAAAACACTAGCCAGTCTCCAGAATGCTAGACGGGCCTCATGCTTCCCTCTTCCAGAAAACGGAGAACTATCAGGAGAGAAAGGTCAGTTATGGGGCATCTTTGGCAGGCGCTGTGGGTGACTGATCTGCTGGCTGCACGATTGGTTGAGCCAACGTTGGCACGATGGTGACACTGCTGTTTTCCATCAACCTGCTATGGCCGGAGAGAATGACGAGATCGCCTTCCTTGAGGCCGCTGGTAATCTCAATGAGATCGCCACTCGTGACACCGACCGTAATCATTCGTCTTTCAGCCTTTTCACTGGCCGATTCTTCACTGCCTGCCTCTTCACTGCTTGCCCTTTCACTATTTGCCTCTTTGCCATCCGCCTCTCCCTTCGTCACGACCCAAACTGAAGAGTCTCCATTGAAATCCACAATCGCAGATTGGGGAAGGGCGATCACGTTATTCCGCTGCTCCGTCATGATTTCCATATCAACAAACTGCCCTGAGAGAAGCTGGCCGTCGAGATTATCCACAATGGCCTCCACGGTCACAGTGCGGGTGGTGAGGTCAGTTTGAGGAAAAATGCTGGTGATGTTTCCTCGAATTACCTCTGTTGCCGCACCGGGGACGCTGGCTGAAATCGGGGTGCCTACTTTAATGCGATTGGCATCTTGCTGCGCGACATTGGCCTGCAAGCGGACCTGCTGATAGTCACCAATTTTTAAAATTCCGATACCGGGTTGCACCACAGAGCCAGGGTCAGCCATTCTGGCTTGTACCACGCCACTAATGGGGGCGGTGATTTGGGTATAGCCTTCAAAGGTGGTGGCGGTGTTCACTTGGGCCTCTGCCCGAGAGACTTGGGCCTGGTCGCTGAGAATTTGGGCCTGTAGGCGATTACGTTTGGTATGGGCCCCTTCTAGCAGGGCTTCTTTCGCCGCGACCTGTGAAACGATTAAGTCGTATTGGTCTTGCGAGAGTGCACCTTCCTCTGAGAGCAGGGCAAAGCGATCGCGCTGAAGCCGCAAATACTCTAAATCGGCTTGAATCAAATTAATCGCCTGCTGTTGCTCTTCAAGTTCAAGTTGGCTGCCTTCCGCATTCGCCTGTAACGAAG
Source organism: Cyanobacteria bacterium P01_F01_bin.53 (assembly GCA_039186165.1). GTDB lineage: Bacteria > Cyanobacteriota > Cyanobacteriia > Phormidesmidales > Phormidesmidaceae > Phormidesmis. The sequence goes on from JBCDAG010000034.1 coordinate 27,325, forward strand.
CCACAGTAGCAGCGGCTTCATCGGTTTGAGAGACGCGTTCAATGGCATCGAGTGTTGCCAACGTTTGTCCGGCAATGACGCGATCTCCAGGATAGCTATCGTAGTTAGAAAGCTGTCCCGCCACTCGCGGGTACACCGTAACCTCCGACAAGGGATGAATCGCACCGGTATAGTTCACGCTGGCCGTTAACCGCGTAGGCTTGATCACTTCTACCGTGACTGGCGTCGCATTCAAAGCCCCATCGACTCGCATCATGTCATCGTGAGACATACCCTCCATATCATGACCCGACATATCGTGGCCATCCATACCGTGCCCCGACATACTGTGACCGTCCATGCCCCCCATATCATGGCCTCCCATCCCGCTCATATCGTGACCGGCCATACCGCCAAACACGTGGGCTGTGCCTAGAATTCCCCCAGAGAAAACGGTAAAAATCCCAACACCCAAAAGTGCCTTTTTAGAGGGCTTCCACCAGGGATGACTTGGACGTTGGGTAATGCTTGGGCTTTCGATTTCTGGAGATATGGTTTCTAGCGAGGTCGTTTCTGGCGTCGTGGGTGTTGGTGGAGGTGTTGGAGATGCCGTCTCTAGAGGTATCGTTTCTGACGTTTTGGATGTTGGAGGTATGGATGTTGGAGATGTCGCTTCTGGAGATTCTGTGGTGAGAACATCAGCGGCTGGCGACACCTTTTCAGGAGACTCGGACGTATCAGCAGCCGTATAGATGCTCACCGGAATGGTGATGATGGTGACGTGTGTGTTTTTCTTGTTTGAAAAAAAATCCGGATCTGTTGCTTTATGGGTGGAATACGCGCGCGAGGCTGTTGCTTGATGTGGTGAAAACCTTGGCGGGGAAGGCTTTAGCCATAAGTCTTTAGACAGCGAAGGGAGCGTCAATGGCGTAGAGTGGTTCATCGAAATTGCTATATCGATATAATCCTTTTGGCTTTTACACTATAGCCTTTGTCACGCTGCGTGGAGCATCGCAAGCTTAGTAGACCTCTTGCAAAAATGATTATGTGTTAGCCTGAGAGACTTTTCTCTTCTCTCTCTCAGGCCAGGCTGAGTTCATAATTGTAGAGGGCCGCAATTATATTGAAGCGCAGACCGTAACGCCGACGACGATTGCGATA
>JBCDAG010000035.1:0-28455 GCA_039186165.1 Cyanobacteria bacterium P01_F01_bin.53
CTCCGGCGTCGCCACCCCCAACAGCACAAAGCTCAGCCGCCGATACGCCGCATCCTCCGCCCTCTCCTGATAAAACGAACGAATCAACGCAAAAAAGTCATCATTAAATTCAAACTTAAACAAACTGTCGATTTCATCAACAAAAATCGCAATCGGCTGCGTCGTCGCAGGCAACAACACATCTTCCACAAACTCACTAAACCGCTGCACCGGCGACAGCTCCCCCCGCTCCCGCCACCAGGGCAACACCTTCACCTGTAAGCCCAAGCTCCGTTTCAGCCGCCGAATCAGTCCCACATACCACTGCTCCGCCGTCATTCCAGCACCCACAATGCTAGAAACCTCAACAACACCGCAGGCCACACCCTCGGTCTTGAGTCGCTGCATCACCCGCACCCGCAAGCTCGACTTCCCCATCTGCCGCGAGTTAAACACATAGCAATACTCCCCCGCCCGCACCGCTTCATACAGGTCAGCATCCGCCTGGCGCGTCACATAGGTCAGCGCATCCTGCCCTAGCGCCCCGCCCGTCACATATTGATAAATTGGTTGTTCTGCGGAGGAAGCACTCATTAACTGATCCTTACAACTGCAACTCAATAATTAACTCAACACCCAACAAGCCCGTTGCCCTCACCCCAGCCCTCTCCCTGGGGGAGAGGGAGCCGGACTTCTCTCTTGCCTCAAAGTCCTTCTCCCCTCGGGAGAAGGATTTAGGATGAGGGCCTAACTCTCCAAATGATCTCGAAAATAATCCCGATACACCTCACAGCGCGGCGACGCCTCATTCCCACTCAGCCGCACCAACCCCATACTCTCCAACTTAAAAGAAGACTCCGCATCAATATCCACCGGCCGCGTCTTCACCACCACCTTCCGAAACGCCTCCGCCAACTGCGGATAATCCCGCAGCACATATAGGTGCCGCCGCAAATGATCGCTATAAATCCCCGCCTCCGTCGCCGCCATCTCCGCCAACGCCGAAATCGTCATATCCTCCCGCCGCAAATGGTATAGAGCTTTACGTATCAAATACGGATGCCCGCCCACCAAAGCCATCAGCGCCTCCGTTTGGCTACTACTCGCACTCAGCCCATACCGCCGGGCCAAGTCCTGCACCTGCTGCGGCCCAAACTCCACCAGCTCCACATTTTTACCCACATTAAAAGGCGACTGATTAATATTCAGCGGCACATATGCCTCCGTCGAATGCACCATCACAATTCGCACATTCGCCCATAGCTCACTGCCAAAATCGCCATAGCGCGCCGCCTCATACCAAGAGCGCACCAACGCAAAAAAGTCATCCGCCACCGCCGGATGCGGAAACACCATATCCACCTCATCCAAGGCCAACACTAACGGCGCTTCTAAGTCCTCTAGCAAGCAATCCTCAAAATACGCATTACACCGATCCTTACTGCCAAAATCCCCCACCCAATACTCATCCAAAGCCTTCAGCTTCTTCAGCCGCCTGCCCACCTGCGAGCAAAACCACTTCAACAACAAATCCAAATCATTAAATAGCCGACTATCCGCCCGCTGAAAGCTAATCGGCACCGTCTGATACCCCTGCGCCCGCCCATGGCTAAGTATCCGCGCCATCAACGACGTCTTCCCCATCTGCCTCGGCGCCTTTATCCGAATCAACGCCCCCGGCTGCTCAATCTCCGCAAAACAATCCGCCTCAATCGGCGGCCGCTCCACATACAGCCCCGTCTTAAACTGCACCGCCCCACCCGGCTCCCGCATCAGCTCCGGCTCCGCCACCGGCAACGGCGGCGAATCAACACTCTCCACCACAGCCTTCACCGGGCGCAGCCCCACCTTTCCCCCATTCCCCTTTCCCCCTTCCCCCTTTGCCCCATCCCCCTCTTCCACAACAGAAATATCCCGCCGCTCAGCAGCCTCCCCCGCCACCAACCCCATCAATTCCGTCACCAACCCAGCCGTATCCGCCTCACTCACCCACTCCCGCTGCTGAATCTCCTGCAAATACCCCCGCAGCTCATAATTCAACGGATCATCCAACGGAAACTGAACCCGCACCGGCAAAATCATCGGCCGCTTATCAGCCCGGCGATCGCGTAACGCCCGCGCCCGCTTCACCTCCTCGGTCACCATTTCACTCGTCGCCGACAGCGGCGAGAGCAACAGCACAAAATATTCACACTGACGCAGCGCCTGGTTAATTCGCTCTCGCCAAGCCTCCCCCAGCAAAATACTCTCCGCCGCCATAAAGGCCTCAACCCCCGCCGCCTCAAACGCCGCGTGCAGCGCCTGAGCCAACTCCTTATCCGGCGACTGGTCCCGATAACTAATAAACACCCGATTCGTCGCCATCGAACCCGGTCCCTGAGCGTAGTCGAAGGAGACCTTCCCTGATCGCGTCCGCAACACCGGCGTCGCCACCTCCGCAATCCCCTCCAAATCAATCGCCGTGCGCCCCATCTCATAGGCCGCCTCATACGATCCGCCATTCCCCAACGACGTATAAAACCCTCGGGCAAAGCACACCGCCGCCGGATCCCCAATCGGCTGATTCATCCCCACCACGCAACTCACAAACTGGCTAATCGCCTGCGCCTGCGTATCCGAATAACACGCATTCAGCAGCACGCACTCCACACTCGCCACCTGCTGAAACAGCCGCGCCAACGCCCGCGTCGGCACCAGCTGGCTGCGCCCGCGCCCATCTTCTAGCACCAAGCCACGATCGCCCGTCCCATGCCCCAAAAAGTGCACAATATGCGGCTGATGACTCACCAGCGTCTGCATCAAATCATCCGTGCGCACCGCCCATTCTGAAATGAGTTCAAAGCGATCGCGCTCCTGCGACAGCTGAAGGCTGCGCTGAATACTCCGCACCTCCTCATCCAACCGCAATCCAGAGGTATCCCCAGGGTTCGCCGCCAACACTAATATTTTGCGCACAGGAAACTTGGCACCCACGGGCACACCCCACACCGGTATTTTCGCCTACTTCCTATTTATCAGACAAAACCCCAGTTATTACGCATATATCACAAGCTTTCACGATTAAGCCCTGACAAAACCCTGACAAAGAACCGTCCACAGGTCTGCAACTGTCCAAATACCCCTATCCCATCGGCTCCGGATCTTGAAACAGCGGCGTACTCAAATACCGCTCACCAAAGCTGGGCTGCACCATCACAATCAGCTTGCCTTCATTCTCAGGCCGCTTCGCTAGCTTAATCGCCGCGCACAGCGCTGCCCCGGTAGAAATTCCCGAGAGGATGCCTTCTTCTTTTGCCAACCGTCTACCGAATGCGATCGCCTCATCATCACTCACCGGAATCACCTCATCAATCAGCGCCTGATTCAGCACCTTCGGCACAAACCCAGCCCCAATCCCTTGAATCTTATGGGGACCCGGCCTGCCGCCCGAGAGCACAGCACTATTCACAGGCTCCACCGCCACCACCTGAAACTCCGGCTTGCGCTGCTTAATCACCTCACCCACGCCGGTAATGGTGCCGCCAGTCCCCACACCCGCCACCAAAAAATCCACCTCACCTTCCGTATCCTGCCAAATCTCTTCCGCCGTCGAACGCCGATGAATCGCAGGGTTCGCCGGATTATCAAACTGTTGCAACATGTAGGCATCCGGCAAACTCTCCACCAGTTCCTGCGCCCGCTGAATGCAGCCACTCATCCCCGACATCCCTGGCGTCAGCTCCAGCTTCGCTCCATAGGCCTTCAGCATGGCCCTGCGCTCAGAACTCATCGTCTCCGGCATGGTCAAAATTAGGTCATAGCCCTTCGCCGCCGCCGCCATCGACAAAGCGATTCCCGTATTCCCCGACGTCGGCTCTACCAAAGTCGTTTTCCCCGGTGTAATCTCACCCGCCTTCTCCGCCGCCTCAATCATGCTAATGCCAATGCGGTCCTTCACCGAAGCCGACGGATTCATCCCCTCCAGTTTCACCACAATCTGGGCCACGCACCCCTCACCTTCAGGAATCCGATGCAGCCGCACCATCGGCGTATGGCCAATCAAATCAGTCACATTGTTAGCAATTCGCATAGGTCTTACGCCTGTTATGTATCCAAAAAATTTAGGGAATAAGACAATCGCTCACGAGTACAGTACCTAACGAGCGTGGCCAAATCCGAGGGCTGAGCGTAGTCGAAGTCCGGCTGGACTTCAACTTTCCTTCAGGCCCTAAATGTAATACATCAAATCCACTTGCTGACGCGCATTCCGCTTATCTACCAAATCTTGCAGAGTGTATTTTTCTAACACCGCTTCCGCACTCTGGCGAACCTCTTGCCACACCTCACCCACCACGGCCCCTTCCGTCGTCTTCGGCGACTTCACTTCCTTCGCCTTCGCTTCAAAGCCTTCAATGCAGCTCACCACATCGAGCAAGGTCATTTTCCAAGGCTCACGCGTGAGCAAATACCCCCCTTTAGCACCCCGCTGACTTTTTACAAACCCCGCCCGACGCAAGGTCGCCAACAGCTGCTCCAAATATCGATCGGGAATCTCCTGCTCAGCGGCAATCTGACAAATCCGCAACGGCTCGCCCTTACTGTAGTGCAAGCTAAGCTCTATGAGCGCCAGCAGCGCGTACTCACTTTTGCACGATAATTCCACAGCAATTTGAGATAGAAGTGTATGAGATGGCCGTTCAGCGCCAAATCCACAAAATCGACCAACATCACTTAGTATATCCCGGTTCTACGGTGGGGATTGTTTAATAAAGTCAAGAAGGGCAACACAGTACCCGAGCAATGCGCCCACACAAAAACACCTCTCACAACAAAAGGGCCTCAACTTTATTGAGGCCCTTTTGCAAAGCAAACTAACGAATGAAAATTAAATAAATTGACCAACTTACCCAGTTGCCCTTCGACTACGCTCAGGGCGCGGTTTCAGCAACTGCCGCTGGCTGAGCGTAGTCGTTCGCAACGCGTCGCCGCAGGCGTTAGCCACAACCCACCGACTTTTACAGTTGATTTTATTGAATCCTTGCTCCTAAACGTGATTCAACTGTAAAAGCTCACTAAGCCTTAAAAACTAAGCGTCGCTCGCACCGCACCGTAAAAGTTATCATCCGTGCCCACACCCGAATCATTGTCGGTATAAATCAGGGCTGGAGTAAAGGTGACAAACTCATTCACATTCAGCTTGTAATACGCCTCCACCAACAAAGGATCGCGGTTAATCGCGGGCGAAATCCCACCATACACCCCCAGCTCATTGCTCTCGCCAAATAACCCTGGGAAAGAAACACCGCCCATGTAAGAGTCCAAATCGCCATCCACACTATCCGCTGGGCTGAAGGCATAGTGACCAGAAAGCACCAAACGCCCCAAATCCATACTGACTAAGCCCGCCACCGTGTAGTCAGGCTTTACCTGCGATCGCACTACGCCAGCAGCACCACCAGTCACATCCGTCTCCTGGTCACCATCCAAATACACCACCGCTGCATTCAACGGTCCTTCGGTGAGCAAGTTCAGCTGGGCCATATAGCTGTAGTTGTTAAATAGGCCTTGGTCGGGCTGGTTATTATTACTGCCATCGGCCAAATAGGCCACATCCAACACCAGGCTATCCGTAATATCCACATTGGCCCCAGCGCCAAAGTCGCCCCCCGCATACAAAAAGTAAAACTCAGGCAGGCCCGCCGCCGCGACTGCGCTATCGCCAAAGGGCACAATCAAGCTACTGACAAAATCCTCTGGCAGCACACTGTTCCCAGCCACCTTGGCATTGATGCGATCGCCCACCGGAAAGCTGTAGTACAAGTCATCAATGGCGACATTATCGTCCGTTTGGCCGCTGACATAGTTCAGGCCAAATTCGCTATTCGCCAGGGAGCCACCGGCATCCGCTGCCGACAAACTAATAAACAGGTTATCTTCACCCGTAAAACTCGTATTCAAGTCCAACCGCGCCCAGTACTCAAAGGTCTCATCCGCCTCTTCACCGCCCACAATTTTGTCCGTGGCATTAGGCGCAGCCGCCGGATCCTGAGAAATCACATTGTCAGCAACCGCCACCGTGTCACCAAAGGGCACGATTAGGTGAGCATCAAAAGCCCCGGTCAGCTTAGTCGTCGTCGAAAACTGATTGGCCTCCAGCTCAGCCACGTCCGTTTCGAGAGTATCCACACGGCCCCGAATCGTTGCCAGCTCAGCGGCAAACTCCTCCTGCAAACGGCGAATTTCGTCCAGCTGGCTACCTTCGCCAATCAGCTGAATCACAACATCCAAGCAAGCATTCAAACCAGCGGCAAATTCATACCGCGTCAACGCACGATTTCCCCGGTATGTGCGGTCAGGATAACCTTCCAAGCAACCATATTCCTCTACCAAACGCTGAAGTGCGGTAAAAGCCCAATCCCCCGGCTGCACATCAGACAATTCAGAAACACTCGTCACCTGAGCCAAATAACTCGCGGGCCTATCGACAGGTTCAAGGCTGGCATCCAATGCCATCGCGGGACTGCTTCCAGCAACTAAGCCCTGACTCGAAAGCCCTAGCACTAAGCCCAAACTCACAGGACTCAGGCCCAACCCTTTCCAAATAAACTTTTTCATAACGCAGTGACACTCACACCAGACAAACGGACGGGCTTAGGGTGCCCAGCCCGATTTCCGACATGCATCACCGTTCACGTATCCATACAATCATCCATGTCTCTAAACAAAAAGGCCCCTGCTTTTACACAGGAGCCCTTTAAAGTTATTCAAACAGCCATTCAAAACTCAACACATGACTAAGCCAAAAACCTAGTCATGTAGATCAGGCGTGCCAACTTAGAATTTGAAAGTTGTCCGCACAGCACCATAGAAGTTGTCATCTGTACCTACACCGGAATCGTTATCAGTGTAGATAATGGCTGGCGTAAAGGAGAAGAACTCGTTTACATTTACCTGGTAGTAAGCCTCTACAAGGAGTGGGTCAACAGCTGCATTAGGGGAAATACCACCAAATACACCGAACTCGTTACCAGCACCAAAGAGGTCAGCGATCGAAACACCACCCATATAGGAGTCAGCATCACCGCCGCCTTCGATGTCGTTAGAAGCATAGTGACCACCAATCTGGAAGCGCCCGAGGTCGAAGTTAACCAAACCAGCGATCGTGCTTTCAGCTTCACCAACAGCAGCATCAGTTGCACCGATGTAAGTAACCGCAGCATCGATGATGCCGTCAGTTAGGAAGTTGAGCTGAGCGATATAGCTACCGTTGTTGAACAAGCCAGTCGCATCAGTGTTGACGTTGCTGCCTGCAGAGGAGTAACCAAGGTCAAGCACCAAGTTGTCGGTGAATGCAAAGTTCACACCAGCACCGAAGTCACCACCTTCATAGAGGTCGTAGAACTCAGGACCACCAGCATCGGCAACGCTAGGACCATCGAAAGGAACGATAGTGCTGGTTACAAAGTCATCAGTCACAACGCTATTCGCTGCGATGATAGCGCTGATACGATTACCAACCGGGAAGCTGTAGTAAACATCATCCAGCTTAACGTTATCGTTAGGACCACCAGTACCAGCACTCGCTAGGCCACTCTGAGAGTTCGCCAAAGAACCAGAGTTGTCACCAGCACGCAAGCGCATGCGCAATCTGTCAGAACCGGTAAAGCTGGTATCAAAGTTCAAGCTAGCGCGGTATTCAAAGGTCGCATCCGCTTCGTCAACACCATCCGCTTCATCGAAAGGCACAACCAAGTGAGTTTCAAACAAACCACGGAGCTTAGTTGTCGTAGAGAACTGGTTGGCTTCTAGCTCAGCAACGTCAGCTTCTAGGGTATCTACACGGCCACGAATCGTTGCCAGCTCAGCAGCAAACTCTTCCTGCAAGCGACGGATCTCATCCAACTGGCTACCTTCGCCAATTAGCTGAATCACAACGTCCAAACAAGCGTTCAAACCAGCCGCAAACTCATAGCGAGTCAACGCGCGGTTGCCACGGTATGTGCGGTCAGGATAACCTTCCAAGCAACCGTACTCTTCCACCAAGCGCTGGAGTGCTGTAAATGCCCAGTCGCCAGGCTGTACGTCAGAAAGCTCAGAAACACTCGTTACTTGAGCCAACTCAATGGGCTCGGCAACGACAACATCAGCAACAGGCTCAACGCTAATCTCTTCTGCCGCAATTGCATTGCTCGATACAAACACTGCACCTAAAGCCGCAGGTACTGCAAGCAGGGCTTTCCAGAACATTGTCTTCATTACTGTTTTTCCTTCACACCTAATAAAAATTGGCCAGTGGCCATTCAAATCCTAAGGTGACACCCAAATGCACTTAGTATCCTGAGACACAAATCAGCAATAAGTCAGCAATTCCTGACTTTCAAGTGAAAGCCAGTCCTCGTTATGACAAGGACTGGCTTTCACTTGAAATCACAGTTGTTCTATGTGCAGATTGTATGGACTACTCTCAATAGCGAGGAGCCTGAGTAGCCCATACAACGCTACGTTTTAGAACTTGAACGTTGCGCGAAGTGCGCCGTAGAAGTTGTCATCTGTGCCAACACCAGAATCATTGTCAGCGTAGATAACAGCAGGTGTGAAGGTAAAGAACTCATTCACAGCAACCTTGTAGTAAGCTTCAACCAACAACGGATCGTTGGTTGCGTCAGGGGATACACCACCGTAAACGCCAAACTCATTGCCTGAGCCGAAGAGGTCAGCGATCGCAATACCACCCATGTAGGAGTCAGCATCACCGCCGCCTTCGATGTCGTTAGAAGCATAGTGACCACCAATCTGGAAGCGACCGAGGTCGAAGTTAACCAAACCAGCAATGGAGCTTTCTGCTTCACCAGCAGCAGCGTCTGTCGCACCGATGTAAGTAACCGCAGCATCGATGATGCCGTCAGTCAAGAAGTTCAACTGAGCAATGTAGCTACCATCGTTGAAGATGCCGCCATCTGCTGTGTTGGAGTTGCTACTGGTCGAAGAGTAACCCAAGTCCAATACGAAATTGTCAGTGAAGGCAATGTTGGCACCCACACCCAAGTCACCACCTTGATACAACCCATAAAATTCTGGGGTCGAAGCACTCGCGACCGCAGGGCCATCAAAAGGCACAATCGTCGTCGTCACAAAGTCATCAGTCTCAATGCTGTTCGCTGCAACGATACCGCTGATGCGGCTACCCACTGGGAAGCTATAGTAAACATCATCAAGACCAACGTTGTCCTCGATGCCGCCACGACGACCACTCTGGCTAGCCAAACCATCGGCTGTGTTAGCCAAGGAACCTGCATCATCGGAAGCCTGCAAACGAATGCGCAATCTGTCTTCGCCAGTGAAGCTAGTATCAAAGTTCAAACGAGCGCGATACTCAAAGGTCGCATCCGCTTCTTCAACACCATCAGCTTCGTCAAAAGGCACAACCAAGTGTGCATCCAACTGACCACGAAGTTTAGTCGTCGTGGAGAACTGGTTGGCTTCTAGCTCAGCAACGTCAGCTTCTAGGGTGTCTACACGGCCACGAATCGTTGCCAGCTCAGCGGCAAACTCTTCCTGCAAGCGGCGAATTTCGTCTAACTGGCTACCTTCGCCAATCAGCTGAATGACAACGTCCAAGCAAGCGTTCAAACCAGCAGCGAACTCATACCGAGTCAACGCACGGTTTCCACGGTAAGTACGGTCAGGGTAGCCTTCTAAGCAACCGTACTCTTCTACCAAGCGCTGGAGTGCTGTAAATGCCCAGTCGCCAGGCTGTACGTCAGAAAGCTCAGAAACACTCGTTACTTGAGCCAGTTCAATGGGCTCTGCAACAACTACATCAGAAGCAACCGCTTCAGTCTCAACAGCAATAGCTTCAGCAGCTACCGCATTGCTAGAAACAAAGGCTGTGCCCACCGCTGCGGGTACAGCGAGGAGCATTTTCCAAAATACTTTCGTCATCTTTTTTCCTTCACACCTAAAAAATTAGCCAAATGGCTTTTCACAGCGTAAAGGCATCTCTACGAAAACCCATGTCGCCTAAAACACATAGCAGAAAGGGGCCTCGCAATTGCGAGGTCCCTTTTGCTTCAACTAACTGCTAGGTCCCTGAGCAAAGCCTGGGTCACTAGGTGTTAAGAATGGCTAATCAACCAATTCAATTTAGAAGTTGAAAGTAGCGCGAAGTGCACCGTAGATGTTGTCACCGTTATCGTTAGTGTCGTTATCAGCGTAGATAACAGCAGGTGTGAAGGTGAAGAATTCGTTCACGTTAACCTGGTAGTAAGCTTCTACGAGCAGAGGATCGGTGTTCGCGTTAGGAGAAATACCACCATATACGCCGAACTCGTTACCAGCACCGAAGAGGTCAGCGATCGCAACACCACCACCGTAGGAATCAGCGTCACCGCCGCCTTCGATGTCGTTAGAAGCATAGTGACCACCAATCTGGAAGCGACCGAGGTCGAAGTTAACCAAACCGGCAATTGTGCTTTCAGCCTCACCCACAGCAGCGTCTGTCGCACCGATGTAAGTAACCGCTGCATCCAAGATACCGTCAGTCAAGAAGTTCAACTGAGCAATGTAGCTACCGTTGTTGAACAAGCCAGTCGCGTCAGTGTTAACGTTGCTACCTTCAGAAGAGTAACCAAGGTCAAGCACCAGGTTGTCAGTGAACGCAAAGTTAACACCAGCACCAAAGTCGCCGCCTTCGTAGAGGTCATAGAACTCAGGACCGCCTGCATCAGCAACACTAGGACCATCGAAAGGCACGATAGTGCTGGTTACAAAATCATCAGTCTCAACGCTATTCGCTGCGATGATAGCGCTGATGCGATTGCCAACAGGGAAGCTGTAGTAAACGTCATCGAGTGCAACGTTGTCGTTAGCACCACCAGCATTAGCTAGGCCGCCTTGAGTGTTAGCCAAAGAACCAGCGTTGTCGCCAGACTGCAAACGAATGCGCAATCTGTCTTCGCCAGTGAAGCTAGTGTCAAAGTTCAAGCGAGCACGGTACTCAAAGGTAGCGTCCGCTTCTTCTTGAGTAGTGGTTACACCACCAACAGTAACGTCAGCATCGTCGAAAGGCACAACCAAGTGTGCATCCAACTGACCACGAAGCTTAGTAGTCGTAGAGAACTGGTTAGCTTCTAGTTCAGCAACATCAGTCTCAAGCGTGTCTACGCGGCCGCGGATAGTTGCTAGCTCAGCGGCGAACTCTTCTTGCAAGCGGCGAATTTCATCCAACTGGCTACCTTCGCCAATCAGCTGAATCACAACGTCCAAGCAAGCGTTCAAACCAGCGGCAAACTCATAACGAGTCAACGCACGGTTGCCACGGTATGTGCGGTCGGGGTAGCCTTCCAAGCAACCGTACTCTTCTACCAAGCGCTGAAGTGCTGTAAAGGCCCAGTCGCCAGGCTGTACGTCAGAGAGCTCAGAGACGCTAGTTACTTGAGCCAACTGAATAGGCTCAGCAACAACTACGTCAGAAGCAGCAGCTTCAGTCTCAACAGCAACTGCTTCAGCAGCGACTGCGTTACCAGATACAGCGAGCACAGCGGCAAAAGCTGCGGGCGCAGCTAGCAATGCTTTCCAATTTGTCATTTCTTATTTTCTCCTCACACCTTAAATAGACGAGAACATCGTCGTGAATACAATTTAAGGCCATGCATTGGATGCATAACCCCAGGGTGTAGACACTTAAACCACTGACCCTCTCATCGAGTCTAAAGACCAGAAATGCACAAGCTACAAGAGCCAGGCGCACATACGTCTCCAAACTTGTTAAAAATGCTAGCAGATTGATTTGGTATAGACCACTACATTAGGACAGTTTTAGTTGATTGGTAGAACTGACCACGAACCGGTTGTCGAGGCCTCAAATGCATACAATCTTTTTTAAAAATGTCGTGAAGAATACACGACTAGCCGGGATGTCAGGCATCTTTAACAAATCAAAAATGACCTGAACAGGCCCACTCATTCTGCGCGGATACATCAACTAAAGTTATGACCCTGATTAGCTTTTCTAAAGTCAATCAGCACTTTTTAGAAAAAACACCACAAAAATTAGCAGTCGCCCACAGGTATAGACAGCGACCTTCAGCCAGCCCAAAGTCCAGCACAGATAAGGAAACTAGATTCGTCAGCTCTAATTTTCTTATCTATAGATATAAATACAGATGAAATCTGTGCCCTCTTACTCACCCACCGTCTTTTCGCAGACATTTGTTTGAGCAATCCGTTTTTAGGCAAGTCGTTCTTGGCACCCAAGCTTTTTGCGCACAGTTTTTTTGCAATCAAGCTTTTTACGAACAGGCAAAAGGAGACAACATCAGGAGGCACAACATCAGGAACGGAGTGATTTGCACAAGCTAACTGGAAAAACCTCTTTAAAAAACCATCCGCTCCCACCTAACTAAAGATGGGAGCGGTCTGGTCGGGTCTGCCAGGTTAAAACCAAACTGCCGGAAGGAAATCCAGCTATCTAGCCCTAACATCTGATGCTAAAGCTAGTTCTAGAGAACAGCCCCGGCACACAGCCGGTTTACATCAACCTGGAGACCCACGCATTTATCACTTACTGACATGGGCATCACCTCCTAATTCCCTAAACGATTGCACATCTGAACAAGCCAGAGACAACTGAGTGACTTTGCACTCACAAAGGTCAATATAGCACGGCCCTTCAGAACGTGTGGTGCCCACGTTAACAACGAAACGCTTAGAAAGGAACTTTCTTCTTAGCTGACTTACCGCTCTCAAAGTCAAGTTCCTTGAGTTTTTTCAAGATGCGAGTGAAGTATTCCTGTAAGTAGTCTTCTAATGTGGTGACTTCGCCTTTGTCAATGCCAAAGGTTTCATACACCTCATCCATGGGCGCATCCATCACGTTGCCACTTGCACTCACTTCAGTAAAAGCCAGTCGATCAGCCAAGTCCCATGTCCACTGGAAAAAGGCAGCTATGTTACGAGCCCCCCTCAACAACGCAGGCGGCATTTGAGAAACGCTCGCTCGCTGATCGGACAGGCGCTCACACAGCCGAATAATTTCGTAAGCACCCCAAGCTCTCGGCCCAGCCAATGGGAAAGTTTGATTCTCAGCAGCTGGCAACTTAAGTGCCTTCACTGCGAACTTAGCAATATCTTGACTATTCATATAAGCGATCGCACCCGCCTCTCCCATCACCCAAACAGACTGCCGCTCCAAAATCGGAATCGCATACTGCCCAATCAGTCCCTGCATAAAGCCACAGGGTCTAAAGATGGTGTAGTTCAAGCCAGATTCTGCCAAAAACTTTTCAACACAGTCCTTAATTTCCATCAATGGAACCTTAGGATAGTCGCCTGCGCCATAAATAGAGAAAAATACAAATCGCTTTACACCAGCATCTTTAGCCGCCTTAATTAAGGCCACTTTGCCGTGCCAGTCCACATCATAGATGCCCTCCTTCTCTGCCGGCCTAGAAGTCGCCGCATCAATCACCTCATCCACATCCTCAAAACAAGGCGGTAAACTTCCAGGTCCCGTCAAGTCAGCCTTAACGAGCTGGGCCCCCCACTCTCTTAAGAAACTCGCCTTCTGAAAATTCCGAACCAGGCACTTAACCTCATAGCCTTCGTCTAAGGCTCGGCGAACGATTTGCCTGCCCAATGTGCCAGTTGCGCCAACGACTAATAAGACCATGAGGTGTTGTAAACAAAACTTAATATGCCTCTCAGTCTAGCAGAAGTCGTTACGAGCAGTGCCGTAAACTCACTAATTTATGCATGGGTAGCACGCTATACAAACGTAAAGGACACCTTTACCTAGAGCGAAGGGTGTCCTTTGTTAAAAACTTATTAAAATCCAACTTAAAAACCTAACGTTGGGTCGGTCAGAGTATTTACTCTTCAGCGCCTTGCACCTTAAGCAGCAAGAATCCTAGGCCCAAGCCCACCATAATCATGGAAGCCACCAACACACCCGTTGAAAAAATTTCGCCGCCCATCTCTCAAATATCTCCTGTTTGTTATATCTGCGCTCGTGCCATGTTTGTGGCGCTTACCCAAAATCACGACGACAAAGCAAAACCTAATAAACACAGCCAGCACGGCTATGCTCCATCACATTTTAGAGCGTTTTGGTCCCACACCCATAGAACTTTTCTCTGAGCACTTGCCTGAACACCTGCCTAAGCAACCCTCTGAGCAGCGCTCTGAGCACATCATTCATCGGCAGCTAGTCACAACCATCTATGTATAGTCATTTCTATGCATAAGCTTTAGGAATTACACTTGTTAACTAGCCGATTTTTGTAAGAGTCCTTTCCTATGTTTCTTGGTTCTGCCGCATCCAGTCCTACCAGAAGCAGTGCTAACACGCCCAGAAGTAATGCAAACACTCACCGCAAGCCACGCTTGGTGATGACACTGGGTGACCCATCAGGGATTGGCCCCGAAGTCGTCCTAAAAACGTTAAGCGATCGCACCTTTGACGGGCAGGCTGATATTTCAGTCATTGGCGATCGCGCCCAACTTCAACGCACATACGCACACATCAAATCGGTCGCACCGACTGCAAACCTGAGAGACCCTGAAACCCTAAATATTATTGACATTACCATCCCAAAGTCCGTCACCGATGGGCTCATCACAGGCGTCGGTAATAGCAGCAGTGGAGAAGTCGGGTTTCAGACACTCCGCAGTGCGATCGCACGCACCGTCCAAGGTGAATTCGACGGCATCATTACCGCCCCCATTGCCAAATCCGCCTGGCTCGCCGCCGGACACCACTATCCAGGGCAAACCGAACTTCTCGCCGAAATGTCTGACACGAAACGCTTTGGCATGCTATTTGTCGCCAAGTCACCCCACAATGGCTGGACAATGCGCACCCTCCTAGCCACAACACATATCCCGCTGAATCAAGTGCCGACAGCCCTCACACCAGAGCTAATGACGCTCAAGTTAGAGCTATTTATTGAATGCCTACAGCGAGACTTTGGTCTCACCACGGCCACAATTGCCATTCCAGGCCTCAATCCCCATAGTGGCGAAAAGGGCCAGCTCGGCACAGAAGAACAAACTTGGCTCATTCCCTGGATGCAAGCGCAGCAAAAGCGATTTCCCCACATCCAGTTAGAAGGCCCCGTTCCGCCTGATACGCTCTGGGTAAAGCCGGGGATGGATTGGCAAAGCGACCACCCACCCGCACCTGGGCAAAGCCATGATGGTTATCTGGCGCTCTACCACGATCAGGGTTTAATCCCCGTTAAGCTGCTGGCCTTTGACCTAGCCGTCAATACCACCATTGGCCTACCCTTTATTCGGACCTCGCCAGACCACGGTACGGCCTTTAATATTGCAGGGCAAGGGATTGCGCGATCGCAGAGTACAGAAGCTGCCCTTAATCTCGCCATAGAACTCACCACCCAGAGATTAAGTCAAACAATCCCTCCAACCATCCCTAAGGGCAACACATCCAAAACACACCCCAAAACGCTAATAGCAAACTAGAACAACGCTAATTGACTGGGAGGTTCAGGTGGCTGTGCCAATTGATTCCAAGGTAAAGGTGGCACTGGGACCCCGGCATCTTCCAGGCAAGTCTGAAAATAACGTGCGATCGCAGGGGATTCTTCCTCCAGCGGGCAATGCACGAAAAAGTAAATCTGCTTGCCCTGAGCGAGCCAGTCATTCACACGAGCCACCCAACCTGCCAAATAATCCTCATTTCGCGACAGTCGCGGGTGGCTAATGTAGCGAACAATCACAAAATCCGCCGTTACCACCGGCTGCAAAGGGACCTTAGGCTTTCGGCGGTTTGAGTATAGCTGTGGGTCCTCATCGTCTGATTCCACACCATTTTCTTCCCAGTCATACATGGTGCGCGTATCCAACAGCACCTTTCCCACCCCTAAGCGGGTCAGGAGTGCACTCAGTGCAGCCGCAGGCTTTTCTTCAAACCAACCCAGGTGACGCACTTCCACAGCAATCGGTGCCGTTTGACGAGGCCAAGCCGTTAAAAATGCTTCGAGATCCTTAAAAGCAGCCGGACTGTAACTCGGCGGCAACTGAGCCATCACAGGTCCCAACTTCTTACCTAGCCCTTGCATCAGTTCCAAAAATGACAGTGCCGCAGGCAAGTGTGCCATCAGCGGGCCATAGTGAGTCACCGTACGCGGCAACTTGGGACAAAAGTGAAAATCAGCCGGCATATGCTCCGACCATCTTTGCACCATATCCGGTGCAGGCACGGAGTAAAAAGTGGTATTCCCTTCGACTGTCAGCATGCGCTCACCATAGAGTCGCAAAAAATTAGGAGGCTGACTCTTGGATGGATAAAAACTGCCTACCCAATCTTTAAAAGCCCACACCGCACAGCCCATCCGAAAATTCAGAGGACACTCTGCTAACGGTCTCACTGTTGCGCTCTGCCTATCCATGCCGCCATTGCCTCTCTATCCATGCCACCATTGCCTCTCGGCACCTCACTCTCCCATGAGCTAGATCATAAAACCTACTAGCTGCATAGCCCAGAGAAAGTCCTGCTGAGACAGTCAGACCCACCAAAACCATTCTAAGAAATAGGTTGCGAAGATATATGGATATAGAAGCTTATTGGCAAGGTAAAGGTGTAAAAATCTGGGTAACTCTAGTCTATATATATTAGGCCTCTCTCCAGGGTTTCATTCAGCTATGGTCTTTCCACGTATCGCTCCCGATTGGCAACTCCCTGAAAAGCAGGTCACCTCTGAAACTGTTTTTTACAACCGCCGCAGATTCATTAAAACGGCTATCGGAGCGGGAATTGGATTTTCTGGCGCGATCGCACTCAACAGCTGCCGTCCAGCAAACTTAAACAGCTTTGATCAAGACACCTTTGAAGCAACCCTAGGCAAAAAGGTGTCCAACTTCACACCAAACCCCGACTTTCCAGCCTTAGCAGATCGCCCCACAACGGATCAAAGATACGCCAGCCGGTTCAATAACTTCTACGAGTTCGGCGGCACCAAAGATATTTGGGAAAAAGCACAAGCCCTCCCATCTGAGAACTGGAAGCTCTCCGTATCCGGCCTGGTTAAGCAACCCAAAACTTACGACGCTGACGACCTACTCACCACGTTCCCCCTAGAAGAACGCATCTACCGTTTTCGCTGTGTAGAGGCCTGGGCCATGGTCGTGCCCTGGCTCGGGTTTCCCATGAAACAGCTTCTGGCAGTCGTAGACCCTAAGCCAGAGGCCAAATTTGTTCGATTCACATCGTTCTATGACCCAAATATTACACCCGGGCCATCCCGGAGTGCCTCTAATTTACCGTGGCCCTATCAAGAAGGCCTTACGATTGACGAAATGAATAACGAACTCGCCTTCTTTGCAGTGGGAGCCTATGGCCGTACCCTACCAAAGCAACACGGCGCACCCATTCGCATGGTCATGCCGTGGAAATACGGGTTCAAAGGCGCTAAATCCATTGTCAGCATCGAATTTGTCGCTGAGCAACCCGCGACCTATTGGAACACCATCTCACCCAATGAATATGGATTTGAAGCCAACGTCAACCCTCAAGTCCCTCACCCGCGATGGTCACAAACCACAGAGCGATTAATGGGAGAGGGCAATAACTGGGAATGGAAAAAACAACCTACTTTGCTATATAACGGCTACGGAGAATACGTGGCGCCACTCTACAGTTGAACTAGCGCGAAAATAAGGATTGCGCACTTAAGACTTGCTCAATTCATATGTCCGTCAAATAACAACAGAAACAGCCAAAACGAGCTTTATCAATTTCTGTTGTTATTTCCAGATACTTATCAACTTTTTATTGTTTAGAATCCAGCATTTCTCACCCAATTCTAGAGAGCGTTTTATAGAGGTCGTCGCCATGCATGAGCATATCGCCACACCAAACTATCCAAAAGTGGTTTTGGCCTTCACCCACCGTGGAATCAAGGTGGAGATTACAGCAACCTCATATCAAAATAAACAGGTCTATTCGGCATGGGCGACCTATGCCACGGGTAGTGCAGTGGCCGTACCTGTTGCATACAGCACGGCAGAAGCGATCGTCCGTGCTAAGCAGTGGATTCAGAACCACTTCAACTGGTCAACACCGTAATCGATTTACAACAATCTCATTTAACGATGGCAATCCCGTAATAACACCCTTTACGACTCAAGAAAAGGCGAAAGAGCTTGACAAAGGATCAAAAACGAAGATGCTCTAGACCTACGCAGTAAGGTTTTCAGGCCTAGAACACCCATGCAATTACTCAGATAAAGACATTTATAGCACGGGAATACTTCAGTTACCGAAACAGGCCATATATCCCTCCTACGCAATCTTTTTAGACCTCACGAATCCACTTTAAAACTGTCATCAGCTGTGTATTTAAAACAGACAGCATGGATTAAAGCTCACTCAGGCCGCGCTGTCTGTCACGCAAATTACCAATGACTGTTCATCCATAAAATTCTCAAACGATCTTGGTCAAACGCACTCACGCCTTTTTTCGATTTATCAGCCCCAAAGCGTAGGCGATAAAGAACAGCCTAAGGTCTCCAGAGCCTCCTTATAAAACTATTCTAGCCATTCTAGGAAAATTACCCGTCATGCCAGGCAGCCTCATCGCCAGCGATCTAGAAGACAACATACAAACCTACCGAGAACAGCAGTTCACAGGCCTGGTTAAAGTAACTGGCCTTCAGGAACACCAGTGGTTCATATATTATCTGCTAGGCCGTGTTGTCTGGACAAAATCCAGAACTCACTCACTTCGTCGATGGCAAAGGCACTTAGCGGTTCACAGCCCTGTCTTTTTTGAACAAATCACCCAACCAGTGAGTCTCTCCTATGAGTCTTGGAATTATGTTGCATTAGCACGTCTTGTCAAGCTCAAACAATTCCGACGAGATCAGTTTTCAAAGGTTGTTGAAAACTGCATCACCGAAGATTTGTTCGACATATTGCAGGTTGGCACCCTCCAATATAATCAGTCGGGCCAATCACTCACCTATGAGGCTCATGCCAAAGACGCCGCAAGATTGCCTTTTATCATGCTTCAGCAAGAGCGTGGTTGGCAAGAAGCACAACAAGAATGGCTCGTATGGGATAAAGCAGGCCTTGCAAAAATATCACCAGACTGGGCGCCCACCATCACTCAGCTGGATGTCCTAAAGTCGCAAACTCCACCACAAACCTTCCAAACACTAACAACGTTTGCAGATGGGAACAACACCTTAAGAGACCTAGCCCTTAAGTTTAAGCAACCGATTATTCCACTCGCCAAGTCCATCCTGCCTTATGTTTCCAGGCAACTGCTAGGAATCAATGAAATCCCAGACATTGTTGAAAACGCTAATGATGGATTCCACCCTGAGCTAACACAGGTTGCAACCCCTGCGATAGAGGCGCCAACACCAGTCAACATAAGGCCACAACCGGCCCCACCAACTCCTGAACCAGCACAACCACCCCTACACCATGTCGGACCAAGCACTGTAGAGCCGACCTCCGCATCTAACTCTTCTGGCCATACAACAAAACAAAAGACTAGCAAGCGGATTAAAAATACAGCGCCACGCATTATCTATATTGACGACAGTCCCGCAGACAGCCGGACAATGTGTGACATCGTCGAGAATTTAGGCTATCAATACACGAATATCTCTGATCCTCTACAGGCTCTACCCATGCTGATCGAGTTCAAGCCTAAACTCATTTTTCTTGACTTAGTGATGCCCATCGCCAACGGGTATGAAGTCTGCTCGCAAATCCGAAGGATCTCTTCTTTAAAAGAAATCCCTGTCATTATCGTCACTAGCAATGACGGCATTGCAGACCGAGTTAGAGCAAGAATCGTAGGCGCTTCTGGATTCCTCGGCAAACCCATTCAGCACAAAAAAGTACTCAAAGTGTTGAAAAAGCATCTCCGCTACAACGAAAGCGAAATGGGAGAAAGGCAAGGAGTTCTCTCTTCGCGATAGCCATCATTTGAGAACAGAGCCCTTGGGCTCAGTTACAGTGGCTTGATTTTCTGACAATGAAAT
Source organism: Cyanobacteria bacterium P01_F01_bin.53 (assembly GCA_039186165.1). GTDB lineage: Bacteria > Cyanobacteriota > Cyanobacteriia > Phormidesmidales > Phormidesmidaceae > Phormidesmis. The sequence continues at coordinate 19,975 of JBCDAG010000035.1, forward strand.
GTACACATATTCACACAAAGACCCATGACAACCGCTCTAATCGTAGAAGATAGCCTCACTGATAGAGAACTCCTCACTAACTACCTACAACAGTCGGGCATTACAGTTCAAAGCGCTCAAAGTAGTGAAGAAGCTCTAAAAATGCTTGAAACAACACCTCCGGATCTAGTCTTTCTAGATGTTGTTTTACCAGGCCAAAGTGGTTTCGAATTCTGCCGCGACATCAAAACCAATGAAAGTACTCAAGGGATCCCAGTTGTCATTTGTTCAACCAAAGGGACGGAGGCTGACAAGCTCTGGGGTTCTATGTTGGGCGCAGATGCCTATTTGACGAAACCCGTTGATCGCCAACAACTCTCAGCCACCGTTGACCAGCTAATGCCTTAATTTATTCGCGAACGCTCTAGGCTCACAAACCTTACATACAGATGCTTCAGACAAGCCAGAGGAAAGTTTCAACATGTTACTGACTGACAATGAACCCGCCATTAAGTCGCTTAGCTCGCCGCTAAACGGGTTAATGGCAAAGAGAGACCCCCTTGGACTCACACCATTACCCGTAGATAACCGCAAACGTTTTTTACGGTTCATGCTCTCTCAAAAGAACGATGCGCTGCTGCCGCTCCATCAAATTTTGGAAGTGATGCAGCTAGCCCTTGAAGACATTTTCCCAGTTCCAGACATGCCCGGTTGCATCCTTGGGGTTTGTAGCTGGCAAGGCGAAACTCTCTGGCTAATAGACCTAAACCATATGGTGGGCTATACGCCCCTTTGTCAGCAGTCTCAACTCATCGAACCACCGATTGTCATTGTCGTACAGGTTGACGGCCGCTCGCTTGGCCTCGTTGTAGAACAAGTTAGCGATGTCGACCTTTTTGATGAAAGCACTATCCATATGGAACCAGGGTTATGCCCGCCACCTCTTGAGCCATTTGTCGTTGGCTACTGTCCACAACAAGGCGGCACCGTACTGAGCGTTTCAGCAATTGTACACTCTCCACTCTGGCAATCGCATCGCTAGCGCCTTCATTTATTCATCTCTTCACCCACTCATTCTTTTCAAGTTTATTAGGTATCCACCATGGTTATGACAAACGCTTCAGAAACAGTCGAGAACATTGAGTCAACCGCTAGCGAAGAACTTACGCTGTCGGCCGATGATATGGATAACGAGAAGGAGAGCCAACCAGTTGAGGTATCTTCCCTAGAATCTATCTTGACTCACCCCCCCCTCAACCCGCCTTCAAAAAAAACTAATCTCTTACCAAAGAGCTCAGGGAAGCGAGCATTTGGGATTGCCAATCGCATGGCTCAAGCCTCTACCCTTGAAAACCTTTATCAAATCACCGTAACGGAGCTACGCAAACGATTTCAGTGCGATCGCGCTTTCGTCTATCAGTTTCAATCCCAGGCTGAAGGTCACATCATTGCCGAATCACTGACGCCAGGCTACACCCCAGCCCTCGGAGAAACCCTCAGCGTCTTAGCTTTCGGCGCAGCCGAGGCCAACGCCTACCTAACTCAGTCATCGATCTCACTCAACGATGCTAGCGAAGAAGCCGTTTCTCCTCATCAAGCACAGCTACTACAGCGATTCCAGGTACAGGCCAGCCTAAGTCTACCTATCTTCCGAGAAGACAAGCTCTGGGGTCTCCTCGTTGTCCAGCAATGTGCTAGCACCAGAAACTGGAAAGAGAAAGAAGTCGGCTTACTTTACCAAGTCAGCACAGAACTGACCCTCAAGCTACAGTCCTACGAACTCAATCAACAAGTCCAACAAGAGATTGAGCGTGGTATGACGCTCACAAATATCACACAAAATATCCGTGAGCTCTCCAATCTACAACAGGTGTTTGAATCCACCACCCGCAGTCTCCGAACGTTTCTCAAAGCAGACCGGGTCGCCGTCTTCCAGTTCACACCTGAAAGCAACCACAGCAGCGGCGAGGTTATTGCCGAAAGCGTCAATTCCAACTATGTCTCAGCCAAAGAAGTGATGGTGGAAGACCACTGCTTTAGCAATCAAATGGCTGAAGCCTACCGCCAAGGCAGAGTCTCTACCATTGATGACATCTACAACCAGGGCCTACCAGAGTGCCACATCGACATCTTGGCTCAGTTCGAAGTTCGCGCCAATCTTGTCGTCCCCTTGCTCAAAGACGACCAACTCTGGGGTCTCTTTTGTATTCATCAGTGCAACGGTCCTCGCCAGTGGAAAACCGTCGAAACCGCCTTTGTTCAAAGAGTGGCAGCCCAGCTTAACCTAGCAATGCAGCAGGCTGACTACCTCAAGCAAGTCCAGGAGAAAAACCAGCAGCTTGAAGACTCCGTAGAAAAAGAACAGCTCATCACTAAAATCACAGAACGACTGCGCAACACAAACGACCTCCCCAAAACACTCAAAGCAACGGTCAGGGACATCCGTCAGATGCTCCAGTCAGATCGCGTCGGTCTTTTCCAGTTCGATGCCGCTAAAAACTACAGCGTTGGTGAGTTTGTTATTGAGGATGTTTCTGCGGGTACACCCTCAATGATGGCAGCCAAGTTTCAAGACCACTGCTTTGCAGAAGATCAAGCAGAAAACTATCGAAAAGGTCGTTATTGGGTTGTTAATGACGTCCAGGCATTGGATCTACAAGATTGCTTGGTCGAAATACTCTCTCAAATGCAGGTTAAAGCCAGCATCGTAGTGCCCTTACTCAAAGGCAATATGCTCTGGGGTCTCTTCGCGATTCATCAGTGCCAAAGCCCTCGTGAGTGGAAAGAAGCAGATGTACAATTTGCCCATCGCATTGGTGCTCAGCTCAACCTTGCGCTTCAGCAGGCTGACTACCTAACGCAAGTACAAGAACAAACTGCTAAGCTGACTGAAACTGCTGACCGTGAGAAAGCCTCTAAAGAGTTACTCCAACAACAGGTGATTGAGCTGCTCAAGGCTGTTGGCCCCGCGCTACAAGGTGACCTAACTGTTCGTGCGCCCGTAACAGAAACGGAAGTAGGCACAGTCGCCAGCGCTTACAACAACACCCTGCAAAGTCTACAAAAAATCGTCTTGCAGGTACAGGATGCCGCAAATCAAGTAGGCGAAACCTCCAAATTCAGTGAAACATCCGCAGTTTCTGTGACAGAACAGGCTGAACAGCAGGCCAAGGCACTGAGCCAAGCCCTTGCCCGTGTACAGAAAATGGTGAACTCTACCGAAGCTGTCGCCAAAGACGCCCAACAAGTAGAAGCTGCCGCCCAACAGGCAAATCAAATCGTCCAGCGGGGTGACACTGCCATGAACCGCACGGTAGATGGCATTATGGCCATCCGCTCCACAGTAGCTGAAACAAATCAACGCATTAAGCGCTTAAGTGAGTCCTCCCAAAAGGTCTCCAAGATTGTCAGCCTGATTAGCCACTTCACGACCCAAACCCAGCTGCTGGCCCTCAATGCTTCTATTGAGGCCACCCGCGCTGGACAATATGGCCGAGGCTTTGCAGTGGTAGCAGACGAAGTGAGATCGCTGGCTCGCCAGTCTGCCGAAGCGGCCACTGAAATTGAGCAATTTGTGCAAGAAATTCAAATGGGTACTGCAGAAGTATCTACAGCGATGGAAACCGGTATTCAGCAGGTAGCAGAAGGTACTGATATGGTGACCGATGCTCGTCAAAACCTGACTGCCATTGTGGAAGCCACCGGTCAAATTAGTCAGCTCATCGCCGACATCACCCACACCACTCACAAGCAGGCTGATGAATTCAAAGTGGTGACGAACACCATGACGGAAGCGACAGAAATCGCCAACCAAACCTCTGAGAACTCTAATGAGTTAGCACAATCCATTCAGCAAGTACTTGAAACAGCCGAAGCGCTCCAGTCCAGCGCAGGCAAGTTCAAGGTTCAATAAACACCCTCTGAACAAAATAGAGGGTATAGCCCTGTTATACCCTCTGCGCAACCACCGCCCCATCCGACATGATATTTAAGCACTGGCTAACTACTCCTAACAGCGCTTTGCTCTTGCCTTCAAATTCACAGCATTTGCCCTCCCATTAAATCGGTCATTGCACGGCTCTGTTACTGATATGGGCTGCTGACATTGGCAATACTGACAGACTCAGAAAAGTTTTTACCTTTAGCTTCTTCCTAAGATTTAGGCCAAACCATGACTACAGACAATCCGGTTTCTGATCAAACCCAGCAGTATTTTGCGCAGGAGGCCACAGAACTCCTGCAAACAATGGACGATGAGCTGCAAAATATCAGAGAGGAATTTAGCGTCCAAAAGGTTCACAACCTGATGCGGGCGGCCCATACACTTAAAGGAGCTTCTGCCAGCGTTGGTCTTGACAACGTCAAAAAAACAACCCATTCACTCGAAGACGTCTTCAAGGCGCTTTGTCATCAAGACACTGTCATCAGCGTAGAAATGGAGGGGCTGATTTTTCAGGGGTATGATTGTCTGAAGCTTCTTATGTCAGCGCAGCTGTCCGGTGCCCGGATTGACGAAGCCGATATTCTTGATCGCATGGCGACCGTCGTCACTCGATTACAGGAGATGTTAGGCGATCGCTTTGGTCAAGGCGGCCACCTACCGACTTCTAGTGAGCTTGGGTTTGATATGACCCAATCAATCTTTGAGGTGGGCGTTGCCCAAAGAATAGAATCACTTGAGGAAGCCCTAGAAGATCCTGATGTAGATGAGCTGACAGCGCTGCTTGAAACGCAGGTAGAGATCTTTATAGGCCTGGCTGAATCACTTGATTTGCCAGGCTTTGGCAATGTTGCCACCACTGCTCTAACAGCCCTTGAAAAGAACCCCGATCAAGCTATAGAAGTCGCTACTGTAGCCTTAGAAAACTTCAAAACGGCTCAGGCTGTAGTGCTCGCAGGCGATCGCGAACAAGGCGGCACGCCTTCAGCCGAACTGCAACAACTCAGTGTCATCACCAGCAGTGCGAGTAGCCAGACAACACCGGCTAAGACCACCACTCAGCAAAACACAAAATCCACTCCATCAACCCCTACAGCAGGCACACAGCAGACACACCAAGAAGATAAAAATCAACCCGCTAACCCCAATAAAGGGAACTGGTTACAAAAGCTATGGAAGTTTTTCACACAGCCTATTGGCAACAGTAAATCCAAAAAAATCAACCAGGATAATCAACCAGGAAGCCATCACGAGTCCTCGCCATCTGGTGTCAGCCCATCAGGAAGGCGGCCTTCTGCAACCAATAAAGCCACAAACTCACCATTGGCTGACACCGCCAACTTTACTGCACCTGATACCTTTATTGACTATGCCGCTGAAGGTGACGAACCCGCCGATTTGGCCCTAGCTGATTTAGCCCCCTTAGATCTCTCATCCATCAATCTACCCTCGACATCATCATGTGACGCGAATGCCAAACCCTCCACTGGAATCACAGCAGAGCAGGAGGCCCTTGAGGATGATGCCGAGTTGGCAGAGTTGATGCCCCTTGAGCTGAACACCTTATCTGTAGCACCTAAAGAATTAGACACACCCGATACCCTAGAGCCTCTACCTGATTTATCTCTTTTCTTAACGCCTGACAACAGTGACAAACCTTCCATAACAGACACCGAAGGCGCTTTACCGAATACCGACATCTCTTCACCCCCCTCCTCTTCACCCGGCGCACGAGAGACTCCAGCACCAACACCAGCGACCAGAGTTCAAAGTAGTAGTGCCACCATCCGGATGACGGTGGATGACCTCGACCAACTCAGTCAGTCAATGGGAGAACTGCTGACCCATCAAAATCGACAAGCCCTTTACAACGAGCAACTATCCACCTTAATCAAAAAGCTCTTAGGTCGGATTGCCCGTCAGCAAAAGCAGCTCAATCAACAGCGAGAACAATACAAATTAGGCAACCATGCCCCTACTGAATCATGCCCATCCAGCGCAGCTAGTCCGAGCGCTAATCTCTCCCTCACCCACTTCGACTCTCTAGAGTTAGATCAATATAGTGATGTTCAACTCCTAGCGCAGTCATTTTTAGAGGAAACTGTTCAGCAATCCGAGAGTGCCGAAGCCATTGAACTCTTCGTCACTCGTGCCGGCCAAGAATTAGAAAAACAAAAACGGCTACTCGCCAATACCCGAGAAACGCTGCTGGGAGCCCGGATGCTGCCCTTGGATAAAATTTTCCAACGGTTTCCCTCCACTCTCGAGCGATTAGAAGCACAACATAACAAAAAGGTCACGCTGACCCTCAAGGGAAGCGATGTACTAGTAGACAAAGTCATCGCTGACAAACTGTACGACCCACTACTACACCTTGTCCGTAATGCTTTCGACCATGGCATCGAGTCACCCGAGGGCAGACTTCTACACAACAAATCAGCGACAGGTAATATCACCATTGAAGCCCTGCAACAGGGCCGTCACTTGGTCATTAACGTCAAAGATGATGGCCAAGGGCTCAATCTTGAAATGATTCGCCGTAAGGCTGTAGACAATCAAATCATCACTGCGAAAGAAGCCCTCCGACTCACGCCAGATCAAACGATAGATTTACTCTTTGAAGCCGGCTTTTCCACAGCGAGTGAGGTAGATGACCTTTCTGGTCGTGGCGTAGGCTTAGATGCCGTTAGGGCACAAGTGCGATCGCTCCAAGGATGGGTAGCCGTCAGCCATGAACCCGGTTCAGGAACTTGCTTCAGCCTCCAAATTCCTTCTAGCTTGACCATTGCTAAACTGCTGCTGTGCCAAGCACAAGGTCGTATCTACGCACTCATTGCCGATGCTATTGAGCACATTCTCATTCCCTCAGCAGACCAAATTAAAGCGTGGGAAGGCGGCAAAACCCTAACCTGGCAGACGAATGCTGAAGAACACTTAGTGCCTGTTAACGCACTCTCTGAAGTGCTGCGCTACGCATCCCCTATGCCCAGTCATCGCCTGATAGAAACCAAAAGTGATATCAAAGCAACAGTAGCCGATCCGGTTATCCTACTCAACCATCAAAATTCTCTGGTTGGATTAGAAGTTGATCAACTCTTAGGAGAGCAAGAGCTCGTTATCAACTCCCTTGGAGAAACCATTGTGCCACCGGCGTACCTATATGGAAGCAGTATCTTGCCAGATGGTCAGCTCACATTGGTACTCGATGGCGTCATGCTTGCCAAAATTGTTCTTGAGCAACGATCTCAACAAGGCAGCATTGAGATCAAAATGGTCGATGAACCTGCCCGAATCAAACCAGCACAAGATGAACCCGTGTTTATCAAAAAGCTGATTTTAACAGTGGATGATTCGATTACAGTGCGCAACACGCTCGCTGAAGCACTGCAAAAAGCCGACTATCAGGTCATTCAGGCAAGGGATGGAGCAGAGGCACTGCAACAACTCAAGCGTTATCCCGATATTGAAGCGATTTTGTGTGATATCGAAATGCCAGGAATGAATGGATTTGAATTTCTGAAGGTTCGTCAGCAAACGCCGTCCATTGCCACTATCCCGACCATCATGCTGACATCACGAGGCGGATCAAAGCATCGAGTACTTACCAAAGAGCTGGGTGCAACCACCTATCTCACCAAACCCTACCTCACACCTCAGCTCTTAAAAACAGTAGCCGAGGCGATTGAGAATCAAACAACCCAAAAACTCAGCACCGCAGGAGAGGCCATATGAAAACCGTCGTCACCAACGACACGCTCACGGATGAGTTCGCGTCCAATAGCGGGTCTTTTGAAAACAACACGGGACAAACAAACAAATACATCACCTTCAAAATGGCCGATTATTTGTTTGCACTCCCCAGCGAAGACATCCTCAAGATTGTCGCAACGCCTTCGCCTAGCCAGGGAGGCATGGTGAGTATGGGCCTTGTACAACTGGAGCAGTACAGCATTCAAACTCTAAACCTACCCAAATTACTAGGATTACAGCAAGCCAGTGCTCAAGCTGAATTAGACGAGCTCACAGAAGCAGGCTCTGCACAAAACCCACCCTTTTTGATGGTGATGCAAAATGCCGACAAGGATCTGTGGGGTATTGCGGTAGATGAGCCTCCAGACCTCATGGATGTGCCTAAATACGCCCTCAAACCAGTCCCCCCCGAAAAACGGTTGACTCGTACCCTAAGGTGGGTCTCTCACGTAGTTACCTATGACCTAGGCGGCGATCGCCATACCCTACTTATCCTCGACATTGCTGTCCTGCTAGCGCCAAAACAAGCTGAAATCGCCTCCAGCGCAGCCAGTTTTCCTGGCATTGAGCCTCCTTTAGAGATCAATAACAACGGCAACGCACGCAAAGAAGAAATGTACGCCTAGACACGCCTCTCAAACAGGCTAAAACACCATAAGCTTTAACGGGAGCACGTCATCCTCTGACCGGAGAAATATGACCAAGTTGTTCATTCAGGTAAGCACATCTGAGTTTGAGCATCTGCGGTAAACTCTCGGTCTTCCACTGTGCCCCCGTTATCTGCAGCCGTGAATCAATTTGTTTAACCAGAG
>JBCDAG010000036.1:0-27933 GCA_039186165.1 Cyanobacteria bacterium P01_F01_bin.53
GGGGCTCACTACCATACTCCTTTCCTAACCTTGTTTCGCAACCTTGACTACTGCGACGTAACCTTAACTTGGCACCCATCGCTATAAGGCTCAGTATCCTGAGACCCCACAATTGTGCATCGCTCCCGATTCTCCAAATAAAAAATAAAAGTGTTCGCAATAAAGTAGTGGAGACCGTTAGCTACATTGGCATATCAGTCATCCAGCTATCTTCACAATGCCCGTAGAAACAGACAAAAAGCACACTGCCATTTCTGTAAAACTACAGATATTTTGAGAAATCCGGAATATTTTTTAAATGCTTCCTCGTAAAACTACAACAGCCTTGGGGATTATTTATACGAACATAAACAACTATAGAAAACCTTCGAAGTCCGCTTTCAACCCTTCGAAGGCTATGGCCTCGGCTTCGAGTTCCGCTTAGTAGGTTTTGAGTTCCGCTTAGTAACCTTCGAGTTCTGCTTAGTGGCCTTCGAGTTCTGCTTAGTGGTCTTCGAGTTCTGCTTAGTGGTCTTCGAGTTCTGCTTAGTGGTCTTCGAGTTCTGCTTAGTGGTCTTCGAGTTCTGCTTTCTGGGATTTAGAGGTTTCTTTACAGTACTAGTATTGTACGAGGCTGACTAGGTGTTCGACGCTGTTGCTTAATAAGGGTGCGAGTCTGTATAGCTTTCTTGCTTTGCTGGCTTGCAAGGGAAAGGACGCTACAACCTTTCATACCGGGCAGCGGGTTACAGAAATGCAGGATGCGTGGGCTCAGCTTCTCGGCTTTGGTGACGGTGTAACAGGAAATAGATTGAAATATCTATGTGGCAAAGCTTTCAGGCACTTTCGCTTCTTGTAGTGCAACAAATCTATTACCCGAACGGGTACTGTGCTTGGGCAGGAAAGCCGAGTATCGTTATTTCGATATCCTGACAATTATCCCAATCGTCTGCACCAGATACTTTCATTGCCTAGTCGATGGTTGTTTGTCGCAGCTAGAGCCGAAATAATCCTTTAAATAACGAAATTTCTTGGTTTATCGCTGTAGTCTGTGTGGATGAGCTATGATTGAGTTCTAGCCCCCATGAACCCATGCCAAAGCGGAAGATCGTCGTCCTTGCAGCGAATCCATTCGATACGAGTCGGCTACGGCTAGGGAAAGAAGTTGCAGAGATTCAGGAAGAGCTTAAACGCGCTAAACTGCGCGATGAGTTTGAGTTCGTTTCTCACTGGGCCGTGCGACCGGCAGATATCCAGAGGGTACTGCTGGATACGGAACCCCATATCGTCCACTTTGCTGGTCATGGTGGGGAGCAAGAGGGCCTAGTCTTTGAAAACGAATCGGGTCAGCATCAGTTTGTGGGTACTGAGGCCCTGAGTCAGCTATTCCAGCTATTTGCTGACCAAGTTGACTGTGTGGTGCTCAATGCTTGTTATTCAGATACCCAGGCAGCGGCAATTTATCAGCATATTGATTGTGTCGTGGGGATGGGGCAGGCGATTGGGAATGAGGCGGCGATTAAGTTTGCGGCAGGATTTTATCGAGGCCTGGGAGCAGGGCGCTCCTATGATGATGCCTATCGCTTTGGGTGTAATGCCATTGCGCTGGAGAATATTCCAGAAGAGCAGACGCCAGTTTTACGTAAAAAGCCTGCTGCCGTGGAGCCCCAGCAGATTTTTATTAGCTATCGCAGCGCAGAACCGGATTTAAGTCTGGCGGCGGAGTTGCACCAGGCCTTGACGGCGGCAGGTCATTCCGTGTTTATGGCAGGGGAGAGTATTGACTGGGGTGAGAACTGGGTTGAGCGTATTGATCAGGCACTGAAGCGGTGTGATTACTTTTTGCTGCTACTGTCGGAGCAATCAGTGACCAGTGACATGGTAGCAGGGGAGGTACAAACGGCTAAGCAGTTGCAGAATAGGCTGGGTAAACCGATAATTTTGCCCATTCGGCTTAATTTGCCCATGGATAACCCGCTTAATCCAGAGTTGAGAAGCGGGTTACAAAAGATTCAACAGAAGTTTTGGCAGACGTCTGGGGATACGCCCCAGTTAGTAGACGATATCCTGGCGCTGATTGGCTCTGGACAGATGCCTGCATCGGCGGAAGAAAACGGCCAACGGGCGGTAAAACCGTTTACCCGCAAGCGTCCTCCTCTGCCTGTGGCAGACCTAGAGCTGCCGGGAGGCACGATGCCGCTGGAATCTGCATTTTACATTCGACGAGAGCCGTGGGATACGCGCTGTTTGCAAGAAATTGAAAATCGAGGCGGGCTGGTGCGGGTGAAGGCTCCGCGACAGATGGGAAAAACCTCATTGTTGGCTCGTATTCGAGATCGGGCCGATGAACTCAACTATCGAATAGTAACGTTGGATTTTCTGGAGACAGATGAGCGTACGTTTACTGACTCCAGCCTATTTTTAAAGCGACTGTGTGCGCTGGTTAGTAAAAAGTTGGGGTTCTCGCCCCGAAAGGTGACGGAGTTTTGGGATGAGGAGTTATTTGGCCCCAAAGAAAACTGCTCTGACTACTTTGAAGAGTACATTCTCTCTAAGATTGAGACATCTTTATTTTTGGGTTTGGATGAATTGGATCGCCTGTTTCCCTATGAGGCGGTATCCAAAGAATTTTTAACCCTGCTGCGCTCTTGGAATGAGAAAGCCAAGGTGGATGCTACGTGGGCTAAGTTGAAACTGGCCATTGCCCATTCGACAGAATCTTACATTGTTTTAGAAAGCAATGTGTCGCCATTTAATGTGGGTTTGGCGGTGGAACTCCCGGAGTTTACAGCGGCCCAGATGCTGGAGCTAATAGAAAAACATGGTCTAAATTGGACCTTGGCAGATGTGGACGCCTTAATGGCGATGGTTGGAGGGCATCCCTACCTGGTGCGACTGGCGCTGTATCACATTGCACAACAAGACTTGACCCTAAAGCAACTGCTGACAGAAGCCCCCACCGATGCTGGCATTTATGGCGAACACCTGCGCCGACACCTGTGGAATTTGCAACAACATCCGGCATTGGCCAAAGCTTTTGAACAGGTGATTATGTCTGAGCACCCGGTTGAGCTGAAGTCGATGCTCGCGTTTAAGCTTAATGGGATGGGACTGGTAAATTTGCAAGGGAATGGCGTGGTTCTGCGCCATGAAAGCCTATATCGGCCTTACTTTCGGTCGCGGCTGAGGATGGCAGTATGAGTAATACGAATGCCTCATTTTATAAAGTGGGTGGGGCGCTGCCTCAAGATGTGCCTTCCTACGTGGTTCGGGAAAGTGATTCTGAACTTTATGACGCACTGAAGGCAGGAGAGTTTTGCTATGTGCTGAATTCCCGGCAGATGGGGAAGACCAGCCTGATGGTGAGGACCCTGTCTAAGTTGCAGCAGGAGGATGGGTGGGCTGGAATTATTATTGATTTTTCTGCGAAAGATAGTCAGGTTGATAAGCCAGATCGATGGTACGACGGCATTATCAATCAGTTGAATCGTCAGTTTGAGTTGATTGAACGGCAAGCCTTTCGGAACTGGCTAAAGGAGCGAGACTTTATTGCGCCAGTGGAGCGATTAGAAGAGTTTATCGAAACGGTTCTGTTGCCAGGCATTGAACAACCAGTTGTCATCTTCATCGATGAAATTGATAGCACGCTTGGGTTACCCTTTACGGATGATTTTTTTGCGCTGATTCGAGTTTGTTATAACAAACGAGCTGAGAACCCTGATTATCAGCGGTTGACGTTTGCACTGTTGGGAGTGGCAGCCCCGTCGGAGTTAATTGGAGATGCAAAGCGGACTCCTTTTAACGTAGGTGAGAGCATTGATTTGAAAGGGTTCACGTTTGAGGAGGCGTTGCCATTGAAGGCTGGGCTGTGGCAGAAAGCGGAGCGCCCTGAGACAGTTTTAAAAGAGATTTTGCGATGGACGGGGGGACAGCCTTTTCTGACGCAGCGGTTATGTCAATTGGTGGTAGATTCTGAGAGGGTGATTGCAGCAGAGCACGAAGTGGTTGCCATTGATGGATTGGTAGAATCTCGGCTGATTGATAGCTGGGAGACTCAAGACCACCAGGAACACCTAAAAACTATTCGTAAACGGCTGTTCGATGATGAGCAAAAAGCTGGATATTTACTGGAGTTATATCGGAAAATTCGGCAGGCAAAAGAGATTGCAGCGAGTAACCAGCCTGAAGAGAGAGATCTACAGTTGTCAGGTTTAATTGTAAAGCGAGACAATGAGTTACGGGTCTATAACCCTATCTACACGGCTATTTTTAACGAAGTCTGGATTGATGCTGAACTGAGAAAACTCAGGCCCTATGCAGAAAGCTTTAGAGCCTGGATTGCTTCTGGGAAGACAGATGATTCTCGTTTGTTGCGAGGCGGGGCGCTGATCGAGGCTGAGCAATGGGCCTCTGAAAAAGCTACCCTCAGTGCAGAGGACCGTGAGTATCTTTCGGCTGGCCGTGCTCAACTGAGAGAAGAGGAAATTGCTGTAAAGGAACGTGAGGCAGAACTGGCACGGGAGAGGACAGCACGGGAAGCTGCAGAATCCGCAGAACAGATTCAGGTGGAAGCGAATCAGCAGGCTCAGGAAAAGATTCGTCTGGGGAGTTTGGTGTTGGGAGGTGCGCTGGCGACTGCCTTAGTTTTGGGAGGATTGGCCCTATTTTCGGGGAAACAACTGAATGTAGCAACTCAGCAACGCGATAAGGCTAAAATCCAGGCCCAAGAGGCGAAAAAAGCGGCAGACTTAGCAGGCGTAAAGTTAAAAGAAACAGAAAATGAAATTCAGAGTGTAGTTCAAGAGAGTCTTAATACCAATAGACGGTTAGAAGTCGCGAAACAGAAGTTTCAACAAACAAATCGCGATTTAGAGATTGCACAAGAAGCCTTAGGCAAGGCCCAGAAAGAGGCTCAAATTGCTGATCAGAATGTGCAGCAAGCTGCTGTTAAAGTGGCAATCGCTGAACAGAGAGTGAGACAAGCATCTCAGGCTGCTGAAAGGGCACAGATAGAACTTAAAACAGCTGAACTGGCAGCGCATGAAGCTAATCAAGAAGTGAGCTTAGCAACAGAGAAGCTCGCGGCAGCTGAAGAGAAAATCAAAGAACTAGCTGACCCCAAGTTTTTTCAGTTAGTTGATTTAGCTCAGGAGCTCTATAAATCAGGAGAAGAGGTAGCTGGCGAGGAGGCTTCCATACGAGCAGGTCTGTCATTTACTCTTCAGGAGAAAGATCTCAAGCAAGCGATGCTTTTGAATAGTCTTTCATTAGTGTTCGAAAAACTTGGTTTTTTTGCTGAAGCTGATAAGGCTACTTCAGAGAGTATCGCTATATTAGAAAAAAAAGAAGGCGAAAGTAACTCATCTGATCGACAGGCTCTGCTTTTCGAAGCCTTATTCACACAAGGCAGAGTGCAGAATGAATTAGGAGATAATACTAAATCACTATCTACGCATTACGAGGCATTCAAATATACAGATATATTGTTGAGGCCGACCGATGTAAATCCAATTATTAGAACGACTGTTAAACCTGAGAAACAATTCGATTCGTTTTACCGTAGTCTGATCGCAACAGTTTTGGATGAAGGGGAACCTACAAATCAGAGGTTGAAGGAAGTACTTACCCATTTCGAAACGATGAGACAGCTCGAATATGAAACTCAGTTCCCATTACCTCCCATAGATCCTGAGTTCAGGAAATTTGAGCAGATGCCGGAAATTGATCCAGAAGCTGCTGTAATTTATGTTATTCCTCTTCTAGACCGATTGGAAATTATCTCCTACATTCCTCAAAAAGGGTTGACAAGATACAAATCTTCTTCAGTGCCTTTTCTGCAAGAAAGTGAGAATAGCTCAGGAAACTCGACTTCGATTCGAGACTTTGGAACGAACCTGAGTAGACGTGGTCTTGCGCCAGCGAATTCATCACAATCTCCATCTAAGGACCTTTCAAGTCTTTATGAGGCATTAATCCGTCCTATGGAGGATGACTTGTTATCGGGTGGCGTGAAAACTCTCGCCTTTGTCCTTGACAATAGATTAAATAACATCCCCCTTTCATCTTTATATGATGATTCTAGTGATCAATATTTGATAGAAAAGTATTCTGTCTCTTTGCTGCCTAGTCTTCAACTTATTGAAGTGGAGAGGCGAATGGATGAGCCGTATAAGGCAGCTTTGTTCGGCTTGTCTGAATCAGTTGAATTCAGTGATACTGTCTTTTCCTCTTTGCCAGGTGTTATCAAGGAGTTAGATATAATTAGTCAGATTATTCCTAGCCAAGTTTTTGTCAACGAACAGTTTACACGTAAAAGATTTCAAGAATATTTAGAGTCTGAGGATAGTGCTCCCATCATACATGTGGCTGCTCATTCTGAATTTGAAGCAGAGGATAACTTTATCTTAGCCTGGGATGGAAAAATCTCATCTGATGAGATAGGAAATTGGCTGAGAGCAAGACCTAACTCTCCTAGTAGTATTAATCTTATTACTTTTAGTGGCTGTAAAGCGGCTTCGTCAGGTTGGAATAACAGTCCAGGACTTTCTGCAACTGCTGTAAGGGCAGGTGTGAGAAGTTCATTAGGCACTATCTTCGATATCAATGATTTGTCAACAACAATTTTTATGGAAAACTTCTACAGTCAGCTATCACAACCGGGGGTAACTAAATCAGAAGCTCTACGATATGCGCAACTATCTTTTTTGAGTTCTGAAGAATACTCTGACCGCTCCTTTTGGGCACCGTTTGTTCTAGTAGGTGACTGGCGCTAAGACTGGAACGGGAAATGGGTTGGGTCGAGGGCTCTGACTTAGACCAAAAGAAAACGAAGTGAAAAGTTGGCAAATACGATATATCAAGAGGGTGGAAAAACTGGGCAGCGACTTTGGGGTTATCGCAGTAAATGCATCCTCCAGCAGAGCTGGAGGCTTTCGTATATGGGGGCCGCTCAAAGCGGCTTCATCCTTCTACCATTCGTCACTTAATCGTAATTGTTCGAGCCGATGCTCTTCGGTCTCCTGGGTTTGGATATATCGCCGAACTAGCGCCTCATCGTGCCCAACTGTTGAGACGTAGTAGCCTCGCGCCCAAAACTTCTGTCCCACCATATTCCGGCGCCCTCCACTGTAATTTCTAGCAATCGCTATTGCACTCTTTCCTTTGATAAATCCCACTACTTGCGATACGGCATACTTCGGTGGGATTGATAACAGCATATGAACATGATCTGTACATAAGTGGCCTTCCTCTATTCGACTTTCCTTCCGACGCGCTAATTCGTGAAAAACCTTGCCTAGATACGCTCGAATATCTTTATACATTGCCTTCCGACGATACTTCGGGATGAATACCACATGATATTTGCACTCCCACCTTGTATGACTTAAGCTACCGATATCTTTCATTTTGAGTCTCCTTTGCAGACCTCTGTGGCCTGCTTAGTGAGACTCTTTACTTATTTACTCCCGGAACTGTCAAACTTTACGAGTCCCCCAGCAGAGCTGGGGGTTTACGATGATTAATTAGCTAGGACAACTTGTTCAGCGATTTTTTGGCTCTCTTGTTGAGTTAGCTCCCATTGTTCCCACATAAATCGCAATTGACCCGGTGAGCATTTTCCCCGCTCAGCGACTTTCAACACTTTTGCAAGTAATCCACTCTCCCAAAACCTACGTTCTTCTGCCTTGGGTCGAGGTCTGTATCTGTTAAAAAAACGATCCTCGCTGGCACATTCATCTAGCGACTCTCCCAGCGATAAAAAGACAGGATGCCCTTCCGGTTACCCAACCGCAGTTAAAATCTCGGCAGGTTGTTGTTTCACCTGCGGCTCAACCCCTGCCATCTCCAAAATCTGCGGAATCAAATCCTCCCGCCGCACCGCCATCATGTGCACACCCTGGCACAGCTCCCGCGCCGCCCTTACCTGCTCCGCCGCGATCAAGCTACAAGCTCTGGAACATGCCTATCCTCATAGCTCTCAATCAAAACACCAATAACATCCATCATTGACGCTAACGGATGTGCCTCATTTTCACCCACTTGGTCAATCAGGGCATCGAGAAGCTGTACCAAGCGCTCGTATTCTTGCTCAGTGTGAGGAACAAAAACAGTTTCAGCGATAGAAGACCAAGCAGCAGCAGTCTCAGGAATGTTAAGGCTTTGCTGCCTCATTTCCTTTCCCCTGCTAGGCTAAGTGCCTTTTGCACAACAGACTCAGCCAGCCACATTCCTTGTGCTTGCAATTGAGCGATAACAGGAGCAATCTTATCGATATGTCCCTTTTGCTTTGCCTTAATCAGAACACCCAGCGTTCCGGTGCTACGCAATTTGTAGAACGAAGCGACACGACGCCCCAGCTGATCATCTAAAATTAGCAGGCTATCAGTCAATTTCAAGCCTAAAGCGATCACCTCTGCCTCCCCACGACCTAAATCAATCACATTAGGAACGATAGAGTCTGGCTCGACACTGCAAATCATCAACCAATCTAAACGCTTTAGATCTGGGACATCGATACCTTTCTCTTTCCCGACGGCCAATTCAGCCTCTACAGCACCCGGCGTGCTCACCGTTCCATACAGCTTGGGCAAAAGCTCTATCTGTCCAACTTGGTGCAAATAGAGTAAAGGTGAAGTGTTGACAACAGGCGAGTGATTAGGCGTTGAGGACATCTTGCTCAAGTTCTTCCGGTGAAAGGGTGAAAGGCGAAACTTGGTAGCGTCCGATCAAATTAAGAAATTCAACACGAGATAACTGTGCTAACTGTGCGGCTCTGCCAGAAGAAAGCTTACCTAACTCAAAAAGCTTCACAGCGGCTAACATCGATAGCTCTCGTGATAACGTTTCTGGCGTCTCTTTTAGACTAATTAAAACCTCTTCCGGAATTTCAATCGTCACCGTGTTCATGAGTTGACCTAACATGAGTTGACCTAAGTCGTATTAGCGCGATCTTATCCTATCCAAATTCAGCTTATCCAACGGTGCTCAGTAGCTCTACGGGCTCCCGCTTCACCTGAGGCTCCACCCCCGCCATCTCCAAAATCTGCGGAATCAAATCCTCCCGCCGCACCGCCATCATGTGCACCCCCTGGCACAACTCTCGCGCCGCCCTTACCTGCTCCGCTGCGATCGCCATCCCCTCATGCAACGGATCCGCCGCTTTATCCAACCGATCAATAATGTGTTGCGGAATATCCACACCCGGCACACAACGATTAATAAACGCCGCATTCTTCGCAGACTTCAACAAAAAGATTCCCGCCAGGATCGGCTTATCGCCCCCCACCGCAATCTCATCCATAAACTTCCCTAACTTGTCAAAATCAGAAATCAACTGACTCTGAAAAAACTGCGCCCCCGCCGCCAGCTTTTTATCAAACCGACTCTTTAACCCCGACCAGCTCGGACACTGCGGATCCACCGCCGCCCCCGCAAAAATATCCAAAGGCCCATCCGGCATCGCCTTATCGTTATAGTCACTGCCAGCATTTAACTTGCCAATCAGCTTCAGTAACCGAATCGACTCCAGCTCATACACCGGCCTTGCCTTAGGATGATCCCCCGCCTTTACCGGATCGCCCGTCAGCGTCAGCACATTGCGAATACCCAACGCGTGGGCACCCATCAGGTCCGCCTGCATTGCGATCGCATTGCGATCGCGCCCCGTCATTTGGCAAATCGGCTCAATCCCCGCCTGCTTTAGCAGCACCGAACAGGCCAAAGAAGACATTCTCAACACCGCCCGACTACAATCGGTCACATTTACCGCATGGACCCAATCCCTCAGGTGCCCCGCCATTTCTAGCATGTGGCTAGGGTCACCCCCCTTCGGGGGCATCACCTCAGCCGTCACCAAAAACTCCCCAGAACGAATGGCCGACTTCAGCTTACTTTCGCTACTCACAGCACTTTTCATAGCACCGTAGGACAGTCCAGCACTAAGGTCAGAAAGAGAACGTCCGTTATCCATAAGGGAGATTTTAATAATTTCTTATGAGCCATCTTACCGACTTTCCACACTATCCCCTATCAAAACGGGTGATGTCCCACGATTGAAATCCGTCATGGCCATTTAGATAGGTTTACGGAGCAAACTACTGGGCAAACCCCATCGCATCCTTCACCTTTTTCAGCGTCGGAGCCGCCACGGCCTGAGCCCGCTCCTTACCATCCGCCAATACCTCCTTTAGGTAAGCGCGATCGCCCATTAGCTCATCATATTTTTCCTGAATAGGCCGCAGTGCCTCCACCGTCGTTTCCGCCAGCAGCGGCTTAAACTGCCCCCAGCCCATCTCCTTACACTCAGCCGCTACCGCCTCCTTCGTTTGATTCGAGAGCAGTTGATATAAGCTCAGCAAGTTATGGCACTCAGGCCGCTCAGGATTATCAAACTCCAGGCCTCGATCTGGATCCGTCTTCGCCCGCTTAATTTTTTTCGTAATCACCGCAGGCGCATCCGTCAGATCAATCCGGCTCTGCTCCGAAGGGTCTGATTTGGACATTTTGCTGGTGCCATCGGTCAGGCTCATCACCCGCGCCCCAGCCTTGCGAATCAAAGGCTCAGGCACCTTCAAAATCGGTTTTTTCTCAGTGCCGAATAGGTAATTTATCCGGCCCGCAATATCGCGGGTCAGCTCTAAATGCTGCTTTTGATCCTCACCCACCGGCACCACATCCGGCTCATAGAGCAAAATATCCGCCGCTTGCAGCACGGGGTAGTCCATCAGGCCAATGCTGACATTCTCCCCCTGCTTCAGCGCCTTCTCCTTAAATTGGATCATGCGCTCCAACCAACCCAGCGGCGTCACACAGTTAAACAGCCAAGCCAACTCGCTGTGCTCAGGCAGCTGAGACTGTACAAAAATCGTTGACACCTTAGGGTCAATGCCACAGGCAATATAGGTGGCCGCAATTTTAAGGGTATTTTCCGCCAATACCTTCGGGTCGTGGGGCACCGTAATCGCATGCAAATCAGCCATGAACAAAAAGCAGTCATGGCCCTGTTGCAACTCCACCCAGTTACGAATAGCGCCCAGGTAGTTCCCCAAATGCATGTTGCCAGTGGTCTGAATGCCTGAAAGAATGCGGGGCTGGGTCATGGATTTTTGCAGTTGCTGTATGCAAGGGAGCAGGTTAAAGGTCGCCTTATTTTATAGCAACTACTGTACCTCTGCCTGAAGCTCGGACTGATCCTTTGGCCCCAGGGTCAGCTGCAATGGCCGATCTTTCTCGAAGGCCTTAACCGCCTGACGGTAAACATCGTGATCGGTCGGCAGGGTTTTGCTTTCTCCCGCCTGGTTAAAGGTAATCGCATAATCAATTGATTTAATCACCTCGGGCGGGCGGGGGGTTTCCCCTTTAAGTTGCCGATCTTCCATATCATCGACGGTGGGCTCTGGTGGTAAAACGGGCCACCACAATCCCTTATTATCAGGGCCAGATCCGGCAGCATCCGGGCGAATGCCATTCACATTCACAACTGTGGTTGATTCAAATTTTTCCAGACGCCGGTCGTTAGGCCGATCTTGGCCGACGCTTCTGGGCTTGTACTCCACCTGCCAGGTGTAAGTCGTCGCGGCGGTGGCTTCAAAGTCAGCAGTGGCTTCAAAAGCATTGGTGCTGACCTGATTACAGCCGCTGAGGCCTACGGATGCGACAAAGGCAACGATGGCGGGGATTGCGGGGGTAATCCAAGGATGGTCTTTCAGGGGGCTGTGCATTTTTATACACCCTCAAATTCTGCACTGCTAGCTTAACGCTCAATGCCACAGATTTACGCTACAAATTATTGTCACGACAATTAAATCGATAACGAAATACCCACATTCCCCGTAGAATAGGGTATTTCGGCCCAAAATCCCTTTTTTAGGTACGTTTATCAGAACATTTGAGCAGGTCGGTTTATTAATCGGATTCGGCTGACTGGAGCAACGTAGTTTCACGCAGAACTAAACAGCGCAGAACTAAACAGCAAAAATCCCCTAAGCAGGCTGAGCAGGCTGAGCGGCAAAGTAATCTAACACTTCTCGAACAACGCCGCTTTTCCCATGGCAGCTGACCCGAATCACCTCTCCTGCGAGCATTTGGGTATCTCTTAGCTGTTTTACGCAGCGCACCACAGAATGATCCACGTAGCTCGTAATGGTCACAATCAGGTCGCACTGGCTGATTTTGTCCTTAATTTGATTGCGGCTATTACTCGCGATGCTGTGGGGAGGAACATGTACGCAGCGCTTCAGGCCGTACTTTTTCAGCTCTTCGCTAACTTCGCGATGGGTGGTTTCATGGCCGCCGACCAGCGCTAAAGACACCTTGGATAGATTGACCT
This sequence comes from Cyanobacteria bacterium P01_F01_bin.53, assembly GCA_039186165.1. GTDB lineage: Bacteria > Cyanobacteriota > Cyanobacteriia > Phormidesmidales > Phormidesmidaceae > Phormidesmis. The sequence continues at coordinate 12,308 of JBCDAG010000036.1, forward strand.
CTTCCAAGGGCTGTTGCGAGCCGGACATGCCCGCAGGTTCTGTAACCTCACGCCCACCCTTCGCTAAGGCACTTGAGCTATTTGACGTTGTCTCTTGTGAGTGCGCATCAGGGGTGTTTTGGTAGGCGCTAATCTCATCTTTTTGATGGCGATAAATGAGTTCGCTTCTGAGGGTCTGGTTGTCTTCTTCTAGTTTTTTGAGCTGCGATCGCAATCCTTTGTTCTGGGCCGTCAGCTCCTTGTTCTCCTGATCAGCACAGTTAAAAAGCGTGTTGAGTTCATTGCGATCGCGCTGGAGGGCTTCAAAGGCTTTGCTTTGCTGATCGTAATCACACTGGAGCCGATCGTAAGCAACCTGAAGGGCGTGTAACTGCTGGGCAAGCTGTTGTTTTTTGTGACGATCCTTGCCAGTGGCCCCTTTCAAAAAGAGCTGGAGCGGTTGCATTAACGATTTAAACATAGGCCCCCTGGTTATGAGAAATGTGATGCAATTCAGGCAATCGGAGGCGGTTATGAGTTGCCTATAGCAAACTCCTCACCGTACACCTGAATGTAAGAATCACAACACGTATCCTTACTACCATAGCGATTACAATTCTAAATTCAGAACCCCCCAGCGGGTTTTCGGATGTTTCTCTTCAATACTTCAAAAAAGTTTATTCAAAATTGATTTGGTTTGGTTACGTTCATAACAGATTTTCGCACTGGCCTATCCGCACTGGCCTATCCGCACTGGCCTATCTGCACTGGCCTATTCGCACTGGCCTAATGGCGTGACCTAATAGCGCGTTTTTTAGGCAACTGTTTGGAGCGTTTGCTGGTGGGCACGGACGATATCGGTGAAGGTGCGATCGCCGGTAAATCCGAGTGCGATCGCCTGACTCACATCAAAGCGACTGGGCCAGCTAGCGACGATTCGAGAAATGTTTTCATCCAGCTGATACTGAATCAGCTTCGTCGTATCCTTACTGGCCACCGCCGCCAGCGCCTCAATCATCTCCTGCACCGTCACAGTAATGCCCGGTAAATTAATCGTGCGAGTATCACTAAACTGATAGGCCGACAGGCTCAGGCTATGAACCAGATTGGCCGTCACCGTATCCGGGCCAGAGAGCCACAGCGGTAGGGCGGTATCTACCGGGCAGAGGGCCGTTTCGCCACTGAGGGGCTCACGAATAATGCTGCTAGCAAAGGAAGAGGCCGCCGCATTGGGCTTGCCGGGGCGGACGCACACCGTGGGCAAGCGCAGTATCCGTCCATCAATAAAGCCTTTGCGGGTGTAATCATTCACCCAAAGTTCGGCAACGGCCTTTTGCGTCCCATAGGATGATTGCGGCCTCAATGCCGTGGTGTCCGTAATCACATCAGGCAGCTCGCCGCCAAAAACCGCCAGCGAACTGGCAAATACAAACATACTGCCCGGTGCCCCAAGGCGTACCGCTTCTAGCAACAGCCGGGTGCCCTCACCATTGACCGCCATGCCCAGGTCAAAATTAGCCTCTGCCTGCCCACTTACTACCGCCGCGAGATGGTACACCGCCGTTACATCAGGGGTGATCAGTGCTTTTGCCGCCTGGGGGTCTGTCAGATCACTTTTAACACTAGACACCCTCGGATCGTCGGCAGGCAGCGGTGCATCGACAACATCTGCCAAGGTGAGCTTTTGCAGCTGTTTACCGATAATGGGATGTTGTAGAAGTTGCTGGGCTAGCCGTTGACCGAGAAAGCCCGCACCGCCAGTAATAAGAATATGCATAGAGGAAGCAACACCTGTAGTAGCGCTACTCAAGAAAATAACCCATTGTAGCCCCAGTAATTGGAACTTTACCTGTTAATAAATACATAGAAGGCTATAGGCTAAAACCTATTGGGCGCAGAGGTATGTGATCTGGAAAAGCCAATAAGCTGGTTAGAAACGGTCTGGGCTCCCCCGCAGATTTTCCGACATATTCTCTAGGAATGATGAGTCATCGATCATGGCAAAAAACTACGAGCAGCTTGGGAAATTTTATCTCGGTCGGGAGTACAGCCTAGAAGACGGTAATTTGCTAGAGCCTTTGGTGCTCTACGATTCGCCGGATTTGACCACCCACGCCATGATTGTTGGGATGACTGGCAGCGGTAAAACGGGCCTCGGCATTACCTTGCTCGAAGAAGCCCTGATGGACAATATCCCCTTGATTGCTATTGATCCGAAGGGTGACCTGGCCAACTTGTTGCTGACCTTTGATGCGCTAGAGGCTAAGAGCTTTCAGCCTTGGGTCGATGAACAAGCTGCTGCGACCCAAGGGATGGATGTCGCCGCCTATGCCCAGCAGCAGGCTGATTTATGGACTGAGGGCTTAGCCCAGTGGGGCCAAGCGGCTAAACGGATTCGCACATTGCGATCGCAAGCAGAACTCGCGGTATACACCCCCGGTAGCTCAGCCGGGCTCCCGATCAGTGTCTTACGCTCTTTTGAGGTTCCGCCCCAGGCGGTAATGGCCGATGGCGATCTTAAGCGCGATCGCATCCAATCCACCATTATCAGCCTGCTTACCCTCCTCGGCATTGAGGCCGACCCCATCACCAGTCGAGAACACATTCTCCTGGCCAACATTTTAGAAACCGCCTGGGACCAAGGCAACAGCATTGATCTGGCCGGTCTTATTCAGGCTATTCAAACGCCCCCGTTTGAACAAATTGGCGTGATGAAGTTGGATCTGTTCTACCCTGCCAAAGAGCGCTTTGGCCTGGCCATGCAGCTCAATAATCTGTTAGCCTCGCCCGGTTTTGAGACCTGGCTACAGGGCGAACCTTTGGATATTCAGCACTTGTTGTACACCACAGAAGGGAAGCCGCGGGCTGCGATTTTTAGCATTGCGCATTTGAGCGATCGCGAAAGAATGTTTTTTACCACGCTGTTGCTCAATGCCCTGCTGGGTTGGATGCGCACCCAGTCTGGGACAGGCAGCCTGAGGGCTTTACTCTACATGGACGAAATCTTTGGCTACTTACCCCCGGTGGCTAATCCCCCGTCAAAACGTCCTCTCTTAACCTTGCTTAAGCAAGCACGAGCCTTTGGCATAGGCTTAGTGCTTTCCACCCAAAATCCGGTTGATCTGGATTACAAAGCGCTGTCGAATATGGGCACCTGGTGTATTGGGCGGCTGCAAACCGAACGTGACAAGGCCCGCCTGATTGAAGGGTTACGCGGTGTATCAGGCCTGGATACACCAGAACTTGAGGAGCTGTTGGGGCGGTTGGGCAAGCGGGTATTTCTCCTACACAATGTCCATGAAGATCGTCCCGTTATTTTTCAGACGAGGTGGACCATGTCTTATTTGTGTGGGCCGATGACGCGGGAACAGATTAAGCAGCTCAATCAGGTGGTGCCACAAAGTAAGCCAACGAAGGGTTCGATTCAAGAGAGCACGTTGAGTGAATCGGCTGCTGTCGCTGAGGGCTCCTCAACCACCTCACCACCGATAGAAACGGCCATAGAAGCTCCCAAAGAGACACCTAAAGAGACAGTCATAGCAGCAGACGCAGACACCTACTTCCTAGCTGCTACTGTGGCTGGCCAAGGGGTGGTGTATCAGCCTGCGGTAGTTGCTGCTGCTGACGTGAACTATCTGAGCAAAACCTATGGTGTGGATGAAGTGCGATTTCTGACCCTCATCGCACCCTTAAAAGACGAAGCAATCAGTTGGGATACGGCAGTTAAAACAGGAATTGATCCTGCAAAGTTTGAAGCTGAGCCGTTAGCAGGCGCAACGTTCGCATCGTTACCAAAAGCTGCTGAAAAAGCAACAACCTTTGCCAAATGGGAAAAAGCCTTCTTACAGCACGTACGACAACAGCGGGGCCTCACCCTTTATCGCTCCAGGTCACCCAAACTGGTCAGCGACGTTGGCGAAGATAAAGCTGCTTTCACCGCTCGCCTCCAGCATCACCATCGCGAGCTGAGAGATGTCGCCGTTGCCAAGCTCCAACAGAGCTACGCCACTAAGCTCCAGTCAGCCGAAAAGAAGCTGCTGAGAGCAGAGCAAACCGTAGAGCGCAAAGCGCAGCAAGCACAGCAAAAGCAAATGGATTCTGCGATCGCCCTCGGTTCCTCCGTACTCGGTGCTTTTATGGGGCGAAAAACAGGCCGAGGTCGCCGTATGGCCAATAGCGTGGGGCGCACCATTCGCACCGCCGGAAAAATCAGCCAGTCGAAAATGGATGTGCAGCAGGCTCAGGAAAAAGCAGTACTCATTCGCGATGACCTCGCAGCGTTAGAAACTGAGCTAAAACAAGCCATCTCAGAGCTAGAGCTTGAATTTCAAGGAACCCAATTAACCATAGAACCTGTCACCATCTCCCCCAAATCGACAAATATTACCCAACAGTGCTTTGGATTGCTCTGGCTTCCTTATCGAAAAAATGATGCCGGAAAGCTCAGCCCCGACTGGTAGTCGGTTGACTTCTCATGGTTGCTATTTATGGGCATTATTCATAGGCATTTTCATGGGTGCTATCTCATGGGTCATGGGTCAGGTAAATGTTGAGCAAATGGCACGCTTTATCTTCCCTAATGGCGATCTCCCAATACTCTGTAAAGCCTCGTGGATAGGCTTTGCCGCTGACGACCGTGCCCCTAGGTGAAAGCTCAAAGTTCACCATTGTGGCATTGATTTGCACACGGAAAATGTGTTGGTCTTCTCTTCTTTCGTCTTCTTTTTCCGCTTCCTGTTCTACCTCCTCTGCCTGCTGATAGCTCTGATAGCTCAGTGGGACAATTGCCTGTAGCGTTGGTTGATAAATAGCATCAACGTTATTCCCAAAACTTCTTTGAAAGGTTCTGTATTGGGCATCGTAAAATGGCTGTGCAACGTAGTCCGTCATGTTCTCGAACGCTCGTTGACTCCAATCAGTTTGGTATTGAACAAATAAGTCACTCACCTTTTCAACCAGCTCAGCTTGGGTGAGAACAGCCTGATAGATCTGTTCATCCAGCGCAGGGTGAGGTGGGGTTGTTACCCACTCCTCCGTATCTTCCGAATAATTCAGCGCGTAACGATTCAAGAACTGGCCGTTGATACGTTCGGCAAATTCGATTAAGTCTGCATCGTCCGTAAAGTCTTTACCCCAAAACCGAACGAGATTGTACAGCTCATACCAGAAAACAACGGGCGGTACCACCAGTAGGAATATCGTCACGGACAAGGCAAAGCCAGCCACCGTAGTTTTATTGATAGGCGTTCCGTGACCACTGCCACGAATGTAACTACCACCGCCACCACCGCCACTGCCGCCACCACCACCACCGCCCTTGTTATGAACAAGCACGCCCCCGGCATAAAAGTTGTGATCGGGTGTTACCGACAGCAGGTTATAAACCGTCAACGGTTCGTCAATATGGTCAATGCTCGTCACCACTACCTGAGCATCATTCTCTCCTAACAAGGCATCACCCACCTTTAGGTCTTGAACTTTGGTCAGTGACCATTCTGTTTCTTGCTGTAGGTTTGTTCCTTGCACATAAAAGGGATGCGTCTCCGTGACTTTTATGCTGCCGTTAATCAGGTAGTAGTCGGGTGAGTGAAGAACTTGAATGTCACCAAGTTCTTCCGCTTCCATTTGATGGGTGCTGAAGTTTAGTCCTGTAATGCGATCGCCTGGCTGTAACTGTTCAATAGGGGTATGGCCCGCTGGCGTTAAAATGCTTGTGCCGCTGCTGAAACAACCACCACGAGCGTAAACCGCATTAGTATGAAAAGAAAAGACTAACCATATAATGACGGCACCCATCTTGAGCATCTGGGCCAGTCTGTTGAGAGTTTTTACAGTGTCTTCCATGCTTGAGGTGAGGCGTTTTAAGAGGAGTACGCCTGTTAGACTAATGAGCTAGTGGGCAGGCACTATACGACGAGGTAGCACCCGTAAAATAGCCGCAGCGATAAATAGAATCGCAGCAGGCAAATTGTAAAACAACAGATGTTGAGCCGCCGCGCCACCGACAAAGGCCCCGACAAATATCAACCACACATACCAGCTACCTAGCTGATACAGGCGTGCCCTGGTTAAAGGTGCTTTTTCAGCGACATATTCAGCAGCAGAGTCATCAGCACAGATAGAGTTAAACCAACTGGGTTGAACAATCGCCAAGCCTGCAAACCAAACGAGAATAAGCCACATTGGTGCTGTTAGCGCCCAAGAAATCGCAGAGCACGACCGCCCCAGGGTGTAATACAACCCTATTTGGGCCAAGTGAATCAGATGACTGACCGCCGCAATCACCCATAGGTCACGGGCGTACTGCTGTGCCCACAGTCCCATTTCACGTGTTAGCCCCAGGCGTTGCAATGGCTGCATTGCAAAGACCAGAAAAAACGGTAATGCCGTGGTTAATGAACTCACCCGTAATGCCAGAAAGATGCAAGCTTCATCCAAACCATTCGAGAGAATAAGGGCGGATGTGAGGACTAAAAATAGACTGGCAACCGTGACTAGATTCCAATGTAAAGGATGCTTTGTCAGCATAATGTTGCCCTCAAATTGTTTCCTCTTTTAGGCTAAACGATTTATTTAGCCCTGAGCTATTCGGTGAGTAAATACAGCCGGAAGCAGCTAAAAATATTTACCGTAAAGCAGCCGGTTTGCTGATGGGGAGCACCTGTCTGCCAAGACCAACTGCCCGTGTTATCTCCTCGGCTTTGATGTTCTCTTCTTGTCGGCCAAGCTCTGCTTGCAGCGCACCAATATAGCTATCCATCAGATGATCCTTAATCCGTTTGGAGATAAGTCTCACGCTGAAGCTACGCTTTAGCTGAACTAGCTTATCGGTATGGCGATAGCCTTGCCACATACGGAGCAAGTTGGGAACCGCATCCCAACCGTTGACGATTCGATAGGTGTTGGGCACCCGCGCATTGTAGGAGTCAACAAATGCCTTATTGCCGACTTTAGGGGCTCCAAATGTATAGGCTTCTATCTCAATTTGCTTGCCTTTAGTATGTTTGCCAAAGTTGTAGTCCAGATCAACCGCACACAGCTTAGCCAGTGCGCCCCCTAAGCTATGGCCAACAACTCGGTACTGTGTGGCTTGGCTATTGCTGACATACTGATGAATGCGATCGCGAACAGAGAGATAGGCGCTCACAAAGCCACGGTGCATTCTGACTGGATTGCTAGGGTCTCCATACGCCTTGGGATAAATCAACGCATTATCATTCACCACGGTGGCATCCATATCGTTGATCTCCCCAACCGCTTTGCTCACGGGCTCAGATTGTTGCTCAATCTCTTGTTTGCCCTCTTCTTTGTTGCCTGAGAGAAACCATTCGTGGGTGCGATTGCTAAGCTTTAAGTTAGTTCGCCAATCTTTAATGGCGCTACTGCCACGAAATACGATAATGGCTTGCTGGGTTGTCGAATCTTCTAAAATGGCGAGCTGGGTATCGGTATTGTCATCTTTAATGAGCTTCGGCGTCACGCCATCCCAATCACTAAAGGTAATCTCGGAAAAGTCTTCATAGACATCCCTCGCTAGCAATGCAGACTGAAATGCAGTGGTGTAGTCCATGGGATGTTTCCTTGTTTCTTTGGGGCCTGTATGGATCTATTAGATCCTTCCTCCAAAAATATGCAGATTTTCCTATATAAAAAATAAACAGGTTGTATGTCCTCGGCTGCTCTGTCTTTGACGCGCCTACCGTTGGCTTAGACAAAGCCAAGTTGCCGGACCAATCCGTCCGTCTGATGTTAGGCCTTGGTGCGTTTGGAAAGTGACAACCACCTCGTGCATGACCTGATCAAAGTTGCCATCCAGGGAAATCTCATATTCATTGTGCTGACGCAAACGCCGCTGGGCTTGCCTGACCGCCATATTATTGCTACCCAGCTGCACACTGGGCATGTGCACGGGTGCATCTGCCTGGAGGGCACGCCAAGTTTTGTCACTGACAATGCCATCTTGCAGGAGAAACACCTGATACTGAAAAATTCTGATAATGGCCTCTAGCTGCGTATCAAATACATCGCCAACAGGAATGCCTGGCAGGCCAAAATTGCGATCGCACTTAGCCAAAAGCTGTCGCAACTCACTCACAGCCTCTCCACTATCGCCCAAGCGCAACTCGGGCAACGGATCGCTAGAATTCGGTGGTTGAGGGGACATGGGGCGTCTTCTCTGCTGTAAAGGTATGGCCTGCTTAAGAGCCAGTACCTACACACTGCTACACCCCTATACAAAATCGTAGTACCCACACAGGTACCTTTTGGGCTTCTTTACGACATTCTCAAGCTACACCCCAGTACCCGCGGGGACTTTCTCTCGTTGAGGGTGTAAAGTAGCACCTGCCTGCATGGCTGTGTACAGCCGGTTTAGCGCATTGATATAGGCATAGGTTGAGGCCACCACAATGTCTGTATTTGCCGCATGGCCAGAGTAAATTCTCTCGCCGTTGCGCACCCGAATGGTTACCTCACCCATGGCATCAATCCCGGCGGTGACGGACTGCACAGAGTATTCAATCAGATCATTTTCAATATCTACCATTCGGTTAATGGCTCGATAAATGGCATCCACAGGTCCTGTGCCCACCGACGCATCTGTAAGCTCTTGGCCATCCGGCATACGTAGGGTAATTGTGGCCGTGGGCTGCGCATTGTTACCACAAGATACTTGCACCAGCTCAACTTTAAAGTGTTCAGCCACTTGCAGGGTTTCATCATTCACAATGGCTTCGAGATCGCGATCGCTAATCTCCTTCTTTTTATCGGCAACATCCTTAAACCGTAAGAAGGCCTTATTCAGCTCCTGATCGCCCAGCTCAAAGCCTAGCTCGCTGAGCCGCGTGCGAAAGGCATTACGACCCGAGTGCTTACCAAGCACAATCGAGTTGTCATTCAGGCCAATCAGCTGCGCATCCATAATCTCGTAGGTCAGCCGGTTTTTCAGCACACCATCTTGGTGAATGCCCGACTCATGGGCAAAGGCATTGGCCCCGACGATGGCCTTATTGGGCTGCACCAGCATCCCCGTCACATTTGAAACCAGTCGTGAAGACTTGTACAGCTCCTGGGTATTAATATTCGTCAGCGGTGCTTCTGATTCAGGGGGCAAGCCAAAAAATGGATTGTAGTACTGACGGCGTACGTGCATCGCCATTACCAGCTCTTCTAGGGCCGCATTGCCCGCCCGCTCACCAATGCCGTTTATGGTGCACTCTAGCTGCCTTGCACCGGCCTTCACCGCCTCTAAAAAGTTAGCCACTGCTAGGCCCAAGTCATTGTGACCATGGACCGAAATCACCGCTTTATCGATACTCGGAACATTGCTCTTAATGCCCCGAATCAAATCGCCAAACTCCGTGGGGGTCAGGTAGCCCACCGTATCGGGGATATTGAGCGTTGTCGCCCCTGCGCGGATGGCCGTCTCTAGCACCTCGTACAAAAATTCGGGCTCACTGCGCCCCGCATCCTCGGGCGAAAATTCGACATCGGGCGTAAAGCCCTTGGCATAGGCCACCATCTCCTCAGTCATCGCCAGTACTTCAGGTCGCGATTTCTTGAGCTTGTACTTCATGTGAATGTCAGACGTGGCCAAAAAGGTGTGGATGCGCCCTTTCGCGGCGGGTGCGATCGCCTTTGCCGCCGACTCAATATCGCCCTTGGTTGCCCGTGCCAGGCCGCAGATTGTTGGACCATCGGGCGTGCCGACTTCGCCTGCAATGGTTTGGACCGCTTCAAAATCGCCAGGGCTGGCAAAGGGAAAGCCTGCTTCAATAATGTCTACCTTGAGCCGAGAGAGCTGTTTGGCCACGGCCAGCTTTTCTGCCACGTTCATGGTTGCGCCCGGTGACTGCTCACCATCGCGCAATGTCGTGTCAAAAATCAGCACTCTATCTGCTACCGGCCCTAGGGAATGAGGCGCACTGTGAGTGTTACTGACAGAGGCTGAGCGATTAGACGGCTGGGTCATGACAATAGGGTCCTGCTATGGAAGGCCAAAGAGTCTAAAGCAGGAAAATCCTGCCTATGCGTAAAGCGATGCTTCAAATTCTTATTTTAGGGGCGCACGCTTCAATCGTGGTAACAGAATTTACTTTGACAGCATTCAAACCAGGTCAAGGGTTATCGATAATTTACTCAGGGCGATCGGTAACGATACCCTCTATTCGGCGTATGCTGACTACTTCTTACCGACGTAGGTTGGGGCTTGAGGGGTACAAAATCTAGCGGCGTCGCGCCAGCAGTGCTGTCAGCAATCTTGGTTACTTCGACTAGCTGCACCTTGGTCTGTAAGTCACCGCGAACAAATTCCATCGGACTTTTGGCCGCGCCAAGCACCTGAAAATTTTCCTGGCTGAGGGCTGACTGGACACCATTGCGGGTTGGCGATTGCCCAATCGCAGCGGCCATAGCCTTCACTGCACCGTAGGACATGGCCGTCACATAGTTTACCGGCCCTTTCCACTGCGTATTAGCTTGCTGAACAAAGGCTGGATTGGTCTCACCGTCAATATCCCAGGCCACGGCCATGGTCATTCCTTCGGACACTAGGCCTGTATCTTCAAGAGTTTTGGGGGTGTATAGGTTGGCCAGATCACCTAATATTTTCAGCTGGCCTTTGTTAGCCTTAATCACGGCGATCGCATCCTCAAGGGAGCCATTATTGGTGGCCAGCAAAATCACCTCAGCGCCCGCTTTTTTAGCCTGTTCCACACTGTGCTTCGGCCTAAAAGAGGGATCCCCCATATCTGCTGCGTTAACCACTTCGCCCCAAGAAGAGCCTTCTAGAATCGCCGCAAATTCGTCTGCAATTTCCTCACTGTAGGTAACCCCGTCCACATAAAAAACAGCCGCTTTTTTGAGGCCCCATGTTTTCAGCATGTGTTGGGCTAGGGCTGCTGCCCCACTACGGTTGTTAATCGTGGCCCGAAAAACCCAGGGACTATACCCGCTCAACTCTTTGGTCGTGCTAATCGGGGTCATAAAGACCAGCCGTTTGCGATCGCGATAAATCGCCGCCGCCTTTAAACTGACGTCACTGGTCCAATGCCCCACCACGCCTAAAACATGGTCATATTGAGGATCTGAGGTCAGTGCGATCGCTAACTCCCGAGCTGTTTCCTCACTGTCACCGTCATCGGCTACCAGTAGCTTCAAAGGCACTCCGTTGATGCCACCGGCTTTATTCACCTCATCCTGGGCCTGTGCAAATCCTCGCAGCATTTCAATCGCATTATTGGCATTGCTGCCGCTAAACGGGACCGTCACCACCAGCGATCGCGCTTCCCCAGCCCCAATGCGAGCATTATTGAGTGCAATCATTACCTCGGGGGCACTGCATAGGCTCGCGGCGAGTTCAAACTTGCGCTCGGCGTTGGCATAGTCTTTCTCTGCTTGAGCCATCATGCCCTCTGACTTAAGCGCCTCAAACGATAGGCGATCTCGTTCTGGACAAGCGGCCTCCGAGAGATATGTTGACTCCTGGGCAATCACAGCCGCTTTGCCTTGCAAGCTGTCTTCAAAGTCCACCGCCTCAGCCGCACGGGTCACCGGTGCGGGCCACAGGCTTATAATCAAACGGCCAATACCGGCGACGACACCTAATGTAATGAGCCCACTCAAGAACCATACTTTCAGGGGGGCTGACTGTGACTGGGGCATCTGTGGCTGGGGCATCTGCAACTAGGGCACTAACTGAGGACAATCGTTCTAAAGGTACCAACAGTTAGATACACAGAGTTTACGCCTGTTTTACCTTTGAGACGTTAAATTGAGAAATTGAGGTTTGTATCCTGGTTATTTCCCCGGCTCATTCCTTCAATGCTAAGGACGTTTCCCACACAATGCTAAGGACGTTTCCCACAGAAAAAATATACTTCCAGAGCGTTGGGCAATGCAGGGGTTGCGCTGAATAGATTGTCCGGATACAGACCCAGTATGTTGCAAAGTAAATTGAGTTGTGGAGAATTAATGCAACGGCGTAGCCCCTGAACATGCCTGTTCGGAATAGGCGCTTAGCGTACCAATTCTTTATTTAAGAGTCTCAAACTAGGAAAAATATCACCCTAAACGCTGTCAGTGTTTCCCGTAAGCGCTCGGCTAGTGTTGGATGTATTTTTGCCCATCGTTGTAGCACTGCATTTTTTACAATAGCCCCTATGTCCTTTCGTGCCTCCCCCATGACTGATTTGCAGCCAATAGCCCTTAATCAGCCCATGCCAGTAACCCAAATCAAAAGGGGCCTGGTAGCAAGCGTCCTTTCCAGCTTGCTATGTAGTTTGGCAGTGAGTACCGCTCCGGCCCACGCCCAAGCTTTAACGGGGAACCCTGCTGTTCAACCTGAGAGTCAACCTGCCAGTCAGACTAAGCAAGTTGACGAAACCGCTCCCACTGAAGCAGGCCCTGCTGAGGAAGCACCTGCTGAGGAAGCACCTGCCGAGGGGATAACCACGGGGTTAAACCCCGGCTCTAGCAGCGATTGGCAACGATTTACGAGTGAAGAAGGTGCCTTCAGCGTCTCTATGCCCAGCCAACCAGCAGCCTACACCTTTACGCCCAACACCGATACGTCCGAAGTCCTGACCGCTAGCTCCCGTATGTATATGCAAATGCAGCTGGTCAGCCCCCATCATTTAGAGATTTATGCTGCGGCCTTTATCGAGTCAGACCACTTAACCAATGCAGGCGACAATGTGGAAGCCGCCTTACTGAGCTGTGTCAGCAGTTTGAGTGATGATGGCGCGCTTCGAACGACCCCAACACCGATTGCTTTTGGACATCATCATGGGGTGGAGGCCGAATTTTTGACACCAGAGGGGTCGCTTCAGGTCTCTCGTTGCTATCTGGCAGGCGATCGCGCCTACATGCTCACGGCCACCAGTGAGTTGTTTTCTGCGGGTACAGGGTTACAGCCCTTAACACCAGTAGGTAATACGGTGGAGCGATCACATGCCATGGATACGTTCTTCAACTCATTTGAAATTCTCAATTAAAGCCGGTGCCTCTAAAGTCGTTGTATCCTGCTGTTTCTTCGGAGACCATTAGGGTGTCTGAGGATGCCGTTCCCCTGAAAGTGGCATAGGTAAAATCGGCATAGGTATAGGCGGTTTATGCAGAAGAAAGTGCAAAAAGCTATCAAAAGTCCGTAAGGTGAAAGTATCCCTCATGGTCCTAGCTGCTAATGCCTGCCTGGTTTAAACTCTCTCTGATAGCCGCCCATTTTTCGGTTTATGTTGTTGTTGCGATTAATATTTGGATTTTCTCTCGTCGCAGTCACTTTTACACCCATGTGATCAAGCTGAGATCGCTGCCCTTTATCCACTGGGGATTTGCTTGTTTTGCGATCGCCACGTCCTACGAAGTTGCTGAGCACATAGGCGATCAGTGGATCTACATCAGCCAGATCTCCGGACTCAACAATCTGTTCTATAGCTTTATCGTTCTTGGTTTGGGTTTAATCTCCCTAGGATTGAGGAAAAACACTTTGTTGGACTTTCTCACCATTGCCTGCATGGTATCTACACCGATACTCTACGGAGTAAACAATGGTAAAAGCCTCATCCAAGTCACCCAGCTGGTGATTGCCGCTATCTTTATGTATCAGTGGTATCGCGTCATGAAGGACCGACGCGTCTTTTTATACCTGCTATTTTCTAATGTACTGGCACTCGGGGCGGGCATTGCACTCATCAACACGGGCAAGCAATTTTATCATCTGTTTATTGGTCCCTTGAGCGCCATAGGGCTACTGGTTTTAGGCTATGTTGCCTGGATAAAGCCCTTGAGCCATCTAGAATAATGACTACAGCCATAAGTTGTTCACTGTGAACAGTGTGAACAGAGTGAACAACTTATGGTGAACAACAATTCTCACCTAATCCCACCTCTGAACCAGCCAGCTGACAAACCTAACCGGTTAAAAACAGTTATGCGGCCTGAGCATAATCATCAGCATCAACGTCATCAGCTTCAAACCCGTGGTAGTGGGGGCGAATACCAGATGCTAACAGGCGCTGAAGTTTCGGAATTTTACCACTGTTGTACACTCGGAATTCGCTGTGCACGGTAGCTTCCGCTGTGCGCACGGCCTGATTAATGACCAAAGAACCCTCAGGGTCAGACTCTGAACGGTGAAAGGTGCCAGGAGGTAGCTGCAAAATGTGGCGATTGGCATCTAAGCGAACAACGTGATACGGATGGTCCCATTTAAAATTGACCAGGTGAAAGGTCCGGCCACCCGAGAGGGCGAGCAAATTATCTTGCTGACGAGGGTGAAGATAAAATTGCCAGCTGCTATCTTTGGCATTATTAGGACTAATGGCAGGCCCAGTGTGGCACACCAAGTCACGAGCATTCGAGCCTGGAATGGTGATGTCAAAAAACTGAACGCTGGGCGTATCTCTAAACTTTTGGAACTGAAGTAGTTGAAACATTAGGAACCCCTCTGATAGATCAGCTAGCTCTTAGATTCAGCTGGCTCTTAGATTCAGTTAGCGCCAAAAAGATGTAGCGCCAAAGATGCAGCTCTAAAGTTGAAGCTATGAGCTAACAATGTGAATTGTTCACACCTTATCCTCGGGGTTTTGTAGGATCAACTCGCCTACTGGTGTATATCTATGCAAGAAGCGAATAGATGTCGGCTATGAACATATTCCAGCTTGAGGTCCTTTCAGCTGTCGTCGATCATGGGACCTTTTCAGATGCTGCCATCCATCTTGAGGTTTCCCAATCAGCTGTCAGCCGGGCCATCGCCGCTTTAGAAACAGAGCTAGGCTTGCCGCTGCTGGTACGAGGTCGCTTTGGTGCAAAGCTTACCCCCGTGGGTGAGCGGGTGATTGTCCACTCGCGCAAAATGCTGGACCTCAAAGAGCTCATTGACTACGAGGTCAATTTAGAAAAAGGGCTCTACCATTCCCGCCTACGAATTGCATCGTTTCGCAGTGCCGCCACCCATTTATTGCCCGCCAATATTGCGCGCTTTCGCAGACGCTTTCCCCATGTAGAAGTGACCCTTGTGGAGCGTGACCCAGCCGGTGTAGAGCAGGCTTTGAGGGCTGGAGAAACAGATATCGGCCTGATTCCGCTCCCTCGTTCAGAGGAATTTAAGACGTTAGAAATCGCCCAAGATGAATATGTGGTGCTCCTCCCAAAAACAGAGGTGCCACCTCCCAAAGAGCTGACCTGGGATGATCTTTCGGAGTATTCTTTTATTCTTTTTAACTATGCAGAATGTAGTAGCGCGGTGCGTGAGCACTGGGAACGGTCGCATCAACCTTTTAAGGTGGCCTATGTGATTAAAGAAGATTCCACCATTGTCAGTATGGTCGCCCAGGGATTAGGCGCAGCTGTGCTTCCTCGCTTGGCCGCGTTGCCCATTCCGGAGGGAGTGTATGTGCGATCGCTGCCAATCCGCCTCAATCGCATCATCGGCGCAGCCACCCTCGCCAGCACGCCCCCTGCCCCTGCCGCCAAAATGTTTTTAGACGTCCTCGCCCACACAGGTAGATTCACCGATTAAAACGGTTAACAAAATGGTTGAAAAATAGCTGCTAAAACAGCCCATGAAACAACGAAAGCCACCGCGATGTTGATGCGGTGGCTTTCGCCATAAACTATGGAAATTTTAGATGGCTACACTTATGAGCACC
>JBCDAG010000037.1:0-27844 GCA_039186165.1 Cyanobacteria bacterium P01_F01_bin.53
GTAACCCAACCCACCGCATTCGATTTGTCTACATTCCAAAACACACCTCCTGGCTCAATCAGATTGAGTGTTGGTTCAGTATTTTAGTCCGACGGCTGATGCGCCGAGGCAACTTTGTCTCCACCGATGACCTACAACAACAAATATTGGCCTTTATCGATTATTTCAATCGCACCATGGCTAAACCTTTTCAATGGCAGTTTCAAGGCTTCAAACCTCGCTCATAGCTGACAGATTATTTCCAAAAGTCAGAACTAGCGGTTTGTATGCAAGGGGCGATCGTATTTGTTCTAAAGCGCTGGTTATTCAATGCACCAAAAGCCTATGCCGTCTTTTAGTACGCCAGAAGTGCTGCAAAAGTTTGAGTCCTATCCCAGTTACATTCGAGAAAAGCTTGGTTTTTTGCGTCAACTCGTTATCGATACGGCTGCTGAAACCGAAGGTGTTGGCCCCGTTGAGGAAACGTTGAAGTGGGGGGAGCCTAGCTACGCTGTGACCGGTGGTAGTCCGATTCGTATGGACTGGAAATCCGCTGCGCCTAATCAGTACGCTATGTATTTTCAATGTCAGACCAAATTGGTAAGTACGTTTAGAGCGTTATATCCAGAGGATCTGAAGTTTGACGGTAATCGCGCTATCATCTTCGATCAGGCCGATATAATTCCTACCGAAGCTCTGCAACATTGCATTTCACTTGCTTTGCGATATCACACTCTCAAGCATCTGCCTTCTCTAGGCGCTTGAAATGAGATGTTTGAAATTACGCGTGACAGATCTAATGAGAGCCATATCACGAAAAAAAGCTCCAGGATTACTGACTCATTGTCAGCAATTCTGGAGCTTTTTTAACTAAACTGAGTGGTCCTAACGACCGCTGAGCTTTCTAATATGAGCTGAAAAGAAGTGCCTCTAAACGCTGCCGCCAGCCGCTTGCAGGCGAGCGCGGGCTTTCTTCAAAGCACTTGCAGCCTTGAATACGGCTTTGCGATCATTGCTATCGACACTGTCGGAGGTCGCTTTAGCGGTTTCGTACTCTTTTTCAGCTTCGGCTTGGTCAATGCTATCGCCGCGTTCTGCGCCGTTGACCAAAATGGTTACTTCGTCTTCTTCGACTTCAGCAAAGCCGCCCATGAGGGCAATGGATGTCCACTCTTTATTGCTACCTGTGCTGCGAACGCGCAATACGCCGGTATCTAGTGCGGTCAATAGGGGAGCGTGGCCGCCCAAAATACCTAGTTGGCCAGTGGTGCTAGGCAAAATGACTTCTTCGGCTTCGTCATCCCAAACTGTTTGATCAGGCGCAACAACGCGCACGACTAAAGACATAGCTCTCTTGAATAATTGTTGTTAAAAACTTTCTAGGACATGAGTAAGAGCCTGAAACTCCCCTTATGCATCCTGAAGTAAAGCCCCTCGGAAGAGTGGGCAAGGGGTGAGATCGATGTGCATACGACTATGTCAAAGCCCACCCCTTCTTATCAGTCACCCCTCTACGGAGGCTGTTCGTAGCGTTTAGTGACTACGCTGCTTCAGCTTTCATCTTCTCAGCTGCTTCAATCACTTCCTCAATGCCGCCTTTCAAGTAGAAAGCCTGCTCAGGAATATCATCAAGCTTGCCATCAAGGATCATGTTGAATCCTTTGATGCTGTTCTCGAGGGTGACGTACTTGCCTTTCATGCCAGTGAAGACTTCAGCTACGAAGAAAGGCTGAGAAAGGAACTTCTCAATCTTACGAGCGCGAGCTACAACCTGACGGTCTTCTTCAGAAAGCTCGTCAAGGCCCAGAATCGCGATGATGTCTTGCAATTCTTTGTAGCGCTGAAGGGTGGACTGTACTGCACGGGCTGTGGTGTAGTGCTCGGAGCCAACGATGTCTGGCTGAAGCATTGTGGAGGTGGAAGCCAAGGGGTCAACCGCAGGATAAATACCCTTAGAAGCCAATGCACGAGAGAGTGTGGTGGTTGCGTCTAGGTGAGCAAATGTGGTTGCAGGTGCGGGGTCAGTGAGGTCATCCGCAGGAACGTAAACGGCCTGAATAGAGGTAATAGAGCCTTCAGTTGTGGAGGCAATACGCTCTTGCAGGTCGCCCATGTCAGTACCGAGAGTCGGTTGGTAACCTACCGCAGAAGGCATCCGACCGAGAAGTGCAGATACTTCAGAACCAGCCTGTACAAAGCGGAAGATGTTGTCTACAAAGAGCAACACGTCCTGCTTGTTCACATCACGGAAGTACTCAGCCATTGTCAATGCAGACAACGCAACGCGCATGCGAGCACCAGGTGGCTCATTCATTTGACCGTATACCAGGGCCACTTTGGACTGGCTGAGGTCGTCGGCGTTGATTACACCGGACTCAATAAATTCGTTGTAAAGGTCATTCCCTTCGCGGGTGCGCTCGCCTACACCACCAAATACGGATACACCGCTG
Source organism: Cyanobacteria bacterium P01_F01_bin.53 (assembly GCA_039186165.1). GTDB lineage: Bacteria > Cyanobacteriota > Cyanobacteriia > Phormidesmidales > Phormidesmidaceae > Phormidesmis. Next base: position 2,430 of record JBCDAG010000037.1, read on the forward strand.
TGCTCTTTTGCAATGTTATTAATCAGCTCTTGAATCAGAACTGTTTTACCTACGCCTGCGCCGCCAAAGAGGCCAACTTTTCCGCCTCGTCGGTAGGGAGCGAGTAAGTCTACGACCTTAATGCCGGTTTCAAATACAGCGGGCTTAGTTTCAAGGTCGATAAGCTTGGGGGCAGGGCGGTGAATGGGGAGAGAACTCTCTGCATTCACAGGGCCTTTTTCGTCTACGGGGTCACCCAAGACGTTAAAAATGCGGCCTAGGGTTGCTTTGCCGACGGGGACGCTAATGGGTGCGCCCAAATCTTCTACTTCCATGCCACGCACGAGTCCATCGGTGGTACTCATGGAGACGGCACGTACCTGGGAATCGCCCAGCAGCTGCTGTACTTCACAAGTTACGGAAACATCTGCACCAGCAGGGTTTTTGCCGGTAATTTTCAGTGCGTTGTAAATTTTAGGCAGATTGTTGCCTGGGAATTTTACGTCTAAAACTGGGCCAATAATTTGAGTGATATAGCCGGTGTTTGTTTTCTCTGCGGTGGAGACCATTCCTGCGCCTGTCCTACGTTTTAGCTGATATGGCGACTCAGTAACTTATCAAAAGATGTTCTTAAAGTGCCGCCTTTAAGATTATCACTAGATGTCTCTCCTTTAAAAAATATGAAGCGAAATTGGGGATTAATGCAGGGTGAACTACAAAATGATGCTTTTGGAGACGCTTGAGTAGGGACTTGTAATGTTGGCACCTTGTTGGCATCTCAAATGGCATCTCATTCAGGAGCGTGATGCTAAACCGTGATGTTGAGAAGCTATGTGATGGTAGGGGACATGATTGTGCTGACCGGCTGGCGGCTTGGGTTAGTTCGGGAACCCGTACCGCTTGGCTTGTTGCGATCGCTCGCTTGAATTGGATAGATTAGCACTCGACAGCAGAGAGTGCTAACGCTGGTGCAACCCGCTTTGCAGCATGGCTTTGCAAACGTCAGTATTTTCGATTCATCGCGGAGAACGTAATTCATATGGCAGCTATCTCTCTAGGCAACTCTACCCTTAAGCCCCTGGGCGATCGCGTCTTTATCAAAGTCGGTGCTTCTGACACCCAGACCGCTGGCGGCATCATTTTGCCTGATGCTGCAAAGGAAAAGCCTCAGGTTGGGGAAATCACAGCTGTGGGCCCTGGCAAAGTTGATGACAACGGTAATCGCCGCAGCATGGATGTGAACGTTGGCGATAAGGTTCTGTACTCCAAGTACGCCGGTACAGAAATCAAGCTGGGCGACGATGAGTACATTTTGCTTTCTGAAAAGGACATTTTAGCCACCGTTTCTTAGGGCTATTTTCGAGAGCGCCTCCTAAACGATAAAGACGGTCGCTAGAAAACGCTAATAAAGCTATCGAAGCTAAACGCCTACAGCACGCGTTTCATACTCCAAAACAAAACTACGACACTTACTTCACTACTATGGCAAAGCGCATTATCTATAACGAAAATGCCCGCCGTGCACTTGAGCGTGGCATGGACATTTTGACTGAGGCCGTTGCGGTTACCCTCGGTCCTAAGGGGCGCAACGTCGTTCTTGAAAAGAAATTTGGCTCTCCTCAAATCGTCAACGACGGTGTGACCATTGCTAAAGAAATCGAACTAGAAGACAACGTTGAAAACACAGGCGTCTCTCTGATTCGTCAGGCCGCATCTAAGACAAACGATGCTGCTGGTGACGGTACAACCACAGCTACAGTTTTGGCCCACGCCATCGTTAAGGAAGGCCTGCGCAACGTGGCTGCGGGTGCCAATGCGATCGCCCTTAAGCGCGGTATCGACAAGGCGACTGGTTACCTCGTGGATCAAATTGCTAGTCAGGCTCAGCCGGTGGGTGATTCAACTGCGATCGCGCAAGTTGGCTCTATCTCTGCGGGTAACGATCCTGAAGTGGGTCAAATGATTGCCAACGCCATGGAGAAAGTAGGCCGCGAAGGCGTGATTTCCTTGGAAGAAGGCAAGTCGATGACGACTGAGCTAGAAATCACTGAAGGGATGCGCTTTGACAAGGGCTATATCTCTCCTTACTTCGTCACGGATGCTGAGCGAATGGAAGCATCTTTTGACGATCCTCAAATTCTGATCACCGACAAGAAAATTGCCCTCGTACAGGACTTGGTACCTGTGCTGGAGCAAGTGGCCCGTGCCGGCCGGCCTCTCTTGATTATTTCTGAGGATATCGAGAAAGAAGCGCTCGCAACTTTGGTCGTAAACCGGTTGCGCGGTGTGCTAAACGTGGCTGCGATTAAAGCGCCTGGCTTTGGCGATCGCCGTAAAGCGATGCTCGAAGATATTGCTGTGCTTACAGGCGGTACCGTCATCACTGAAGATGCTGGCCTGAAGCTAGATGCAGTATCCCTTGACCAGCTAGGTTCTGCCCGCCGTGTAACCATCACTAAAGACAGCACCACGATGGTAGCCGAAGGTAACGAAGCCGCTGTGAAAACCCGCTGTGACCAGATTCGTCGCCAAATCGAAGAGTCTGAATCCAGCTACGACCAAGAGAAGCTACAAGAGCGTCTCGCTAAGCTCTCCGGTGGTGTTGCCGTCGTTAAAGTGGGTGCGGCTACTGAAACTGAGATGAAGGACCGCAAGCTTCGCCTAGAAGATGCCATCAACGCGACTAAAGCTGCCGTTGAAGAAGGTATCGTACCTGGCGGTGGTACGACCCTCGCTCACCTATCCCCTGGTTTGGCTGATTGGGCTAATTCCAACTTGGCAGGTGAAGAGCTGTTGGGGGCCATGATTGTGACCCGTGCTCTGACGTCTCCTCTGAAGCGTATCGCTGAAAACGCCGGCCAAAACGGCGCTGTGATTGCTGAGCGCGTTAAGGAAAAAGATGCCAGCATGGGCTACAACGCTGCGACTAACGAGTTCGTGAACATGCTTGAAGCCGGTATCGTTGATCCTGCGAAGGTGACCCGTTCTGCTCTGCAAAACGCTGCTTCTATCGCTGCGATGGTGCTAACTACCGAGTGTATCGTGGTAGACAAGCCTGAAGGTGATGAGGCCCCAGCTGCTGGTGGCATGGGTGACTTTGGCGATTACTAATAGACGTTGCCTCTAAGCAGTTTCCTGGTTAGCTGTGATGGATCACAGTTGACGTCGTGAGATATGCGAAGGGTGCGATTTTTCGACCATTTATGAAAGCGGTCTGTCCCTAGAGAGACCGCTTTTTTGGGGTCTGGCTGTTACCGTAAAAACAGACACCCTTAAGAAAGCTCCTTAGACAGCCCCCAGAAAGTCCTTATGACCCCTGAAGACATTACAACGGTTCTCACGCAACGCTTCGGTGAGAAAAACTGTCAACATATCCCTCCTGATGCTTGGCAGGTTGAGTTAGATGGGATGCGACTCCTGGCAATTTCTCCAGGGGAATGGCTCAAGCTGATGACGCCTATTATGCCGATTTCAGAGGCACAGCCGTTCATTCCTCAGATGATGGAGGCAAACTTTGACGGTACTCAAGAAGCCCGTTATGCCTTTCATCAAGATATTGTTTGGGGCGTTTTTCAATACGATTTAGCCGCTATCGATGTCCCTCAATTTGAGAGTGCTATTGATCAATTGCTCGCTCTAAAGGCCGATGGTGCCAGTGCCTTGTTCTCTCAGATGGTAGAAGCCCAGGTGACCAAAATTATTGTGGCCTCTAAAAAGCAGGGACAGTCTTTAGAGGGTACGTTGCAAACGCTAGATCGCTTTTATTCGGAAGGCATGATGGGCGATATGGGCCAAGGTGGCAGTGACTATTCGAAAAATGCGCTGTCTGCTTGGCGACGCCAGTTAGAACGGCTATGGCCGCTGGTGAATGTAGGTAAGGCGGATGCTAATGGCTAAAGATGCTGTGGCGAAAGGGGATAGGAGCAACGGTATAGGCCTGGTTGAGCAGCTGAGGCAAGACTACGCTCGTTTCCCTGACAATCAAACCTATGAGCTGTATGCGGAGAACGTGCAGTTTACAGACCCTATGAATGCGTTTGAGGGGGTTGAAAAATATCGCAAAATGATTGGCTTTTTGGCACGATTTTTTAGCAATATCAAAATGGATTTGCATGCCATTGAGCAGCCGGAGCCAACCCTGATTACAACGCAGTGGACGCTCCATATGGATGCGCCGCTTCCCTGGTCACCTCGGCTCTCTATTCCAGGTCGTAGTGAATTAGGCGTCAGTAAGGTTGGGCTCATCCACTCCCATATAGACTATTGGCATTGCTCAAAGTTGGCTGTCTTGATGCAGGTGTTTGGTCAGTAGCGTTTGGACTCTGAGTGAGCCCGAGTTTGGACGCGTTGCTAGGCAAAATTCTGCCATGCAAGTTACGAGACCCCATTTACGAGACCTTCTGCAGCGTGGGTGAGGCCGCTTGTCTGATAGATTCGCCTTCTATGATGGTGTGCGCGAGCCACTGGTCGCTGGATTTAGGATAATCGCTGCGGTAGTGGCCGCCTCGACTTTCGGTGCGGAAGGCGGCACTTTTGAGGATCAGGGCTGTGATCGCAAGCAAATTCCCAACCTCACCCCAGAGTCGAACATGATCTGCTGTGACCGATGCTGGCAGCTGGATGGTTTCCCCTGGCATAAGTGTCAGTGCTTTACTTATGCTGAGCTGGTTAAACTGAGCTTGCCACTGTCTAATCTGCGCTAGGGCCTCATTTATCAATGATTGCTCTCGGCAAATTCCTGCATGTTTCCAAATTAGCTGGGGTAAGTGACTGCGCCAATGGGTCAATGCCTTTAGCCATTCATCTGCAAGTTCAGACGTCTGTACTTGGCCTGCTGGTAGTTGGGGCAGCTCGGCAGCTAACTCAATATTCTTTAGCTGTGCGCCATAAACTAGGCACTCCAGTAACGAATTACTCGCCAATCGGTTGGCACCATGGACTCCCGTGCTGGCATTTTCGCCTACTGCATAGAGATGATTAATCGTTGTTTCACTACCTAGGTCGCAGGTAATTCCGCCCATCCAGTAATGGGCCGCTGGCGAGACCGGAATCGGTTCTTTAAACAGGTCTACGCCCCAATGTTTGCAAACGCGAATGATATTGGGAAAGCGATAGCGAATGCGGTCAGGGTCGATGGTACTGAGGTCTAACCAAACCCGGTTGTGTGGAATGTCTGCCTTTTGCAAGTGGCTAAAAATCGCTCGACTCACCACATCTCGAGGGGCGAGCTCACCATCGGGGTGATAGTCAAATGCAAATCGGTGACCCTTGCTATCTAAGAGCTGCGCCCCTTCACCGCGAACGGCTTCACTGATTAAAAAACGGGGTGCGCCTGGTTTTGTCAGTGCCGTGGGGTGAAACTGGAAAAACTCTCAATCGCGAAGCTGCGCCCCTGCCCGCCATGCCATGGCCATGCCATCGCCCGTACTGGCGGCTGGATTAGTCGTTTGGGAAAAGACCTGGCCGCCGCCGCCCGTGGCGAGCACCACCGCCCGCGCGCTTACCCAGTGAATATGGGGCGTCGCAGTAGCCGTTTCATCGAGGCTTTGCGAAAGACATGCTCCTTTGCACGTCCCTCCCTCTACCCACAGATCCAGCACAAAGGTTTGGTTGAAAACTTGAATATTGCCGCGCTTGAGTACCTGTAAGGCCAAGGTGGTGACGATTGCATGGCCGGTGGTATCGGCGGCATGAAGAACCCGTTTGCGCGAGTGGGCGGCTTCGAGGGTCATGGCGAGCTGCTCGCCCGAGCGGTCAAAGGCGACGCCCAAATCGACCAGGGCTTCTATGCAGGGGCGAGCTTCTTCCACCAGGAGCTTGACCGCATCAGTTTCGCAGAGTCCTGCCCCGGCCCGGAGGGTATCGTCGATGTGGAGTTTAGGTGAATCTTCTGGTGCGATCGCTGCTGCGATGCCGCCCTGAGCCCAATCGCTAGCAGAGATGCTCAGGTTATCTTTGGTGACCAGCGCAATGCTGAGCTCAGAGGATAAACACAAGGCCGAATACAGGCCCGCTGCCCCGCCGCCAATAACCAATACGTCAAAGCCCTGATGGCTCTCAGAAGATGGATTCGCCAACAAAAAACGCTCCGGAAATGAGAGGTCAAAGACGGTCTTATAAACTGGAATTACTCTAGCAGGCCCGATGAATCCAACGCAGCCCGCAGTTAGTAACCAGCCTCAAGACTTAACAAAACAAACAAAAACTGTCCTTTACTCACACGAGTAAAGGACAGTTTTTGGCACGCTAATGAACTAGAAGTTCGCAGGTTCGCTTCTGTTATTTGCTATAAGCTGTAAGCTAAAAAGCTTACTTATAAACGCCGTTGTTAAAGCGATCCGCACCTTCTACGAGTGCAGGATCGGGGGCTGAAATCGTGAAGATATCAATGTTTTTCTCAAGGCGATTTTTTTCAACGTCGCTCAGTCCAGGGATTCTCAAAACATCATCAATCGAATCATAAGGTGCGTTAGACACAACCTTACCTGCGATGGTGGGATAGAGACCCCGGAACTTTCTGAAAGATGCAATGTTGGTATTGTTGATGTCAATTTTGCTGCCGTAATCAGTCGCTAGCTTGTCATCAACGGAGTTGCGTAGCTCTTTACCACCTGCATTTGCAATCAGCGCTGTCCCACCCATAGACGTTGCATCTAGCTGTAGTGATAGGACAGGTTGCACATTGCCAAAGAGCAATGAACCCATCAAAATTCCAAAGGCTACCAGTGTTCCTAACGCCTGCTTTATGCATCGTTTCATCCGCTCAAACCCTCTTCTTAAAACTACTCTCAGCATATTACATCTGAGGATATCATTTTTGCGGAAAACCCCCTACCACCATCCCAATACTTTGGTTAAAACTGCTGGTGAGATTATGGCGCTTGTGGAGCTATAGATGGCGAGGGTACAGCTCTGGCGAAGCTATGACTGGACGGGCAATGAGCTTTGATGCTTTCTGTCGTAGGCCCCCAAAAATCTATCGAGGTCTGAAAAGGCGCAGCCGTGGGTAATTAGTGGCCTGTCGTAGCCTTTCATCTCGACAGAATATCGTTTGAAGGTTTGCTCTCCCCCCCCCAAATTTTCTAGGGCCTTGTAGGTCATTTCACCGACTGAAACATCTAGGCCGAGCTGTTTGGTTGAGCTTTCAAACCGAAAGGCTGCATTGACGGTGTCGCCTAAGGGGGTGTAGTCAGGGCGATCACTACTGCCTGCATTGCCCACCATGGCATAGCCGGTATTTAAACCAGCGCCAATCCTTAAGGGAAACGGGAGGGGAAATTCTTCGTGGAGCTTGCTCGTCATTCGATTGAGCTCGCTCATGGCTTTGGCAATTTGGTGCATAGACTGTGGCGTTACCTCTTGGGTGCCATGAATCCACACGGCCATCACCGCATCACCGATATATTTATCCACCCAGCTGCCATAGTCTCCAATGATTTCGCCCGCGTAGCGGAACCAAGTGCCAATGGCTTCAGAGAGAATTTTCTCATCGAGCTGACGAGTCATCACCGTGTAGTCTCGGATATCGATGACCAAGACCGAAATCAAACGCCGAACGTGGAGCGTGGCGGTGGCGGTGAAATTGTGGGTCGCGCCAAAGTCTTCTGAGCTGGCGGTTTCTAAGGCAGGGCAGAAAAATTTAAGCTCAGTTTGACCAAAGGTGATGGCGTCACCGTTGTGGAGGGTGACAGGTACGCTGACACGCCGACCATTAATAAAGGAGCCATTACGAGAGCCCAGATCAATCAGGTAGAACTCGCCCGTATCCATGCATTGGAGCATGGCATGGTTGCGCGAAATCCAGCGATCACCCAAGACAAAATTATTGTCATCACTGCGTCCGACGGTCCAGCAGTTATTTCCAGCAAGCGGCAAATACCGCTGACTTGTCTCCGTTTTGAGCACGAGACAAGGGCCGAGTTGTGAAGTGCTCTCAGGAGTTGCCACAGGGTTTAATCAAAAATAACTTGAAAGGCAAAATAGAAGTGCTAATTCAGTCAGACTTGGCGGTGCCCGCAGCAATGGCTAAAACCAATGGTTGAAAAACAGCGGGTTAAAAACAACGGCTTAAGACACCTACTTAAGAGGTTATTGCAACAAGCCTATAGCCATAACCGCATTTGCACCAACGTAATCTTACTGAGTGCTACTGATCACCCATCCTAATGGGTTCGAGCGTTTATACTCACATATTTATGCTCAGATGCTAGCACCTTCCGGTAAAAATCATTCCGAACATGGGGGGCGTTAACACGCACTCCTAACAAATGTGAGGCTAAGCCAGTATAGCCGCTATAAAAAATAAACTGTCGACCAGAATAGTGCTGAGAATAGCACCACTAAATGCCCACCATCGAACGCTTCGAGAGCGTATTGGGATGGTCCCTAACATCACCAGCAGCGATAGCAGCACAATGGCGTAGCCAACCCCTTCATAGGTTCCCATTCGGAGTAGCGCGCTGTGAAGAATAACCCCAGCATTGGAGGGGTCACTGATCATGAGCTGACGCCAGTAAGGAATCAGACCAACACAATAAAAATAGAGGTCAGTAATCGCTGTACCTAGCAATGAACCTAGGTAGAAATAATTGCCAACATTCGCTTTGCCGTAGCGCATCAAGGTGAGCACAAAAGGCAAGCCAATGGATTCTATGGGGAGATGAATGTATGGATCAGCTCGAAACCAGCCCCAATAAATGGTCCCTGCTAGCCAAGTCCAGCTAAATCCGACAATCAAATCACCCCATAAGCTGAGGTGCGGCTTTTTGAGCCAGCGATAGCCAAGCCATAACCAAAGCCCGGTGATGAAAAAACTGAGGGTGGGTGCAACCCTAACCAGAGGAGCCTGGATAAAAACAGGGACAGCAATTAACAGTGCCGCGGCAAAGAAGGCTCTAACACGGTTTCCTTGCGAATTTTCGGCAATCTGATTGATGAGTGAGTACTTTTTTCGAAGTTCAAGGCCGACATTAACAATCGCCGAGGGCTCTTGCAGAGTGCCAGGACGCGAACCGTTGACGAATAAGTCGCTTAGAGATCGTTTAGGCAGAGGGCCATTGGCAGATAGTTGCAAAGTCTCAACATCCTTAACTTGTGGCGTGGGCTGCTTAAGAACTTGCAAGGCTTTTCTGAGATGAATTAACCATTCTTAACATAGCACGCTTTACGGGTGGTCAGAGCCACAAAAATCAACCGGGTGAGAGGCGGGCTTTCCTATACTCACTGGGTCTTACCGGGTGGCCGGAGTGTTTTGTTAAGGGAGGTAATCGTAGCCATATCGCTTGATGTATGGGGGCTCGATTGCCAATTTTTTAAAGGTTTTATTCTCACTAGAGTTTAACGGTTGGTCGTGGGAACGTGTCTGATATCTTAATATCTGCTTTACGATTTGCCAGTTTGTCGTCTTTAGATGGTTTCTGGGGAGTCTATTGCTGGATAGTCCTTGGATTATCCGTAGAGAAAGACGCCCTGTAGACCAAATCATCAAGCTCGTTTAAATGATTGTTGTTTGGACTTTGAGGGCGAGCGAGGCTCGGATACAATCGCACCGACGCTTTTTGAAGGTGAGACGATTAATTAAATGCCCATGGATATGTTTGCTGAAAATGGATGGCAGTGCGAATGGTAATGCCAGTGATAGGGCCGGTCGCAGGCACTGCGGTAGAAACAGGGCTGGCTCAGTCTGACCATACAATGACGGTGTGGCGTGCAATTGTCATTGGCATTGTGCAAGGACTGACGGAGTTTTTGCCGATTAGTTCTACGGCTCATGTGAAGGTCGTGCCTGTGTTGTTGGGCTGGGGCGATCCGGGGGTGTCTTTTACGGCGGTGATTCAGCTGGGCAGTGTGGCCGCTATTCTCTGGTATTTCTGGGACGATTTGTCGTCAGTGACCATGAAGTTTGTGAATGCGGGTTTAGCGCGTCAATTCAGTTCACCTGATTTTAGATTAGGGTTTGGAATCGCGCTGGGTACGGTGCCGATTGTGGTGGCTGGCTTATTCATTAAGCTGTTTGTGCCCGGCTATGACAATTCAATTGTGCGTTCTACAGGCGCGATCTCCATTACCTCCATTGTGATGGCAACCCTGCTAGGCATTGCAGAAATAATTGGCTCGCGCAAACGGGATTTCCAAAAACTCGATATGAATGATGGGGTAGGTGTGGGCCTAGCCCAGGCACTGGCTTTGGTTCCCGGTGTGTCCCGTTCTGGTTCTACCCTGACTGCTGGTTTGTTTTTGGGCCTTAAGCGGGAGACGGCTGCACGGTTCTCATTTTTACTGGGTATGCCTGCTATTTTGCTCTCGGGTTTGGTGTCGCTCACCGATGTGGTGGGTGCCGATAGTGCAGTGGGTATTTTGCCGTTGTTAGGCGGTTTATTCTCGGCGGTCGTATCTTCTTATTTGGCGATCGCATGGCTGATTGAGTTTTTGAAAAAGCACAGCACGTGGGTGTTTGTGTGGTATCGCTTGGCGTTTGGTGTGGTGCTTCTGGTTGCGCTTGCCCTGGGCCAAATTAAGAACGTTTAAGTATCGTCCTTGCAGTTTGTGCTTGCAGTTTGGCCTTTTGCAGTTTGACCTGTTCTAGTGCACCATATTGAGTCCGCTAACTTGCCTGTTAGGGGTCTCTGCTAGAAATTGACAAGCTTTCTTCGAAAAGCGCTAGTGTGAAGGGTGAATTCTTTCGCACTAGCGCTTTTCTTCTGGCGTTTTTTCTTGATATGTCTGCTGCGCCTGAAATCCATCTGCAAGGCTCTGCCAATCGTTCTTCTCGGACGACTTCGATTGCACCGGCTCGGATCACTAGTGTGGTGCCTGGCTCTATTGCTGAAGAAATTGGCTTTGAAGCGGGCGATCGGCTGGTGGCGATTAACGGTGAGCGCCCCCGTGACTTAATTGACTATCGTTTCCTTTGCTCAGATGAAGTGCTGGCGCTAGAGGTGCGAGATGCTAAAGGCGTCACCCACACCATAGAAATTGAGAAAGACTATGACGAAGTGCTGGGGTTGGAATTTGATACGGCGCTGTTTGATGGCCTGATTCAGTGCGTTAACCGTTGCCCGTTTTGCTTTATCGATCAGCAACCGCCCGGTAAGCGCGAGACGCTCTACTTAAAAGATGATGACTATCGTTTGAGTTTTTTATACGGTAGCTACCTAACGCTGACAAATATTCCTCAGTCTGAGTGGGATCGGATTGCGCGAATGCGACTTTCACCTTTGTACGTGTCGGTACATGCGACGGAAGGCGAGGTGCGATCGCGCCTACTCAAAAACGACCGCGCCGCCAAAATCCTCGATCACCTGGCCTGGTTTCAATCGCATCGTTTGCAAATTCATGCTCAGGTAGTGGTATGCCCTGGCATTAATGACGGGCCACACCTGAGCCAGACTCTACGTGATCTGGCCAGTTTCCACACAGGGGATGTGCCCGCAGTGGCCTCGGCTGCAGTAGTGCCTGTGGGGCTGACCCGCTTTCGCCCTGACCAAGATGAGCTAGTGCCCGTGACCACGGAAAAGGCACAGGAAGTAATTGCCCAAGTGCAGGCATTGCAAGCTGAATTTCAGGCGAAATTTGGAACGACCTTTGCTTGGCTGGCCGATGAGTGGTTTTTGATTGGTCGGCAGCCGTTGCCGTCTGAGAGTCACTATGAGTCCTACCCTCAAATTGGTAATGGTGTGGGTTCGATTCGGCTGTTTCTCAAAGAATTTGATGTGATCGCCCAGGATTTACCCGGCCAAGTCGAGTCACCCCGTTCGTTTACTTGGGTGGTGGGTAATGCTGTTGAGCAAGCGTTTGCGCCATTAGTGGCCCGGCTGAATCAAGTCGATGGTCTGACGGTCACCATGGCACCTATTCATAGTGACTACTGGGGCCAAGAGATTACGGTGACGGGTTTATTGACAGGGCAAGACATCGCTACGCAACTAACGGGTAAATCACTCGGAGATGCTGTTTTATTGCCTTCGCTGATGCTTAAGCAGAGCGATAGTCAACGACCTGATGAGACGTACTTTTTAGACGACATGTCTTTGGCTTCTTTAGAAAGTAAACTAAACTGTTCAGTAGTCTCTATAGAAGGGTTGCCCGAGCTCGTTTCTGTGTGCGTGTCATAGGACTTGCTTGTGTGTATGTTGTTAGAACTGTTTGCATCCTAGCGATAGCTGATTGATTGATTTTGTAAGTTATTGCGAGCTATTGCGTGGTAAGACTGTCAGGCCGTTCCCTTTTTTAAGTAAGGTGTAGATAACGTAAATACCCTGGCCTGTTTCTAATCCTGTCCGGGTCTTTTCGTGGGCGAACCGAATTGATAGCTTAATGATTGCTTGTAAAAAGCTATTGTTTTATGGATTAGCTGCATGACGAGAAAGCTACATGACCCGTTAGTTCCTCGGTCGTCAGTCCCTCAGTCCTTGAATTTTTTAAGTTAATTGAAGTCATCAGCACTATGCGATATCTCCAGCCTGCTGCTTTTTTAATGCTACTCATGGGCAGCTCGACGCCCTTTCTGTCTCAAGCAGCGATTGCAGCGCCCGAAGAAGACGAGGTGTCTAAAGATGTGGCCTCCGGCAGTCGCCCACTGTCTGAAGATTCAGGTCCATTAACGGATGAAGTTCAACAGGGGAAACTGCAATTCTTAGAGGTGGCCGATGCCATTAATGACGAGCCTGCTAAAAGGCTAGATCTCGCTGCGATGTTAGACAGTGCACAAGGTTCTCCGGATAAGGTGCAGCTATTGCGTCGTGTGCTGTCGGCAAATTTGCCTGTGCAGGCCGCTGCTAATGATGTGGCTGATGATGGCGTTGCCGCAGATAACGTTGCCGCAGATAACGTTGCCGCAGATAACGTTGCCGCAGATGAGCCTGGGATTGTGATTCCGGTTGTGTCCGCAGTGCGATCGCCCCGTTTCTCACAGTCAGAGCAATCCCTCCAGTCAGATTTACCTACGTTGACCGGAGGGCGTCAAGAAGACGCCCTGTTAGCCCAGCAGCCATCCTCCAGAAGACTCACCCTAGAGGCCCTCAGACAGCTGATAAATGAAGCGTCTACAGAAGCCTCTACGGAAGGGTCTACGGAGGTTGCCACAGAGGCGTCCACATCCGATTTGCCTACAGCCGAGGTTGCTCAATCAACGCCCCCTCCGGAACCTGTTTCGGAGGACTTGCCGACGCTGGAGCTGCCGTCTTCTGAGCCTGCTGATGAATCGCCTGCTGAGCCTTCCGCTGCTCCGGCTGAGCCTACGGTTGATGAGGTTCCCGGCGATGACATCCCGAATGAAGCTGAGGGATCCAGTGTTGAGTCTGTGCCCGAAGAGACGCCTGAAGCGCCACCTGTACTGCCTCCTGAGATCCCTGCCTCTCCTGAAATACCTGCCTCTCCTGAAATACCTGCCCCTGAAACGCCAGAAAATGAAGCTCCCCAGCCCCAGCCTTCCACAGCTGAAGAAGATGCTTCCTCCGAAATCGGTGCGTTGCCGGATATCTTATTTGCAGATCCCAATCCACTCAATGTGCCAACATCGCCCGAAGATGTCGAACTAGACAAAACGCCAACCATTACCCTTGAGCAGGCGGTAGATCTGGCCTATCGAAACAACCAAACGTTGCAGGGTGCAATTTTGACCCTTGAACAATCAGAGGCGGCAGTGAGAGAGGCTAATGCTGCTCGATTACCGGATGCTACCGTAGGTGCAACCCTTACGAATACCCAGCGGGATAGTGATTCTACAACGTCCTTGGGCGGGCAAGTTGAAATCTCGTATGACATCCTGACCGGAGGCTCTCGATCGGCAACGATTCGGTCAGCGGAGCTTCAACGGGACATTAGTGCGCTGGCGGTCGAAACTCAGCAAGAGCAGATTCGTTTGGTGACCTCTAACCTTTACTACGCCCTGCAAGAATCCGGCGAACAAATTCGGATTAACCAGGCATTTGTTAATGAAGCTGAGCGTAACCTCAGAGATGCCAAGCTGCGAGAAGAAGTGGGTGTTGGGACTACCTTTGATGTGCTCCGGGCCGAAGTGCAGTTTGCCAATGCCCGTCAGTCTTTAATTCAATCCCAGGGTGATCAGCGCATTGCCCGTCGAGATATTGCCCGCCTATTGAATTTGCCGCCCACGTCCGGCATCGAGGCAACGCCTGTAGCTGTGGCCGAAGATTGGCCGATGACACTGGAAGAAAGCATTGTGTTGGCACTACAAAATCGTGCTGAGCTGGAGCAACAACTCCTCCAGACGGATCTGAGTGAGCAGCAGCGGCGACTGGCCTTATCGGTGGTGCGTCCACAGCTGGATGTGTTTGCTAGATATAGTGCTAGTGATGTGTTAGGAGATGCCCCTTTTGGCGTTGACCCTGACTTTAACGATGACGTTGTCGTGGGTGCGCGCTTTAATATGATTCTGTTTGATGGCGGGGCAGCTCGCGCCTCGGCCCGCCAGCAAGAACTCAACGCTGAGATCGCTGAAGAGCAATTTAGTGAAAATGCTGACCAGTTCCGGTTTGAAGTAGAGCAGGCGTTTTTCAACCTGGAGTCGAATAAGGAAAATATCGCGACTTCTCGAATCGCCGTTGCCCAGGCTGAAGAAGCTTTAGGCTTAGCTAACTTGCGCTTGCAAGAAGGTGTCGGTACGCAATTGGATGTCCTCACCGCGCAAAGTGAACTCACTCAGGCTGAGTCCAATAACGTGACCGCGATTTTGGGTTATAACCGTGCGTTGGCTGCTATGCAAAGAGCCGTTAGTAACTTAGGGCTCTTTATCCCTCAATAATCCTGCTACCCCTGACTTTCAGGGGCTTCTTTGCGCTGGGCTGAGCCGTGTTCTAATTGATGGCAGTAGGCTCTGAGTTGGTCGTCATAGTTTGAGGGGTGCCTGCTTCTTCTTGGCAGGTGACTTGTGCGACTTGCGGTTGGCCAGCAGGCATGACGGAGCGGCGGCTTGAGTCTTGTTCTTCGGAAGTGAGGTTGTGACGGTTTACTCCGTTCTCTTCGATGGCTTTGGACACATTGACCGTGGGTGCCATGACTAGCCGATTTTCCGGCGATGAAGATTGGAGAGCCGTTGTGGGCATGCCCTGATTCCTCTGAAAAATTTGATCTTCTTGGCACAGCCGTGTGATCGCTTGCTCTGCACTGAGTAAGCGTTTTAGGCGCACCTGGCCAATGGTGGGTTGGCTAATATCTTTAGGCATGACTTCAACCATCAAAATCGCGTCTTCTGCTTCGTATAGATGCAGGGTTTCATCGTTTTCTTTAATACAGAGGGATCGCTGCTTTAGGTAGGGCTCACGATGCCATGCAAGCTCATTCCATAGCCCTCCAAATTCCCAAACTCTGCCTGTGGTCCAGCTATCAGATAGAAAAAAATATTTCATGGTATCACCGTCTAAAAAGTGAATATTGTCTTGGGTTTAGGGTTTCGGCCTTATCGTTTTGAGTGCCATGGCTGACGGCTATGCAATGAGCTGCGTTACTGGCCGTTCATTTAGCTGGCCGTTTAGCTGGCCGTTCGTTCTGGAGCGACGGCGTAACCATTGCGATGGCCCATATAATCGGCCTAAATGACCCTATGTGAATTGCTTCGGGTCTTTGGCGATACGGAAAAAGAAAAATGAAACAAAAGAGGCTCGTGCGGCGAACTATTATCACCTGAAAAGATGGTAAGTCCGATTACCCAAAGACAGTTTTCACATTCGATTTTTATATAGCAGCTTCATATATGTGGTACCTGATATGAATGATTGAGTAGCTTATCCTGCTGAGTGTTTATTTCACTGTGCTTGTGAGGCCTTTGTTAGTCGGTTTTAGTTCAGTTCAGGGCAAACCTAATTTTTACCCGGATTGGCATGGTGCTTTGAGAAGACATAAGTGGTAGATGCACCCTGATACGAACGCTTGGATTCGCTTTTATAGCTGAATCTCAGGCGTTTTTTTTTTGCTTTTTGTTTGGTTCTTTTAAGAGCTCGATTGCAGCTGGGGCGAGGGTGCTCTGATGGGGCATCACCGTTGGCCCGTGCTAATGTATCGCCTAGGTACTTAAGCGAAAATAAGGGTTAATGGCTATGCGGGTAGGCTTACTGTTCGGTGGGCGTTCAGGAGAGCATGAGGTCTCTATTCGCTCAGCAGGGGCGATCGCTCGTGGATTAGCTACCGGTGATAACCAAGCGAACTATGACGTTGTTCCCGTTCTGATTCATAAAGACGGTTGCTGGGAGAGTGGCGAGGTTGCTCAACAGGCCCTAGAGTCTGGGCAGCCCTCCTCAGTTGATACAGGCTCGATTGGCGAACTGCCAACGGCAGCGCCTGCGGCCACTCGTCTCCCAAACTTTGCTGAACTGGGTGACATTGATATTTGGTTTCCGATCTTGCATGGCCCCAATGGCGAAGATGGAACGATTCAAGGCCTTTTTGAAGTGTTGCAAATGCCCTATGTGGGCTGTGGGGTATTGGGCTCGTCCTTAGGGATGGATAAGCTGGCCTCCAAAAGTGCTTTTACCCAGGCAGGCCTGCCCCAAGTGAAGTACCGCGGTGTTTCCCGTGCAGAAATTTACTCTAACCCTTGTATTTTCCCAAAGCTATGTGATGACCTAGAGGCTGATCTAGGCTATCCGTGCTTTGTGAAGCCTGCTAATTTAGGGTCGTCGGTTGGTATTTCTAAGGCGACGAATCGTCAGGAGCTAGAGGCAGCTTTGGATAATGCGGCTAGCTACGATCGTCGGGTGATTGTCGAAACTGGCGTGGTTGCCCGTGAGGTGGAGTGCTCTATTTTAGGCAATGATAATCCTAAGGTTTCGGTACTGGGCGAAACCCAGTTCAGTACGGATTTTTATGACTACGAAACGAAGTACACCGATGGTGGGGCTCAGCTGTTAATTCCATCGCCAGTGCCAGATAGTGTGCGCGATCACATTCAAGAAATGGCGATCACCGCGTTCAAAGCCATCGACGGTGCCGGTATCTCCCGCGTGGACTTTTTCTACGTCGAGGAGACGGGTGAAATTTTGATTAATGAAATCAATACTATGCCAGGCTTCACCGCCACCAGCATGTACCCCAAAATGTGGGAGGCCTCTGGTATTGCGTTTCCCGACTTAGTCGATAAGTTGATTCAGCTAGGCTTAGAGCGGACTGGCAAAAAATAGAGAGAAAATTATATAGAGATGGTTTGACCTGCGCTTAGGCTGGCCCATGCATTGAGGCGGCGGCTGTGGTGTTCGCTTCGGCAGGCCCGGCTGCTTCTGGGCCATCAACACTAGCCGACTGGCTAAGATTCATGGAGCGTAAGAGCCAATGTTCATCGAGCTTGCGGATCAATCGAGCGTTGTTATAGGCTTGCCTGAGCGTCAAAATGGTATGGCCGATGTACTGCCCGGAGGTTTCACGTCGAGCCACGATGGCAAAATCGACGGTGCTTTCATCGACTAAGCAAATCGGTAGCAACAAGTCGATGCTGTTAATCTTGGGGTAGTAGGTTGGGACCGCAGTGGTGTAGTTAATTTGGGTTCTACGCAGGGTACGTTCTAGGGCTTCTTCGAGCTGGCTTACAATGATTCTGTAGCCACCAGGATCGGCTTCTAAGGCGGCTATAAAAGCGCGTTTGTACTCGAAGAATTCAGGTGTGGTCATGCCGTGAGTCTCTAAGGCTACGAAGCCTGTGGGCGCATATTTTTTTAAAAAGGCGAAGGGCAGGCGTACCATGTTGTCTTTCACGACGTGTTGCCAATCGACTTGGGGGGCACCTGCCGATAAGTCGTAAAAGGCTTTGGCGGGATCGCTCAGATAGTTAGCAGCTTTGGGCAGTTCGGAGAACTGGGCAACGAGTGTTTTACCCGCAATGCCCTCGCCGGCTATGCAAAAGCGTAAATTCCAAGCGCCATTGTTTTTAATGGGTGTGCTTTCTCTAGATGTGATCCCCTCAGATTGGATACCGCTCGATTGAGTGAATAGGCCATAAATAGGCCGTAATAGTGTATCGACGAGGCCGGTATTAAAAGCTCGGTGTGCTTGGCTGGGATTTGAGATGACCTTCTCTTCGTGCTGAAGCCTAATAAAGGTGTAGCGCAGGTAGCTTTTAAGAATGGGATAGGCAAATTTGGTCGGTGGTTTTGGGCCAAAGTACCAGCGTTCGGGCAGGGCGATCGCAGCTAATTCCCCCACTTTTTGATTGAAGATATCCGCTGAAAGGCCCGCGAACTTTAGCAGGGGTTCAATCGTGTTTTCTGGAGGCGTTTGTTTCTTCTCAACCCGGTTGATGACGGGGCTGCTGGTGTGGCTGCTGGCGTGCCCATTTTTAAGGCGCTTTGATTTGCCAGAGGTCCCCGTCCGTGGCTTGGCTGTTGAGGGACTTGGGGGGGCGATCGCAGCGTCTAGACGCACATAGTCAGGACTATCGGCTTTGAACTCGATTAAGTCGCGTCTGTTTTCTAAAAATGCCTTAAATGTTGAGAATCCATAGGTCTGGACCGAAAAATTAGGAACCTTGGCGGCAATCGCTGCGCTCAGACTGTCGATATGGGCCCAACCCTCAGCACCGTCTAGTTCCTTAATAGAGTCGGTTATGAGTCTTTTGGTATCGGTGAGGGGCAGCACATAGTATACCGGTGCTGAACGCTTGCTGCCAGGTTTTGGATCTAGCCTTTCTAGGGAAACCAAATCTGGTAATGCTTCTAGAAGATCGAGCAGCTTGGCAAAATTATATTTTTCGTAGGAAAAGTCAGGA
Organism: Cyanobacteria bacterium P01_F01_bin.53; assembly: GCA_039186165.1. GTDB lineage: Bacteria > Cyanobacteriota > Cyanobacteriia > Phormidesmidales > Phormidesmidaceae > Phormidesmis. The sequence goes on from JBCDAG010000037.1 coordinate 21,121, forward strand.
TCCTTTTGCCTCAGTAGCGCCCCGACCTGTGCTGCATGGGTGCGTTTACGCTGCGGCATGGCGTAGGCGGCTTCGTACATGAGCCTGCGTAGCTTAGGCGATACCCGTGGGTCGATGAGCTCAGAGGTCGCAAGGGTCGCAGAACGTTGGTCAGTGGCTGGTGATAAATCCAGCCGTTCTGACAGCCGTTCTGATGGGTCGGTCGTTTGTCTAGGACTAGTTTTTTGGTTAGTGGTCTGCTCAGAGGGGCTTTTTTTGCGCTTAAAAAGGCGTTGAAAAAACTGAGAGATTGATTTTAATAGAGATCTCATCTGGTGCGGCGGTGAGCAAACTGCTCCGTATAGATGTTCACAACATCTATTGAAGTGACGAACTTAACCCTAGCGTAGCGAGTACACGGTTGAATAACCGCCTTTCACATCACAGATACATCACATTCATAGCGGTATAAGCAACAAGACGAATGCATTCGTCTTGTTGCGCGTCACTTAGCTAGTAACCGTAGTGGTTTCAGCTAGTTTTCATGCCGTAAGCTAAGTGACCAACGCTATAGTACGCTGATAGACTGCAAGCCTTTTAACGAGTGTTTTATCACCTGCTTTTGCTATGTCTGTTCGTGTTCGTATTGCGCCTAGCCCCACTGGAAACTTGCATATTGGTACGGCCCGTACCGCCGTTTTTAACTGGCTGTTTGCTCGCAACCAAGGCGGCAAGTTTTTGTTGCGGATAGAAGATACCGACTTGGAGCGCTCCAAGCCTGAATTTACTGACAACATTATTAAAGGGCTTAAGTGGCTGGGAATGGATTGGGACGAAGGCCCCTTTTATCAGTCCCAACGATTGGAGATGTATCGGGAAAAGGTGCAGGAGCTCTTAGATAAGGGGTTGGCCTACCGTGCCTATGAAACCCCCGAAGAGTTGACCGCGATGCGAGATGCGCAAAAGGCCAAAAAGCAAGCCCCTCGCTATAACAATCAACACCGTAACCTAACCCCTGAGCAGATTGCTGCCTTTGAGGCAGAAGGGCGTCCGGCTGTGATTCGCTTCAAGATTGATGACGACCGCGAGATTAAGTGGAATGACTTGGTGCGCGGCCCGGTGAGCTGGAAAGGGCAAGACCTGGGCGGTGACATGGTGGTCGCAAGGGCCTCTTCTGGCAGCGATGTGGGCCAGCCCCTCTATAACTTTGTGGTGGTGGTAGACGATGCTGATATGGCGATTAGCCATGTCATTCGGGGAGAAGACCATGTCGGTAATACCCCTAAGCAAATTTTGCTCTACGAAGCGTTGGGCTTTAAGGTGCCTGAGTTTGCCCATACGCCGTTGATCCTCAATGAAAAAGGTGCGAAGCTCTCCAAGCGAGACGGTGTGACCTCCGTGGGCGATTTTCAGGAAATGGGCTTTACGGCTGAGGCGCTCTCGAACTATATGATCCTCCTGGGATGGTCTGCTCCGGATGCCGAAGAGATCTTTACTCTGGAAGAAGCGGCTAAGATTTTCAGCTTTGATCGGGTTAACAAAGCCGGTGCCAAGTTTGACTGGGATAAGCTCGACTGGATTAATTCCCAGTATTTGCATGGCAAAACGCCAGAAGACCTGCTGCCGACGCTCATGCCTTACTGGAGTGAGGCGGGCTATGGCTTTGATGCCCAGGCGGATAAAGACTGGCTATTGCCCCTGACGGCCATGATTGCGCCTAGCCTGACTCGCCTGAAAGACTGTGTGGATTTGGGGCACTTTTTTGCAACACCGACGCTGGCGTTTAGCGACAAAGCCAAGGCGCAGTTAGGCAAAGAAGGCGTTGACGATGCCATGCAGGCGGTGGTCGATGCGGTGAAAGAAACCCCAGTCGCTGATGTGGATGCTGCCAAGGCGGTGATTAATCAGGTGACCAAGGCGTTAGGGGTCAAAAAAGGGCTGGTGATGCGATCGCTTCGAGCGGCGCTCATGGGCGATATGCAAGGCCCTGACCTTGTGGAATCCTGGGTCATTCTGCATCGTCGCGGTTTTGACCAGCAGCGACTTGAGGAAGCGGTTGCTATTGCTCGGGGGTAAGTAGTGTCCTACGCCTGACGTTTGAGTGCCCTGCGTTAAAGTGGCTCTATCAGCAAAGCAGCTCCATCAACTCGGCTGATTTATCAAACTCGGTTGATTGCGGCTTATTTAAAGAAACTGTGTGCTTTACCTGAGAAAAAGCACGCAGTTTTTTTATTCCTTTCGGATGAAATTTGTGCTCAAGCAGGCTATAAATTGCGAAAAGAATGGATTTCTACGTAATTAATTTTGCCGGATGGATAGAATTTACGTTAAATTTAGTAAAGACAAGTCTCATAAAAACCGCGGCGTCTTAATAATTCGTTGCAAAAAGGTCGAGACAGCGACCCATCTCATATAAACAGAGGCCACCGAGTCATGAAATTTTCTTGGAGAACTGCCCTACTGTGGACACTGCCTATCCTCGTGGTTGGATTTTTCCTTTGGCAGAGTTCCGTTGGTAGCAATGCAGGTCCCGCCGATACAGGCCGTAATACTGCTAGCACTAGCATGACCTACGGACGCTTTTTGGATTACTTAGACGCTGGTCGCGTGACCACCGTTGACTTCTATGACAGCGGTCGTACTGCCATCATCGAAGCCGTTGATCCTCAAATCGATAACAAAGTTCAGCGCTGGCGCGTTGATCTTCCAGGGAATGCCCCTGAGCTGGTGGAGCGTCTTCGCACCTCCGACATTAGCCTTGATTCTCACCAGCCCCGTAACGATGGTGCAATTATTGGTATTCTCGGTAACTTGCTGTTCCCGGTACTCCTGATTGGTGGCCTCTTTTTCTTGTTCCGTCGCTCCAATGGTGGTGCAGGTGGTCCTGGTCAGGCCATGAATTTTGGTAAGTCCAAAGCCCGCTTCATGATGGAAGCTAACACTGGTGTCATGTTCGATGATGTTGCCGGTATTGAAGAAGCTAAGGAAGAGTTGCAAGAAGTTGTGACCTTCCTTAAGAAGCCTGAGCGCTTCACCGCAATTGGTGCACGCATTCCTAAGGGTGTGCTACTCGTGGGTCCTCCTGGTACGGGTAAAACCTTGCTGGCCAAGGCGATTGCTGGTGAAGCCGGTACACCCTTCTTCTCCATCTCAGGTTCTGAATTTGTGGAGATGTTCGTCGGTGTGGGTGCTTCCCGTGTCCGCGACCTCTTCAAGAAGGCCAAGGAAAATGCGCCTTGCATCATCTTCATCGACGAGATTGATGCGGTCGGTCGCTCCCGTGGTGCCGGTATCGGTGGGGGTAATGACGAGCGCGAGCAAACGCTCAACCAGCTACTCACTGAAATGGATGGCTTTGAAGGCAACACAGGCATCATTGTGATTGCGGCCACCAACCGTGCTGACGTACTTGACTCCGCGCTCTTGCGCCCCGGTCGCTTTGACCGTCAGGTTTCGGTTGATCCGCCTGATATCAAAGGCCGTCGCGAAGTACTCGAAGTACATGCTCGCAACAAGAAAGTTTCTGACGATATTTCTTTGGATGCGATCGCCCGTCGTACCCCTGGCTTTACGGGTGCTGACTTAGCAAACCTCCTCAATGAAGCGGCTATCCTCACAGCCCGTCGCCGCAAAGATGCCGTGACCATGCTAGAGATTGACGACGCCATTGACCGCGTTGTCGCCGGTATGGAAGGTACACCGCTCACAGATGGTAAGAGCAAGCGTTTGATTGCTTACCACGAAGTTGGCCATGCCATTATCGGTACGCTCGTGAAGGATCACGACCCAGTTCAAAAGGTTACTCTCATTCCCCGTGGTCAAGCGCAAGGCCTCACTTGGTTTACGCCTAGTGAAGACCAGATGCTGATTTCACGCGGACAGCTCAAGGCCCGCATTATGGGTGCTCTGGGGGGCCGTGCCGCTGAAGATGTCATCTTCGGTGACTCTGAGGTGACCACTGGTGCTGGTAATGACTTGCAGCAGCTTACGGGTATGGCTCGTCAGATGGTAACCCGCTTCGGTATGTCTGACCTGGGTCAGTTGGCACTTGAAACCGAGCAAGGCCCAGCTTTTGTTGGCGGTGGCTGGGGTGGCCGTAATGAGTATTCCGAGGAAGTTGCCTCCCGCATTGATGCGGCTGTTCGCGAAATCGTTCAGAAGTGCTACCAGGACACTTGCGACATCATTCGTGAGAACCGCGATGTTGTAGACCGTGTTGTTGACTTGCTCATTGAAAAGGAATCTATTGACGGTGATGAGTTCCGTCAAATTGTGTCTGAGTACACGACTGTTCCTGAAAAAGAGCGTTTTGTCCCTCAGCTGTAGGGCCATGATTCTTTGATGAGAAAAGAGCCTGCATTAGCAGGCTCTTTTTTTTGCTCGCCTTTGTTGTGGCCTGGGCATCCTTTATGCTCTACAGAAGGCTTAGAGAAAGGGGACACCGATGAACGGTTTTCCTTAGGAAAAGTTTTTATTTTGGAACATTTCTATTTAAGCTGAGAAAGCTCTTTACACATGTCCTATGCCTACGCTCTACATTGCGGTGACTAATCATGGCTTTGGCCATGCCACTCGCGCTGCCTCGGTGGCGACGGAGGTCCGACGTCGTTGTCAGGCATTGGGGCTGCCGCTACGGTTGATCTTGGCGACCAAAGCGCCCACGTGGCTTTTAGATAGCTATTTAAGTGGCGACTATATCCATCGTCCAGTTAGCTTTGACGTGGGCGTATTGCAGAGCGATAGCCTCACGATGGATAAACCAGCAACCCTCAAGGAGATGCGGGCTATTCAAGCTCAGCAAAAGGAGCTGGTCGCTAAGGAATCGGCCTTTTTGCGTGAGGAAAAGGTCGATTTGATCCTCGCTGATATTCCGCCGATGATGGGCAAAATTGCGCGTGCGGCGTCGGTGCCCTGTTGGTTTATGGGGAATTTTGGCTGGGATTTTATCTACCGGCCCTGGGGTGGCGAGTACCACGAGTTTGCTGCGATCGCAGACTGGATTGGTGAGTGCTTTACCGAAGGCGATCGCACATTTCGGCTGCCCTTTTGTGAGCCGATGTCAGCTCTCCCGAATATCATTGATGTCGGTCTCACTGGCGGTACGCCCTCCTACAGCGAAGATTACCTGCGCAGCTTGCTTAAGAGTGATGTGCCGATCGAGCGGACGGTCTTGCTGACCTTTGGCGGGCTCGGGCTATCGGCAATTCCCTATCAGGCGTTGGCCCAATTTCCGGATTGGCAGTTTGTGACCTTTGACCAAAACGCGCCTGAGTTACCGAATTTGTACAAGGTGAGCGATCGCAAAATGCGCCCGGTTGATTGGATGATAATGTGCGATCGCATTGTTTCTAAGCCAGGCTATAGCACCTTTGCGGAAGCCTGCTTGCTTGACAAAGGTGTCATTACCATTACCCGTGACGGCTTTGCCGAGGCCCAGATTTTGCTAGACGGTATTCAGAACTATGCACCTCACCGCATTGTGGATGCTGCGGACTTTTTTGGTGGCAACTGGTCTTTTTTGACCGAAGACTTATTGCCACCCAGTAAAACCGAAAAATTAGATAAAAACGGTCAGGCTGAAATTGCCTCCGCCATTGTGGAATATCTCCAAGGTTTGTCTGTGTAAAGCCTTGCCGATGTAAAGTCGTTCAGGTTCTTCGCAGTGAGATAAACTGACGAGATACTAAAATAAGCCCTTGGTTAGGCTTTATCCCCGCAGAACTTTACACCGATAGCCCTACAGCGCAAACCTATCAGAGCAAACCTATGGTGACGACTCCCCACACCCATACAACCGTTACCCAGACCGTTCACTATCAGCAGGTGCTACGCCTGAAGACGACGGGTAAGTCTTTAGGTCGCTTTACTCGTAAAGTGCAAGAGGCTGTCGCCGCCTCAGGTGTGCGGACCGGTCTGTGCTCTATTTTTGTACGTCATACATCGGCCAGTTTAGTCATTCAAGAAAATGCCGATCCTGACGTTTTGGCGGATATGGAGACCTTTTTGGCCAAGCTGGTGCCCGAGGGTCCCTACTATCGCCACAGTGACGAAGGCCCAGACGATATGCCTGCGCACATCCGCACAGCCCTGACCCACACCTCCGAGCAAATTCCCGTGATCGATGGACGTTTGGCGTTGGGCACTTGGCAGGGTATTTATCTTTGGGAGCACCGCGATCGCTCCCATGCCCGAGAAGTGGTTGTTCACATAAGCGGGACATAGCCCCATGAACAAGGGCAGGCGCAACGACGAGCAAAATCCATGGTCTAAGGCCAAGGCTGGCGACGCAGATAGTCCAGACTATCAAAAGAAGAAAGGGATTTATGCGAAAAAAGGCCGTGGGAAGTCCGGTAGCGGCAAGTCTGGTAGTGGCCAAGCTGCAGGTGGCCGAGCTGGAGAGAAATTTGCTGCCCCACATTACAAAGGTGTTAAACAGAAGCCTTTGACTTCGAGGGGCCCTAAGCCCAAGCTCAAGGCTAAAACAACACTTTCAGGTTCACGTGCACCTGTTTTAAAAAAAGATCTGGTCCCGATGGCGATTGTGCCTTTGGATAACCCAGAGGCGGTTGAAATTAAGAGCAAGCCCAACATTAGTGGGGGGCTAATTCCTACGGCTGCGCCGGATTTTCGCTCTGGTTTTGTGAGTATTGTGGGCCGCCCGAATGTGGGTAAATCGACCCTGATGAATTATCTCGTCGGTCAAAAAATTGCCATTACCTCTCCCGTGGCACAAACTACTCGAAAC
>JBCDAG010000038.1:0-27835 GCA_039186165.1 Cyanobacteria bacterium P01_F01_bin.53
AGGAGGACGAGCGCTTGGAGCAGCTCAACCTGCCGGTAACATAGGGTTGAGTAATGGTCCCCCTTTGGGGGCTCACCGTCTTGCCCCTTTGAGGGGCTAACAGAATATAAGCCTCCGGCTTTGCCGGAGGTCGCTTAACTTCCTCAAAGGCAAGCTAGGCGACCGCATCAATGCACTGATGGCGGCCTGTGGCTTTAACCTCCGTAAGCTCTACCGATGCATTGAGCAGGCGACGTCAGCTTGCGCGATCGCCTAAGGTTTTTCAGGGACGACTACTTAGACTATTTCGAGTTACCCACCCTCACTGCCGAGGGACAAGTGCTGCCACCAGAAGCGAGCAAACGTCAGCGGCGTCACGAGATCAAATCACAGGCGTACGAAATCTATAAAGCCGAGACCTTAGAACTTGCCCGCTGCCGAAGCTGTGGAAGTGAAAGTGACAATCGACAACCTTGCCCCTGACGAAGGCCTCGTCCTGTTGACTGAGCGTTTTCGATTCGGTTTGAATAGGTGTATGGAGAGCCCTCTCTTGTGAACGCCATACCTTTAAGCAGTTGTTCACAGGCGAGGGCTCTGGTGTGTTTCCCCTCACGTTACGCTTACTACAATCCGAGCAACCGAGCCCCAGTAGAATGACTTCTATTCCTTCAGCCATCTTGCTAGGGCTCAGTCGCAGTGCGTTCTCCCATTCAGAATTCATTTCAGCGGATTACAACGGGTATTTTGTTTTTCACGGTGACTATTTTAGTGGCCGTGATTGGCTATATCTTGGCGGGTTGGACGCCGCTGGATGCAATCTATATGGTAGTGATTACTATCTTTGGGGTGGGGTACGGCGAGGTAAAGCCGCTCGAGACAACTAGCCTGAGAGTGTTCACTATTTTGGTGATTATTGCCGGGGCGCTGTCGGTGGCCTACACCGTGGCAGGCTTTGTGCAAATGGTGACCCAGGGAGAAATTCGCCGCGCTCTTCACCTCAGACAAATGACCCAAGATATTCAAAACCTGACGAACCATGTGATTGTGTGTGGCTACGGCCGGATGGGCCAAATGCTGGCACAAAAGCTGGAAGCAGATCAGCAGCGATTTATTATTTTGGATCGAGACCCGGCGCGAATTGCGGCGGCTGAAGCCCAAGGTTACTTGGTGTACTTGGGCAATGCGACGGATGAGGACCATTTGCAGTCGGTGGGCATTACTCGGGCGAGGGCACTATCGACGGTGCTGCCAGACGACGCGGCGAATGTGTTTATTAGCCTGACGGCCCGTGAGCTTAACCGGAAATTGATGATTGTTGCCAGGGGAACCTTGCCCTCCTCTGAAAAGAAGCTGCGCTTGGCCGGAGCCGACCAGGTTATTTTGCCTGCAACTATTGGTGCATTGCGTATGGCCCATCTGATTAGCCATCCCCATGCGGTGAATTTTGTTGCCCAAGACGATGGTCGGGCTAACTTGAATGAGATGCTGGCTGAAATTGATATTCAGGTGAATGAACTGTCGGTGTCGCTGGAGTCTCCGCTCTTGGGCCGGACCATTGGCGATGTGGAAAGTCGCGCGCTCGGTACGTTTATTGTGGTGGCGCTGAGACGTGCTGATGGCACCGTGAACATTCATCCAGACTCTGGTGAACCGTTGCGTGAGGGGGATGCCGTAATGATTATGGGTCACCAAGGCGACATGCCTAACTTTGCCCAGCGCTCGGCGGCCAGAAGCCAGCTGCGGTACCGCGGAGCTAGGGTTCGTCGATAAGATCGCCGCTAAATCGCCGCTAAATCACTGTGGCATAAATTCTCTCGATCTCAGATTTCTCCTATTTACTTCTCAGTTGGCGAGATAGGCTTCTCGCTAGCTAAGCTTCTCTGGCGTCGCGTCTACCTTTATGCTAAAAGTGACGCTATTGTGATTTCACTCACGTGCCATCTCTCACCCTTTAGATTGCTTCTGGGCCTTGGGTTGGCGTTCTACTATGAAGCAATTTAACCGACTACCCCGCTGGCTGCGAGTGATTATCCCGGCTGTTGTAATCGCTGTATGCATTGCGATTAATGCGGTGGCGTTTACCGAAATCGTGAAATCTTTCCAGTCGCGTGATGTGTCGGAAGCCGCCTCTAGAACTGCCGTCGTTTCTGAAGAGGCCTCCTCAGAAACATCAGCTGAGGAGCCAACGCCTACCGTCAAAATTACGCCAGCGATTAATCCCGATGCCACATTAGATACCGCTGTTGAACAAGCCAGAGCGGCTAAACAAAAGGCGACGGGGGGTAAAAAGATTGCTCCGGTTTCAGAGTCAGGTAGTGTTGCCACGGCTACTGAAGAGGGTACTGCGGGGGCTGACGCTTCAGAGCCCTCGGGTAATGAGCCCTCTGATTCACTGACGACGGCGGTGACGACAACGCCCGTGGGTGGCTCCAGAGGCGGCTCTAGTGTCGCCACAGGCAACACTGCCAATAACCCTGCGACTCAGCAGAAAGCACCTAAGTATGGCCATCTCCCCTATTCTTTGGGTGATTTGGCTGAGATGTCGCTGATTGCCAGTTATGCCGAGGGGGATACCCAACGCCTAGAAACGCTTCATCCTGATGCGGCAACAGCTCTGATGGAAATGGTGGCTGCGGCCCGCGCGGATGGTATTTGGTTGGTGCCTGCTTCTGGCTTTCGTACAGTGGCCCAGCAGCGGACGTTGTTTAATGCGCAAATTGCGGCAAAAGGGTCTCCGGAGGCAGCAGCGTTGTTGAGTGCACCACCGGGTTACAGTGAGCATCATACGGGCTATGCGGTGGATTTGACCGATGGTACGCTTGCCCAAAGTGAAGATATTTCGATTGCGTTTGCCCAGTCACCTGCCTATGCATGGCTAATAGAGAATGCAGCGGCTTTTCAGTTCGAACTTTCCTTCCCAGAAAACAATGAGCAAGGGATTAGCTATGAGCCTTGGCACTGGCGGTATGTCGGTAGCCCTGAGGCTAGGGCTATTTTTAAGTCGGGGCCTGCTCAGGGAGATTCTTCGGGGGCAGGCTCCGGTACCGTGCAAAGTACTGGCCAGAGGACTGGTCAGAGGGCTGGTCAGAGGACTAACTTGAGTGCTGGTTTGGCTACTGATCTGAGTGCTGATTTGAGTACTGGTCAGGTGGAAGCAGATCGTGAGAGTGTTGAATAATCTGCCCACAGCCTTCGCCAGATCGGTATAAAGCCATTCATGTTTCCCGTTGTTTACCATCCGGCCTATGTCACGCCGTTACCCGAAGGCCATCGGTTTCCAATGCCCAAGTTTCAGCTGTTGCGCGATTTGTTAGTGCGCGATCGCGTCATCACCGAGTCTCAGATTTATCGGCCTGGTGCCCCACCTCGCGATTGGTTAGAGCTGGTACATGAGCGCGACTATGTACAGGCCTACTGTGAGGGCACCTTAGCGGCCAAAGCCCAGCGGCGGATTGGTTTGCCTTGGAGTGAGGGGCTGGTGCAGCGAACTTGCACAGCCGTAGGCGGTACGATTTTGACCGCGAAGCTGGCGCTGCAGCAGGGCATTGCCTGTAATACGGCGGGTGGAACGCACCACGCGTTTCCTAGCTATGGTTCGGGCTTTTGCATTTTTAATGATCTGGCGATCTCACTCAAAGTGCTGCAAGCCCAGGGCCTAATCCGCACCGCCCTGATTGTCGATTTGGACGTGCATCAGGGGGATGGCACGGCCTTTATTTTTAAAGGTGATGCGAGTGTGTTTACCTTTTCAATGCACTGCGGCATCAACTTTCCAGGCCGCAAACAACAGAGTGATTTGGATGTGCCCTTGGCTGAAAATGCGAGCGATGAGGCGTATTTGGCTGAGTTGCGATCGCACCTGCCTGGGCTACTCACACGCCTACAGCCTGATCTGGTGATGTACGACGCAGGCGTAGATGTGCACAAGGCGGATCGGTTAGGAAAGCTGGCGCTGACGAATGCTGGGGTGTATGAGCGCGATCGCATGGTCCTTCAGGCCTGTAAATCCGCAGGCATTGCCGTTGCCTGCGTCATTGGAGGTGGCTACGGGGAGGATATGGAGGCGCTGATTTATCGGCATTCTTTGCTACATCGGGCTGCCAATGCTGTGTTTGCGCCATCTCTGTAAGGTGATGTCGGTAGTGGCATGTCTGCAATGCTACGTATTTTTGACGTTGTAAGCATGCGATCTTTACGTAAAGAGTACTCGCTTAATGGCAAAATGTTAAAAAAAGTAGACGAAAATCCGGATTTCCCGATTTGGCCTGATTCATGCCCTTTACCGTTGCCACCTTCTATAAATTTGTGGCGCTGCCTGACTACGCATCCTTGCAGCAGCCGCTGAAAGACGTGTGTGAAAAGCATGGTGTTAAAGGCACGGTACTGTTGGCTACCGAAGGCATGAACGGCACCTTAGCGGGTACGAAAAATAGTATTGATGCTGTCATGGCCCATATTCAGGCCGACGAGCGTCTGGCCGACATTGATATTAAAGAATCCCCTGCCCTCACTTCGCCCTTTGAGAGGCTCAAAGTTCGGCTCAAAAAAGAAATCGTCACCTTGGGTTTACCCGAGGTGAGCCCGACCAAACAAGTCGGCACCTATGTCAGTGCCCAGCAGTGGAACCAAGTGATCAGCGATCCAGATGTCACTGTGATTGACACCCGTAATGATTATGAAGTGGGCATGGGCTCGTTTCACCGGGCACAAAATCCTCAAACCGCAACCTTCACGGAGTTTCCTGACTACGCTAAGGAACAGTTAGATCCCAACAAGCATAAAAAGGTTGCCATGTTTTGCACCGGGGGCATTCGCTGCGAAAAGGCCTCCTCCTATCTTCTTTCCCAGGGCTTCGAAGAGGTGTATCACCTCAAGGGCGGCATTCTGAAATATTTAGAAGACGTGCCAGAAGATGAAAGCTTATGGGAGGGTGAGTGTTTTGTCTTTGATGAGCGCGTCGCCATCAAGCACGGCCTTGAAACCGGCTCCTATGCCATGTGCTATGCCTGTGGTCATCCGATTTCTCCGGAGGACCAGGCCGCTAGCGAGTATGAGAGTGAAGTATCCTGCCCACACTGTATTGATGCTTTGACGGCGGAAAGGCGTGATCGTTTGCGATCGCGAAAACGCCAGCGTCAGTTAGCTCGCCGCTCTTCTGGCTAGCTGTCTGAACGGCTTTCCTTGGCCCAAGGGTCTTTGTTATCTGACCAATTTTCTTGAACATCATACACAGCAGAGATAATCCAATGTCGGTGCATAACCAAATCCAGCGACAGAGCGCAACTACCTTGGTTGCGAATAGCGGCGTGAGTCAACGACATGACGAACCTTCTAGAAATATTTCCTTGCCGGCCGAGCGCTTTATGGCCGGTAGTAGCACGCTGTCATTTTTAGAACCAGCCCCCTTTATTCGACAGCGGGGCTGCGTGGTAGAGCGTTTTACCGATAACGTTTTGGTCACTCCCAATAACTTGCTCTACGCTGACCAAAACTATTTCCTTCGAGACATCGCCTCCTTTCAAGTTGTTAAGTTCAGCTGTCGTAAATCAGCCCTCTATCAAAAATTTGTCAATTTACTCAGCTCAATTCTGATTACTATTGGCCTAATTCTGTTTTTTAGCCCGACCTCAATGGTAATGCACATCATTGGTGTAGCTCTTGTTGTGCTGAACATCGGCTACCTGGGGTACTTTTACTGGCGACTCCTTCATCAAAAAACGGGAGAGTACGGTTTACTGATCCATTTTCAGTCTGGTCAGCGAAGGGTGATTACCAGCCATAGCTTGCGAGCTATTCAGCACTTATTCCAATCGCTTTTACAGTGTTTAGAGCGCCCTGAAGAAACCAATAACTTCGTGTCAGTGAATATGTACACCGGCGATCTTTACACCCAGTAATTTAGTACAGCGTTAAACAGTTTCAATCGTTCTTGAAAATATTTTGATATGGTGCTCACACCTGTTAACACCCATCTGAGAGCCTTGAAAAACAACTTTCTTCTTACACACGGTTTTGAGTTTAAGCGCGCTTGATAGCCAGCAACAATCCATCCCCTACAGGTAACAAACTCATCGTGACGCGCTCATCATTGTGGACTTTGTTGTTGAGCGCCCGAATTCGTTTTGTTCTGTTGTCTTGCACTGATGGGTCAGCCACACGACCGTACCAAAGTGTGTTGTCTACAGCGATGAGCCCGCCAGGGCGGATCAGCTGGAGAGACTTTTCATAATAGTTATCGTAGTTGCTCTTATCCGCATCGATAAAGGCAAAGTCAAAACAGCCACTTTCTCCCGCTGCAATCAGGTCATTGAGCGTGTCGAGGGCGGGGGCAATGCGCAAGTCTATTTTGTGGGCGACGCTAGCTCTCTCCCAGTAACGACATGCGATCGCAGTATCTTTCTCATTCACATCACAGGCGATAATCTGCCCATCTTCAGGCAACGCCATCGCCACTGCCAGCGTGCTATAGCCGGTAAATACGCCAATCTCTAAAGTCCTTTTTGCCCCCATTAGCTGGATCAGCAACGCCATAAACTGGCCCTGCTCAGGCGAAATTTGCATCCTTCCCTGGGGGTGCTCGGCAGTTTCCTTTCTTAGCTCTGCGAGTACTGGCGTCTCACGCAGCGTTGTAGAGAGCAAATAGTCATAAAGCCGATCGTCAAGGCCAATGGTTTGATTAGACATTGTTGTTAGGATTTAGGGCTGGCCTACTGAGAGTTCGCCTAATGAGAACTTTCAAATGAGAACTCGCAAAGCTCTAGCATACGGCCTGAGTGCCTGAATCCAAATCTCTCTTAGAGATTATTGTCCTTCGATATCATTGCCTAGACGTGTGATTGCAACCTGTGGCCTATGCCGCGCACATCACCTGGCGCATGGATTTCATGTTTCCAGGCAAGTCGTGGCGAATGGCTTGCTCAATAAAAAAGCTAGGGACCGGGATCGAGGGTGTTGCTTGCACCGAATACGTCAGCAGCGTGCCCTGGCCGTAATCTTCCAAGGTAAGGTCAGCGGCAAAGTCTGAAAAGGTTCCGCGCTCAAGGCGAAACTGGATCTTTTGGTGAACTGTTTCAATCACCTGAAGATAAATCTCCACCTGGGCTGAAAACATTAAAAATGCCTTGCGAGCGACTTGATACAGCCGGCGCGTCATCGGATGTGCTTTAGATTGCTTTTTAACTTCTAGCACCTGGCTTTGCACAATGTCGGGGAAGTACTGAACCCACTTGCTATAGTCCGTGAGCTTTTGCCAAGTTTGCGATCGCACCATCGGCACATACATAGTGGCCGTTACCGTTGCGCCTGTTCCGACCTCCTGGGATGAAATCAACACATCACCTTGAAGGAGTGATATCTCTTGCTGTTGAGTGATAGCGGACGGTGTTGCCAAAGGCATGGTAACTGTCATAAGAAAAGAGTAAAGGAGGTATCCGAAAGGGTTGTAGTCTCTACGACAACCTTGATTGCCGACACCGTTTCGATTGAATCTTTGCCATTATTGCCTAGTCTTACGGAGACCAGGTTAAGCCCACAACAGGGTGGCGTAAACATTTAGTGAAATTTACTGAGCCCTTCAAATCTCACATTTCAAGAATGCCCAATCTATTGCACCAGACGTTGCATTACTTAACAGTGTTCCTACGCAAATAAACCAGATATGGTTTTTTGTGCTAAGTAACAAGCTTTATTGTGCTTCGGTGTAAAGAGTCATGCAAAGGGCTTTTTTACGGAGCTCCTCAATCATTTGGCTACCGGGATCAGCCTACGGTGCTCTCTGAGCTTATCAAGCTGTGGTTGAATAAAGCGTATTCAAAGGTACCGAACCTGTATCACTATATGGAATAGATAGCTCAATATGGAATAGATAGCTCAATAACCATCTGTCTAACTACTCGACCACCTGTTTAACTAACTGTCTTCGATATGGCCAATCGTTTTCGTCTGAAGCCTGGCGTCCAGCTGCTTCTATTTTTAATTTGCTTTACCCTAGGCGTTTGGATCTTGCGGGGATTGACGCTGCTCTCCTTTTTGCCTGGAATTGTGATTTATTTGCTGGTGCTGGCCTGCCTGGGAGTTTTTGTGTTCAATAGCATTCAGTCCATGCGATGAATCGCGCTAATTAGGAGAAAACGACCAGGAGCTTAGGTTAGGTGCCTAGTTCACCTGCCCGTTCAGCTTCCTTTGCTTTTTCTACCATCGCTCTACCGACGGTCAGGTTGAGCAGGTCGCCAATTAGCATCACTAATGACGTAATCCATAGCCACAGCAGTAGCACGATCACGGTAGCCACCGCGCTGTACACGAAGTTACCGAAGTGGGTGACATAGAGGCGGAAGAGCCCCGAGATAATGGCCCATGCGATCGCCGCTAAAATTGCCCCTGGCATTAACGGCTTTCCCCGATTCCATCGACTGGGACCGAAGCGATAAATAAAAGCAAACGCTGCCGACATGACGCCCAAAGCCGAAGGCCAGCGGAACATCCCCCACACATTAGAGACCCATAGAGTTACATCGCCGGTGGTGAGTGTCATGATTTGCTGGACCACCCATTCGCTAATAAAGACCAAACAAGAGGCCGTGACTAAGAGGGCAATGGTGCCAATTGTCAGGGAAATAGAGATCAGTCGAGCCTTCCAAAAGGGGCGTCTGCGCCGAACGGGGATCTGGTGCATTTGGTCGAGGGCTCGCATCGCTGCGCTCATGGCCCCTGCTGAGGCCCAAAGTGCAAAGGCAAAACTCACCGAAAAGAGCCCTCGATTTTGGCTGTCGGTCACCACATTTTCAAAGCCGTAAATGAGTTCGGGTACGCCCGTGGGGGCAATTTCACTCAGCTGCTCAGCGATAGTGGCAACGGTCGACTTTAGCGGGCTAAATAATCCAATTGCTGTCAGAAAGGTTAGAAGCGCAGGAAAGAGCCCTAGCATAGAGTTGTAGGCCATTTCTGATGCCAGACTAGGCAGTCGCTGTCGAAAAGTAGCGCGGACTACCCGCCTCACCGTGCGCAGGTTGATGTAGCCCAAGAAGCGAACAAACTCGATGGGCGAAAAAGTGTGCCAAATACCCCGCAACGGCTGCTGCTGGCGGTAGGTCGCGTATATTTTTTTGGAAATAACACGAGGGCGGGGAGGCACGGGCGTTCTTTAAGAGCGTCAAACTCTTACTGGTATAGCCTATTTTGTGCTTAGAATCTCTCGATACGCACTTCTACAGTCTATGAAGCCATAAAGCTGCTAAATAGGTCAGGCGCAGTTAAGAGGCCAGTGTGCCTGTCCTTGTAACGGGCCTTCATACTGGCCCTTAAAACTGGAAGTAAATAAAGGCTGTATAGCCCACTGGTACCAGCGTCAGAATAATCGCCGCCGCAAAGCCATAGCCCACTGCAAATAATTGGGATGGTAGCCTTTCAACAGCCCGAGTCCAAATTTGTCGAGACGTGAGCCAATGTACGATGACCAGCACGGCGAAGAAGCCTAAGAGGCCAAGGCTGAGCTGTTCACTACCGGGCGACTGGAGTAATACAAAGGACTTCAACACCGTCATTGCCGAGGCAAAACTATCGGCTCTGAAAAATACCCAGGTAATACAGACCCAATAGAAGGTCATGAAAACGCCCCAGACCGATGAGGTCTTGACCAGCACCGGGATTTGCTTGCCCAGTGTGCTCCATTCCTTATGGGCAATCAATGCCCCGCCATGGAGCGCGCCCCACACGACAAAGGTCCAGGCTGCACCATGCCATAGTCCGCCCAGCACCATGGTGAGCATGAGGTTGCGATAGGTAAACCATTGGCCACCGCGATTACCACCCAGCGGGATATAGAGGTAGTCCTTGAGCCAGGTAGAAAGGCTAATATGCCAGCGCCGCCAAAAATCGGTAATGCTGCTGGCAAAATACGGGAAGTTGAAGTTGACACACAGCTCGTAGCCCAGCAGGCCTGCGCAGGCAATGGCCATGTCCGAATAGCCTGAAAAATCGCAGTAGATTTGAACGGTGTAGCTCAGCACGCCGATCCAGCTGCTAATGGCATCAAAGCTTTCAGGGGCGGCAAAGTACTTGTCTACAATGGGTGCCAGGTTATCTGATACACAGGCTTTCTTGAAAAAGCCCACCATAAATAAGGTGAGGCAGGCCCGCACGTTGACTTGGCTAAAGGCCCGTGCAGCGTCAAGCTGAGGCAAGAAGTCGGAGGCCCGTACAATGGGGCCTGCCACAAGCTGAGGGAAAAAAGCGACAAAGGTTGCTAAGTCCAGCAGGCTTTTCTTGGGCTGTAGGCGTCCGCCGTAAATGTCGAGGGAGTAGCTGAGGGTTTGAAAGGTGTAAAAGCTAATGCCGACGGGTAAGACGATTCCCAGGGTGACTGAGTTCACTGGGAGACCCATCCAGCTAAAGAAGCCTACGGCTGAGTCCGCGAAGAAATTGGCGTACTTGAAAAAGGCCAAAGCGCCTAAGTTGACGCATAGGCTAAGCATGAGCCAGCTACGTTTTACCTTGGGCCTATCTTCGTATTTGACCAAATTAAGCCCGACGACATAGTCGACGAGGGTCGAGCCGATGATCAACGAGAGAAATCGCCAGTCCCACGCACCATAGAACGAATAGCTACAGAGTAAAATCCAGGCCTTGCGCCAGCCGTTGCTACGGAGTGCCCAGTAAATGCTAAAGACAAGGGCAAAAAAGATAAAAAATCGGAATTCAGTAAAAATCATTTAGTCGCCTCGGTTGTCGTGTCTGCGACGTTTTGGTTGTCAAAAGCCTTGGAAAAATCTTGGGCTAGCCGTGTGGTGAATGCGCGTGAGCCTGCTTCGTTTAAATGGTCTGCGTCGTGGCGAAAATCGATGTGATACAGCTCAGGGAACTGCTCAGGGTCTTTGTAGGAGAACAGGTTATCAATAACGCCGAGTCGCTTAGCAGCTTGAAAGTCATTTTCTAGGTGAAGCCCCGGCGATTCTAGAAAAATGGGCTCAGCTCCGGCAGCTCTGACCGTTTTTATAATGCGCTTTAGGAGCATCCGTTTATTGGCGCTGAGGGTAGGAGCTTCTGCGTTGAAATTAGCTTGTACTGCTTTCAGGCTAGCGACGCTTTCTCTGTAACCTTCTGGGTTCGCTAACAGGGCCTGTCGGGCGGGTTCTGCATCATCTTCGAGGGCAAAGAAACCCTCATTGGCAATAAAGTCAGCGGCGACGGTTTGCTCTTCTTCTGAGAAGTCGCTGGGGAGTACTTGATTAAAGAGCCTGCCGACGTTCATCTGGTTGTACAGAAAGGGCAGTAGGTGACTACTGAAAAGGGCTGCTTTTTTAGGGAGTGATTCGTCGGAGGTAAAAATGTAGCGGGCGGCTAGGGCTGTGTTTTCCCAGGTATGCCAATACATAGCACGATGGGTCCGGGCATTGGGCACTGGTTCGTAGCCTTTATCTAAGATGGATTCAAAAAAGACCCACTTCAGATCCTTAGGGGGATCGGCGAGGATATCTTCTATCAGTACGGTGCTGTCGATGGCCCGCATGGCCGGAATCCCAAAGTTGTAGCTGTTAATTTCAGCTGTGTTGGCTTCAGTACTTACGTCATCAATTGCTGTCGCCGTTCCCTCTGCTTGGTTCGCAGTGGTATCAAAAAGCTCGGGGATGATGTGGTTATAAACTCGGCTGGAGCCGAAGAAGATCGTATTGTACTCATCCTTATGGGCCTGGAAATAGTCGTTTTTGGGGCCGATGAAGACGATGTTAGAGGGAATCATCGGGCTTGGAATAATTTGGCTCAGTAAGGATGCGGCCACGATAAAAGCGATGAGGCCAACGATGCTTTGCTGAGCGTATTTGGTTAGTAGGTGAGATTTTTTTCGGCCTCTTTTTCGGCCTCTCGAATTGGGAAGTCCTTCTGGATTGTTCGCCGGATTCAGTACGTTACCTAGCACGATAGATACACAAATTTCCTGTAAGAGTTAGCAAGCGCTCGTGCACCAGTTATGGTTTCCCCAACAATAATGGACTAGCCCATGCTGCTTTTTAGGACGCATGGTGATAAACCTCAGTTCCTCAAGTGAGCATGGATAACCTGCGCTTTAAACATCAGGATGCAAATATAAAGATTATTTGAGTCATTTTAGCGTTGGGAATTTGGACTGGCGTTAGTGTTTTTGGCGAGGCGGTTTTTTCTCTATGCCTTAATGGGGTGTTTTTTGTCTCTGATGTTTTTTCATTTGGGGCGGCAATACCTACCTATTCTGGCCGTAAACACCGAATGGTGAAATGCTCAGGTTTTTTTACAATGCATACATATCCGATGTGATGATCCCCATATAGTCATCATATTTATCTCAAAGCGAGCCAGCAAAAGGAGCGCGGGAGGAATCCTATGCAACCGAACGATCCGAGCAAGTTTACAGAGAAAGCATGGAGCGCGATCGCCCGCACTCCCGATATTGTTAAGCAATCCTCGCAGCAGCAGTTAGAACCTGAGCACCTCATGCAGGCGTTGTTGGAGCAAGAAGGCTTGGCTGCGAGCATCTTTAAAAAGGTGGGTGTACCCTTGGGCGATTTACGCGATCGCACTCACGCCTTTATTGCCAAGCAGCCTAAGGTCAGCGGTAGTGGTGGTTCGGTGTACTGGGGCAATAATCTCAGCACCCTATTTGATCGGGCCGATGGATACCGCAAAAATTATGACGACGACTATATTTCCATCGAGCACATCGTGCTCGGCTATGCCAAAGACAAGCGATTCGGCCAAGATTTATTGAAAGCCTTTGGCATTAGCGAAAAAGACTTACAGCAAGCAATCGAGCAGATTAGGGGCAATCAAAAAGTGACCGATCAAAATCCTGAAGGTAAGTACGAATCCCTCGAAAAATACGGTCGTGACCTGACTGCCTATGCCCGTGAAGGACGGCTGGATCCGGTGATTGGTAGGGATGATGAAATTCGTCGTACCATTCAAATCCTTTCCCGCCGCACCAAAAACAACCCGGTGCTGATTGGTGAGCCTGGGGTCGGTAAAACGGCGATCGCAGAAGGCCTAGCCCAGCGTATTGTGCGTGGCGATGTGCCCCAATCCTTACAGGATCGCACCCTGATTTCTTTGGATATGGGTGCGCTGATTGCCGGTGCCAAATATCGCGGTGAATTCGAAGAACGGCTTAAGGCGGTGCTCAAAGAAGTCACCGACTCCAGCGGTCAGATTGTTCTTTTTATCGATGAAATTCACACCGTTGTCGGTGCGGGCGCAAGCCAAGGTGCCATGGATGCTGGCAACTTACTCAAGCCCATGCTGGCCCGTGGTGAGCTGCGCTGTATCGGCGCGACTACCCTCGATGAGTACCGTCAGCACATTGAAAAAGATGCGGCCCTAGAGCGCCGTTTTCAGCAAGTGTACGTCGATCAGCCCTCCGTGGCAGATACGGTTTCGATTCTGCGCGGCCTCAAGGAGCGCTATGAAGTGCATCATGGTGTGCAAATTGCCGATAGTGCTCTGGTTGCGGCGGCGACGCTGTCTACTCGATACATTAGTGATCGCTTTTTGCCAGACAAGGCGATTGACTTGGTAGACGAAGCGGGGGCCAAGCTCAAAATGGAGATCACCTCCAAGCCAGAGGAGTTAGATGAGGTGGATCGTAAAATCCTGCAAATGGAAATGGAGCGGCTGTCCTTACAAAAGGAGAGCGATCCAGCTTCTGTTGATCGACTGGTGAAGCTTGAAAAAGAGTTGGCCGATCTCAAAGAAGATCAGAGTGAACTCAGTGCTCAGTGGGAGTCTGAAAAAGGCACCATCGGCAATCTCCAAACCATCAAGGAAGATATTGACCGGGTGAATGTCGAAATTCAGCAGGCTGAGCGGGACTACGACCTCAGCAAAGCTGCTGAGCTAAAGTATGGCAAGCTCACTGAACTGCAAAGCCAGCTGGCTGAGGCCGAAAAAGCCCTCAGTGAAACCCAGGTGTCTGGCAAAACCCTGCTGCGTGAGGAAGTGACCGAGGCGGACATTGCCGAAATCATTTCTAAATGGACGGGGATTCCACTCAGTAAGCTGGTGGCCTCTGAAATGGAAAAGCTGTTGAACTTAGAAAATGAGCTGCACGAGCGGGTGATTGGTCAGGATGAAGCGGTGACGGCGGTGGCCGATGCGATTCAGCGATCGCGCGCAGGCCTTGCCGATCCCGATAGGCCCATGGCCAGCTTTATTTTCCTTGGACCTACCGGTGTGGGTAAAACAGAGCTGGGCAAAGCCCTGGCCAGCTATCTCTTTGACACCGAAGATGCCATTGTCCGCATCGACATGTCCGAGTATATGGAAAAGCATTCCATCTCTCGTATGGTGGGTGCGCCTCCAGGGTACGTGGGATATGACGAGGGCGGTCAGCTCACCGAAGCCGTGCGCCGTCGTCCCTATTCCGTGGTGCTCTTCGATGAAATCGAAAAAGCCCATCCCGATGTATTCAACATCTTGTTGCAGGTGCTAGACGATGGCCGCATTACCGACTCCCAGGGGCGGACGGTGGACTTCACCAACACCATCATCATCATGACCAGTAACATCGGCTCACAGTTCATTCTCGACATTGCTGGTGATGACAGCAAATACGACGAGATGAATGCCCGAGTCACCGAGGCATTGCGCTCCAACTTCCGCCCAGAGTTTCTCAACCGCATCGATGACATCATCATTTTCCATGCGCTTATGAAGTCTCAGCTCCGCGAAATCGTTAAAATCCAAACCAAGCGCCTGGAGCGACGCCTAGCCGATCGCAAGATGGCCCTCAAGCTCTCAGATGCCGCTTTGGATTTCCTCGCAGACGTTGGTTACGACCCCACCTATGGTGCGCGCCCGCTCAAGCGAGCTATTCAGCGTGAAATCGAAACCCAGGTTGCTAAAGCCATCCTCCGCAGCGAATTTACCACTGGCGATACCATTTTCGTCGACGTGGAAAATGAACGCTTGGCCTTCAAGCGATTGCCTGCTGAGTTAGCCACTGTCTAGCTTTCAAAGCGCTATCTATAAAGTTCAAAAAACAGTCTAAGTTGACTGACTCCCCGCCGAGAAATTTTTCAGGTGGGGATTTTTTTGGGTATACCGTCAAGAACTGCCTGAACGCTGCAAATCTCCTGCTGTTTTGCAATATGGAATATGTCATTTTGTTGACATCAATATCCGCTATGTTACGCAGGCCAAACTCGATGGGTAATCTAACCGAGAGTCTCTGATTCGGTTTCCCCGTATAAAAAAGTCCCTCCCGTCAGCTGCATCTTCGTTTCGTTGTTACAAGGTTTTAAGCTCATGAGTTCCTCCCCGATGGCTGATAATAGAGCCTATACCAATGTCATGGAGAGACTGGTGGCTGAAGAGGTTGAGCGGCAAAAGGCCAAGCTCCCTCCCAAGCTGCGCGAGTACATCAAGACGGTTGAAGTGGAAACCTTTGCGCTTAACCGATTGCCTGCGCTCTATGCTTCCAGTGAAAAAGGTTGGCAAATACAGTATGAAAAAGCCGGTAAAACCCAGGCTAAAGCGGTTTCTAATGCGGTGCGTCAGGGCGTTGCAGCCGTTCAGGTCGATCCGTTGCGGGCTTCCCAGCCCCTCTCTGTTCGTCAAAATGATGAATCGGAAGTGATTTTGACGTCGTTTCGCAATATGCTCAATCAGCCTGAGCTGACCTGGGATGACATTCTCTACAAGTGCAAGCGCATTTTGCTGCCTCGCAATCACCCTGACCGCCCACCGCTCAGAGATGACTCTCAGCACAAGGCGTACTGGCAACCTGGAGTCCATGGTGGCAGTGAAAACTGGGCAAAAAAAAATCAGCGTTTGTCAGCGACGGCCCGAGGCTCTGCTTTGCCGACTACAGGAGAAACCCAGTCAGATAAAGGCAAAGCCTGGTCGGATCCTCGGTATCAGCAATAGCCTTTATTTGATTTTGTCGAGGCCTAAGTCTTTCATACCCTGTCGGATGCGATCACCTTCGGCAGGGTTTGTGTTTTTCACTAACTCAATTGCTTTCTCAAAAGCCTTTTTACTCTCAGGCAGCTTGCCAAGTTTAAACAGCACCACCGCGATATTTTGATAGGCTGCGCCGTAATTGGGGGCTAAGGTAATGGCATATTCATAGGCCCTTAATGCAGGCTCTAGGTATCCCCGTGCCCGGTGCGCCACACCCAAATTGAAATAGGTCATGGGCTGGGTTGGGTCAATGTGCGCGGCTGTTTCGTATTGGGCGATGGCTCCTTCGAGATCGTTTTTTAGCTTGAGTAGTGCGCCTAAGTTTAGGTGTGCGCCGAGCTTGAGTTTTTCATCTATGGGTAGTGTGATCGCTTTTCGATAATTATCCTCAGCCGCCGCCATTTGTCCCGCCACCGGAATCAAATGCCGATGGGCAATGCCCAAGTGGTAATGCAGCTCATACTGTGTCATCGGGTCAAAGTTGCCGGAGCGCACTGCGGTTTGTAGGGTGGCGATCGCCTTTTCCCACTCATTGTTTTGGGTGTAGAGTGCACCCAGCTTATTGGCCATGTAGGCATCCTGTGGATGCTCAGCGATATGTGCTTCCATAATTTGCTTGGCCCGGTTGAACTTATCCTTTGCCTTGATTTCAGTGATGCTATAACCGGTATGATCAATGCCCACATCGCCAAACTGCGCAATTTGCCACCGATCTTCAGCGGCCATCAGCGCTTCGATACTCTCATCAATGCTCTCGTGATAAGGCCGTACGAACTTGAGCTGGGGTAAATTGCGAAAGAGCCGTGATACTTGGGTGTAGGGTGACTGGTTGGCACCGATTTCCTGGCGGAGCATGGTCACCAGCAAGAGATCTTCGGGGTTGATCTGTCCTAGAGGCTTGTCAGCCTTAATGGATTCAATTAGCTGCCTGCCTTTTAGCGTGAGTGTTTCATCAGCATCAAGCACCAAAATCCAGTCCTGCGAGGCCTGCTCAATCGAAGCGTTTCGCGCCGCAGCGAAGTCATCGCTCCAGGCTAGGGCCGTTACCTTTCCACCCGCTTTTGTCGCAATATCGATCGTTTCGTCCGTTGAGCCGGTATCGATCACGATGATTTCATCGACGACTTCTTTGACGGTGCTTAGGCATAGCGGTAAATTGGCCGCTTCGTCTTTGACGATCATGCAGAGGCTGAGGGTTGCCATAGTCAAGAGTTGTGGTTGAGGAGCTGGGGGTAAAGAGGTTTCCTGCGCGTGGTTGGTTTAATTAGCTTGCTTTAGTAATGATTGCGCCCGACCCAAAGCACTGCGAACTTGATCGAATCCGGTACCGCCAGCACTATTGCGTGCAGAGACGACCTGGGCGGGTGCGATCGCCGCATAAATATCTTCCTCAAAGGCTGGATGCAGTGCCTTCCACTCGTCCAGCGTTAAGTCTTTGAGGAGCTTCCCAGCCGCTAAAGACGTTTTTACGACCTTGCCTACGAGGTTGTACGCCTCCCGAAACGGGACATCTTTGGTTACCAAGTAATCTGCTACATCCGTTGCGTTAGAGAAATCCTCGGCGACGGCTTGATTGAGCCGTTCGGGGCGGAAGGTGAGGCCTTCTTGCAACAAAATCGTCATGGCTTCCAAGCAGCCAGAGACCGTAGCAACGGTGTCGAAAATGGCTTCTTTGTCTTCCTGTAGGTCTTTGTTGTAAGCCAGTGGCAGGCCTTTCATCATCACCAGCAGTGCCTGCAAATGACCGAAGACACGGCCAGTTTTGCCGCGCACCAGTTCAGGAATATCAGGGTTCTTTTTCTGGGGCATGATGCTCGAACCCGTGGAGCAGGTGTCGCCCAGGGTTACAAAGCGAAATTCTTCAGAGGCCCAGAAGATAATTTCTTCCGAGAGGCGCGATAGGTGCACCATAATCAGGCTGGCTGCCGCCGAAAATTCAATGGCGAAATCGCGATCGCTGACCCCGTCCAAACTGTTGTGGTAAATGTCGTCAAATCCCAACAACCCTGCGGAATATTGTCGGTCAATGGGGAAGGTGGTGCCCGCCAGTGCGCCCGAGCCCAAGGGGGAAATATTGGTGCGTTTGAGCACATCACCCAGGCGTTCCCAGTCTCGCTGGGTCATTTCAAAATAGGCCAGCAGGTGATGGGCCAAGCTCAATGGCTGCGCCCTTTGAAGATGCGTATAGCCGGGGATCAGGGTCTCGACGTTCTGCTCGGCAATGCTGACAAGTGCTTGCTGAAAAGCCTTGATTTGTTGACGAATATGCTCAAGGTGGCCACGTAAATACAGCCGCAGGTCAGTGCCCACCTGATCGTTCCTAGAGCGGGCTGTGTGTAGCTTTTTCCCGACTGCGCCGACTAGCTCAATCAGCCGATGTTCTACGGCAAAGTGTACATCTTCTTCGTCTACACCAGGATTGAAGGTGCCCTGGCGATATTCTTGACGAATGGTTTCTAGGCCACCGGTAATTTGCTCGCATTCGGCGCTGGTAAGGATGCCGACTTTGGTGAGCATTTTGGCGTGGGCGATTGACCCTGTGAGGTCACACTCTAGGAGTTGAATGTCGAAGCCGATGCTGGCGTTAAATTGTGCGATCGCCGGATGCAGTGCCGACTCAAATCGCTGACTCCAGGTCTGTTGATTCCCCGGCAGATTCGCGGGTGAATTTCCCTGAGCACTTGGCGATTGACTGGGTTGGTTAACCACGCTTTTTTTCGATCTCCTGTGGGCGTCTCCTGTCGATAGGCTTGCGTAAATGAAGCCCACAATACAGTAGCAGTTTGCACTTGAGATCGGTTAGGGAATCTTGTTAGGATGCTCGAATCAGCATGACAGCGATGACTAAACACAAGTTTTTACATAGGTCTATGAAAATAAGTGCCTATGAACCGTATGAAAAGGCACCCCTTACGATGTAGCCCATTACCAGTCCAATAAGCAGCGCCCAAATCTGACCTGACTCATAAAACTCGTTGAATATTTTGCTGGTTGTTTCGCCTAAATCTTGATCGAAATACTGACCGACAATGGGTGTACCTGTTGTCGCAGACATCTCAAACTGAGCAGTGTAAAACTCAACGGGTTCCATAATTTTTCAGCTATTAAGGCTGTCCTAAAGACACCCCCACAACATACCCAGTGCTCTGTGGGTACTCAACAAGCCCAAAACAAATTCTTTCGATGCAAGATATTTACAGCGTCCCGTATCTAGGACGTTTGCAATTGTTCCAGTATCAAAGCTTTTTACTATCCAATCACACTATCCAACCGCTATGACGAATCAACGATGACGAATCAGCAGCTACGGCAGTGTCGATAGCTGTCTGAATTCTGCCGGTTTCGTAATTCGCATGACCACCAACGTGGTGTCATCTTCAGCTTCTCGGTCATTGCCGACAAACCGCTCGAGCATATTGAATAAATAGTTCAATATATCTTCAGCATCGGGCAAATTTCGACAGGCCCAGCAGAAGGACTCAATCAAATTGTCTTCGTCAAAGCGCTGACCTGAACGGTCGGAGGCCTCCGTGAAGCCATCGGTGTAATAAATGACGGTGTCGCCAGGTTGCAGCTGGATTTGGTTCTCTTGATAATGGGTGTCCATATCCAATCCCAGCAGCATGCCGTCGGCGTCGAGTCGGACGACCTGACCTGTTTCAGCTTGCCAGAGTAAGGGTGGATTGTGGGCCGCGTTGCCATAGCTCAGCATTTGGGTGCGCGGATCGTACTGGGCGCAGAACAGAGTGACAAAGCGGTTAGAGCTTTCTAAATCGGTGCGCATTACCCAGTTGAGGTGTTGTAGCAGGTGACCTGGTGAGTGGCTATTGAGCACCTCTGCTCGGAGCATGCCGCGAAGCATGGTCATCATTAGGCCTGCTGGGACACCTTTGCCCATCACATCACCAATGGCAAAGTTCCACGGCTTTTCTTGGTAATCGGGCAGCTCAGGATGCCGCAATTGCTCGTAGGTTGTGGGAATAAAGTCGTAGTAGTCGCCGCCGACTTTATTGGCGGTATTGCACCTGGCCGCCAGATCAACGCCTTCAATAATGGGGCATTGGCGAGGCAGCAGCTGGGCCTGAATTTCTGCGCCGAGCTCTAGCTCTCTATCGAGGCGCTCCTTGTGGCGTAGCTCGTGGGTGAGTTCATTATTCTCAATGGCAACGGCGGTTTGGTCAGCGACAAGGCGTACGAGTTTTTGCCGGGTTTCGCTCCAAGTGTAGTCACCTTCCTGACTGAAGACGTAGAGCCGACCACGTTCGACATTTTGGACGATAATCGCGGTGCCAAAAATTTGAAAGTCTGCGCCAAGATATCGTCCGGCTTGACGATCTAGCGATACGAGGGTGGCATTGGTAATAGCCGCAGCTTCTCCAGTGGCATTAGTTGAAGCCGCTAGGGTCGCAGTGACCTGCCGGGTGGCCATCTCCAGTGCTAATCGTACGTTTTGGCAGTCGTCATCCCCTGCACAGTGCAGTTGCTCTAGCCGGAGCTGGCCATCGGGTTGAAACATAACCAGTGCGCCACCTGAAGCATCGGTAACGCGACTAGCAATCATGGGGATCAGCTCTAGGAACTGGCTGAGATTGTTGAGGCTACGGAGGGCAAAGCCTAATGAACTCAGCAGGTCTTGAATCTTGTATTGCTCACGCTGGAGCCGTGCGATCAGTTCTCTGAGCGCGTACACAGAAGCTCCATTCGGAACACTGTTGGAGACCGTTGCTGTGTTGGGTAGGGTAGGGCTGGCGAAGGTCGTGCTAGGCACCTTTCCACCTGATATTCCAGTACCTGATATCCCATTACTATTGGGCGCCGCATCTGATATGGCATTCGCAGCTATGCGACTGTTGCCCTCTGGCGCCGGATTAAATTGTGGAGTCGGCCTAGACTGCATAGGAGTTGAGGGCACTAATTGAAAGCACTGGGAAAATAATGACAGGAACTGGGACGGAAGAAATACCTTTTCTTGATGTCGTTACACTTTAAGCAAAGTTGGATTAGTAGGTGGCTAAATGGCAACTGAGTATGGGCTACGCCATCGCTGTGACTGCCTGTTGATTGTGTGGATTGAATCGCCGAATCAAGTAAACCCAGTTGACAGTCCATAAATGCCAAAAACGAATGTCAACAATCATAAACGCTATAAAGTAGCCATCACGATAACATCTCTTAGACCATAGTCAAGGAATGCAATTCGAGGAATACAAAGCAATGTTCCTCTGTGGGCGGTTGGTGTTGGCAGCTGGATTTTGACTAATTTACAGTGTATTTACAGTGTCTGACTCAGTCGGCTAGTTCGCTGTGTACTCCATAACTATCTGGCTTACTTAAGGGTTAGGTTAATACACCCTGAGCATTTCGGTGCAAAAAATCACTGCTTCTGTGATGGAATCGGTTTGTTTTGGATAGGTGATCGAAGGCCGTTGGATGAGGACCAGTGCAATGCCGAGTGCTTGCGCGGCTTGTCGTTTGATGGCCTCTCCACCTGGTTCCCCGGAAGCCTTGGCGACAACCATTGAAATATTCCACTGTTGCCATAGGGCCATTTCTACCGCTAAAGATACCGGAGGCCTAAGGGCAATAATTTCGGTTGGAGAAAAACCAGCGGCGATCGCCGCTGTGATCGCATCTACTGAAGGCAGTACTCGTGCGAATAATTGCGAGGTTTGGCGTAGTGAATCAAACCTCGCAAGGTTTCGGTAGCCCAGGGTAAAGAGCACTCGCTGGTCCTGTAGCAGGTCGCTGTCGATGAGTTCGTCTAAGGAGGCTACGTTCGTGACTCGGAGTGCGTTTGAGCCGCTAGATGGTCTTCCATCCGTAGCTGTATGGTCCGTAGGTGGACAGCTACGGATGTGCCCTGTGATAGCTGGGCGTTCGTATCGTAGATAGGGGATGGGGAATGCGATCGCCTGCTGTGAAATTTGCCCGGCAAATGGATGGGACGCATCTAAGATGCACCGTATGTTTTGTTCTGTGACAAAGTCTGCCATGGTTTCGGGGGACATGGCTCCGATTCGAATGTGCGATCGCTCGGGGTACAGTTTGTTTGCCGATTCAGTC
The DNA here is from genome assembly GCA_039186165.1 of Cyanobacteria bacterium P01_F01_bin.53. GTDB lineage: Bacteria > Cyanobacteriota > Cyanobacteriia > Phormidesmidales > Phormidesmidaceae > Phormidesmis. The sequence continues at coordinate 21,970 of JBCDAG010000038.1, forward strand.
GTTACTGTCACCACATAGGCAATATTCTGTGCCGATAATGCTTTTGCAAGTTCAGCACTCTCACTCGTCCCGCCAATCAGCCAGACCTTGGCTCGGGTCATGCGCTTGTCCTATTGTCTGCCTTGCCCATGCACGTGAGAACTTTGTAGGCCTATATGAGTGTAGGCCGGCCTATGAGTCCCCTGTGAGGGCCTCTTGTCACGTGCTAGCAGGCCGTGACAAGAGGCCTAACTCCCTGCCTCCTACCAACGCACCTTGTACTACCAGCGCACCTTGTACAGATGAAACAGCTCGCCTTCCTGCTGCTTGACGACCTTGGCTCCGACGGTTTTAACCAGCTTTTTCCATTCGCTCAGATTTTCTAAGAAAACCTCTGCACCCAGATACGTTTCTAAAATAGCCCAGTTCTCGGCCAGTTCTTGCTCAGGGTCTACTACATCAAAGACGAAGAACCCACCGGGCTTAAGTAAAGGTTGGGCCTGCTCCATTACGGCCTGCCAATAGTCCAGCGGGTAGTAGCAGCTAAACCCCGTTGCAAAGATCAGATCAAAGCTGGCGGGCGGATAGTCGAGTAAATGTGCCGGCCCTTTTTTCACCTCTTTAAAGAGCTTTGAATCTAGCTGTGGTCCTCTTTGGTGAAGGGTTTTTACGGCAAAGTCGCTGATGTCTTGTCCGTGAAAGAGTGCCTGCCAGCTTTTCCATTCGTATATCAAAAAGCTAAAGCCGCAGCCGATATCCAGGCAATGCTGATTTTTTTTTGGTTTGGCAATTTCCCAAAAGGGTGAGGCAACCCGAGAGTTCAGTGAGCCCGCCGCCCAGTCCCGAAAGACTGGCATGGCCTCAACTTCTTCTGGCAAGTCAAAGGATTGACCGGTGTACTCTTGGTCAAACCGTTCGCCCACTGCGCCAATAATGGGTAGCCAGGGCACAGATTTGGCCTTCAACACATCTCCTAGCGGATTCTGGCCAGACGAACTTTTCCCGGCCTTAGCAGAATCAGGGGCGTTGCCTTTCTTTTGGCTCATGCGTTTGTCCTTTAAGAGCCTTTGAGGGCCTTATTAAAATTACGTCGATAGGACTTATTGCCAATCAGCAGGACTGGCCACATTACGGTGAGGTAAACCTTGCTAGAGCTGAAATCGGTGCGATTAAAGCCTGTCCAAAACTTCCAAGCGCCCGTACCGTAAATGCCGAGCAAGATAATTGCAAGTAAAGTACCCATTGATATGCCCTCTCAGGGGTCTCCTTAGCGTCGTTTTCTTCCAACTATACTATTGATGTTTTGACAACTTTTGAGATCAACTTTGTCTGGAAATGTAACAAAGTTGAGGTGATGGGCCGGCAACTCGCCCATTTTCTAAGGCAACCTTTATGTTTTTAGAGGTCTATGAAAGGGTGGGGGTTATAGAATATCGGTGATTCGCCCTTTTGGTCTCAAATTCTGGTCTTAAAGTCACCAGTCTTCTATATCACCATTCAATTGTGCAGTTCACGCTGTCGTTGAAAGTCTTGAAGTTCAGACTTGAAGTTCAGAAATTATTTCTTTTATCAACGAGTTTTTTAACTATTCAATTAGTTCTTTAACTATACATAGCGTTCACAGCGTTTATTAATGCCGTGGGAGTGTTTGAAAAACAATTAGGAGAGCCACTATGCGTGCAGTCCTTATGGCGGGTGGTTCAGGGACAAGGCTCAGACCGCTGACGTGTGATTTGCCCAAGCCCATGGTGCCTGTGTTAAATCGGCCGATTGCTGAGCATATTGTCAATCTTCTTAAGCGCCACGATATTACAGAGATTATTGCCACCCTGTTTTATTTGCCCGACGTGATGCGGGATTACTTTCAAGATGGCCATGAGTTCGGAGTGCAAATGACCTATGCCGTTGAGGAGGACCAGCCCCTCGGCACGGCAGGATGCGTGAAGAATGTGGCTGAGCTGCTAGATGAAACCTTTGTGGTGATCAGTGGCGATAGCATTACTGATTTTGATTTGCGCGATGCGATCGCCTTTCACCGAGCTAAGGGCTCGAAAGCCACCTTGGTCTTGACCCGAGTGCCCAACCCCATCGAATTTGGTGTGGTGATTACCGATGGTGAAGATCGCATTGTGCGTTTTTTAGAGAAGCCGTCTACCAGCGAAATTTTTTCAGACACGGTCAATACGGGCATCTATATTTTGGAGCCGTCGGTATTGGATTATTTGGAGCCGGGGTGTGAACATGATTTTTCGAAGGATCTGTTCCCATTGCTTTTGGAAAAAGGCGATCCTATGTATGGCTATGTGGCAGAAGGATATTGGTGTGATGTGGGCCATCTAGATGCTTATCGTGAGGCCCAGTACGATGCCCTACAGGGTAAGGTTCATCTAGACACGTCTTACCCTGAAACGACCACGGGTATTCGCATTGGGCTTAATAGCTTTGTGCACCCTAGTGCCACCCTGCATTCGCCGTTGCTGATTGGGGATAACTGCCGGATTGGGCCGCGTGCTGAGTTAGACTCTGGCAGTGTGATTGGGGATAACGTGACGATTGGCAGTGATGCGAATCTTAAGCGGCCCATTATTTGGAACGGTGTGGTGATTGGTGACGATACCCATTTGCGCGCCTGTGTGATTTGCCGGGGTGCCCGTGTGGATAGGCGTGCCCATGTCCTCGAAGGCGCTGTGGTGGGGGCCTTGTCCACGGTGGGTGAGGAGGCCAACGTGACCACAGGGGTAAGAGTATGGCCCAGTAAGCTGATTGAGGCGGGGGCCACACTCAATATTAATTTAATTTGGGGGCATACGGCCCAGCGTAATTTATTTGGCCAGCGAGGCGTATCCGGCCTGGCCAATATTGACATCACCCCTGAGTTTGCAGTGAAGCTGGGTGCGGCCTTTGGGTCTATTTTGGAGCCGGGGGCTCAGGTGTCGGTGTCCCGCGATCAGCGCAGCATTTCTCGGATGGTGTCGCGCTCACTGATTGCGGGGTTGATGTCTGTGGGCATTAATGTGCAGAGCTTGGATGCGATCGCTATTCCGCTGTCCCGTACGGTCATGCCGACCCTGAAAGTGGCTGGCGGTATCCATGTACGCCTACATCCCCAGCGTAGCGATCATGTGCTGATTGAATTTTTTGATGAAAATGGCATCGATATTATTAAAAGTAGGGAAAAGAAAATAGAGGGGGCTTATTTTAAAGAGGATCTGCGTCGGGCACAGATCCATGAAATTGGCTCGGTGAACTATCCCAGTGGCCTAGTCGATATCTATTCGAGGGCGTTCGAGAAGCGCTTGAATGTGGCCTCGATTCGCAATAGCAAGTCCAAGGTGGTGATTGACTACGCCTATGCGGTCTCAGGTGCGGTGCTGCCTCAGCTGCTCGGGCGATTTGGCTGTGATGCGGTGGTTTTGAATGCCAGCTTGCGATTGACGGCCCCTTCTATGGAAGAGCGGGAGGTGTTGCTCGGTCAGCTGGGGCAGGTGGTGCAGGCTTTGCAGGCAACCTTTGGTGTGCAGGTGTCGGCCAATGGCGAGCAGCTAGTGCTCGTGGATGAAGTAGGGACCCCCATTCGCGGTGAGGCCCTCACGGCGCTGATGGCCCATATGATTTTGACGGCTAATCCTCGAGGAACGGTGGTGGTGCCTGTGCATGCCTCCGGTGCGATTGAAGAAATTGCTCGCCGCCACGATGGTCGGGTGATTCGTACGAAGGCGAACCCCACCGCGCTGATGGAAGCCTGCCATTCGAACCCGGATGTGGTGCTTGGGGGGAGTGGTGATATGGGCTTTATTTTTCCGCGGCTTCACCCCGGTTTCGATGCGATGTTTTGCATTGCCAAGCTGATTGAGATGCTGCTGATTCAAGAGCGATCGCTCGGTGAGCTGTGGGAGGATCTTCCCCGTATTTCTCACCGCTCGCAAACCATCCGCTGCCCCTGGACCATAAAGGGTGCGCTCATGCGTTATCTTGTAGAAGCCCATTCGGAAGGTAGTTTGTCGTTGGTCGACGGGGTCAAGATTATGGACCCTGATGGGCAGATCAACCGGCAAAATTGGGTCTTAGTATTGCCCGATGCCAGTGAACCGTTGGTACACATTTTTGCCAATAGTGAAGACCGGGGATGGGTGGACCGGCAGCTGCGAGACTACCGGCACAGCGTGCAAACTTTTATCGAATCAGAGCAGGGAATTAAGGAACAGATTGTATGAATAACTGCATCTTGATGGCAGAAATTGTGCAGGCCCCTCAGCTGCGCTACACCGCTGATAATCAGACCCCCATTGCTGAGTTTGTCGTTAAGTTTCCAGGCTTGCGTGAAGGGGATGCCACAGGCCAAATGAAGGTGCTGGGTTGGGGCAATTTGGCCCAAGAGATTCAGGAGCGCTATCGGGAAGGTGATCGCGTCTTACTAGAAGGCCGTTTGGGGATGAATACCGTTGAGCGTCCTGAAGGTTTTAAAGAAAAGCGGGCTGAAATGACGGTACAGCGGGTGAGCCCATTGGGTGACTTGCAGGCCGTTGTGATCGCTGATGCTGCGCCGATTGCACCTGGTAAGTTTGTCGGTGCCAATCAGACGGCTTCTACGCCATCTGCAGCGGCCCCTGCGGCCCCTGCGCCAGCTGCGCCTGCGGCTACAGCACCCGCTGCGGATGCGCCAGATTATGATGATATTCCTTTCTAATGTCTAACCCTTATAGAGCGAATCACTGAAAAAGCTGAAAAGGCTTTAGGGAGAACTTTTTAATCCTCCCTAAGGCCTTTTCAGCTTTTTTCCTGACGGTAAGCTTGCTGTGACGTTGATACCAGCCTAAAACTACTGGTTTGCTTCAAAAGCTGCGCGGTCTTCAAAGATAGTGAAGACTCGATCCATGCTGGTGAGTTCGAATAGCATTTTCACTTGGGGGTTAATAGAGCATACGTACATTTCGCAGCTGTTGGCGCGGACCTTTTTCAGTACGGATACCAAGGTGCCAAGGCCAGAGCTGTCGACGAATGTCGTATCTTTAAGATCCATCAGTAGGGTTTTGGTACCGCCTTCTAAGGCACGTTCTACCTGACTCCGAATGTCTGCGGCTTTGGTGCCATCTAAGATACCGGAGGGGGTCAGTACCTGAACGGTTGTATTGATGCTTACCATATTTACCTACGAATCCCTTTTTTACTGCTAATAGCGCCAGTCTACCCAATTCTATTCGACAAAACTTGATATATTAGGTCACTTTGTCAATAGCTTAGGCCACTTTGTTGTAGTCATAAAGATATGACTACAACACTTACTTTTCGTTAGCTATTGGATAGGCCATTGCGGTGTTTAGTGTCGCGAGGGCTACCTTCGACGGATGCTTTAATCCCTGGCGTCTAATGCTTCGTTCAATTACTAAGCTGCTGGCTTTACGCCAGGTCCTCTACGCCAGGTCGTTGAAAACGTCAGAATTATAGTTCCCTATTGCGGGCGTAGACAGCTCACCGAGGCTATGATCGGCCCGAATGGTAACGACTAGCTCGGTTTTTTCGCTTTGGGTGAGCGGTGTAATGAATAATTGGGGATGTAAGGCTTTCCAAAAGTAGGTGACGAATGCCTCGATTTCCTCATCCGCTAAGCCACTCTTTCCCTGTGCTTTCATGGCTTGCTCAGCTTGCAAGCGCCATCGCTGTGAAAGTCGGTAATCTTCTGGGTAGAGCACCATAAGGCTATCTAGCCGATCCCATAGGGTGCGGTAGTCGTGCAGCCGGCGATTATTGTCGGCTGCAAATTGGCGATCTGTTGGGCTGATAATCGGGCTCGGGAGTGCCTTAGTATTGCTGAAGATGGCGTTGTCTATAGGTTGCGTGCCGACGAACCAGCCTTCAAAAAGTAGGATGTTTGGAGCTGGAATCTCAA
>JBCDAG010000039.1:0-27679 GCA_039186165.1 Cyanobacteria bacterium P01_F01_bin.53
AGTTAGTTTAGCGACTTCAGGGGCAGCAAGGAAAGGTCTGCCCTTGAAGTCGCGATAATGTATTCGCAAAAGATAAAGGCAAACAGTGCCTAGCCTCCGCCTGAGAAAAGGCTTAAGAAATGTTAAGCACACCCCATAAGCCCCTACAAGAAGCCCAAATCTTGGCTGTTTGCAACCAATTGGCCCATAGGATATGTTCGCAATAGTGCCGAGCTTTTCACCCGGATTGCGACCCAAGAATCCTCACAAAATAAATTCACCCTATCAAATCTGCCATACCAAATGCGTCATACTGAGTAGCTGCCTTAGCTGCATTTTCCTAGCTGAATGGATCAAGTAGACCATGCCCTCCTCCAGACCCTCCCCAGTGCCCTTGCCCCACGATCAGTCAGAATCATTGACTGAAGGCGCTGTGATCGACAACCCCGTGAACAACATCAACCGGACCACGACAGAAGAAGGCGTGTGGCCCACTGAGCTACCCAAACCTCAATGGAAACAAGGGGAAATGCTCAAGGTCACGGTGACGGATTTGAGCAACGGTGGCGATGGGGTAGGCCGCTGGGAAGATCGTGTGGTGTTTGTGCCTAATACGGTGCCTGGGGATGAGATTCGAGTGAAACTGACTAAGGCAAAGAAAACGCATGGCTTTGGGGTGCAAGCAGGCATTATTAAGCCGTCAGAAAACAGGGTCAGGCCCGCTTGCATCGTGGCGGATAAGTGTGGCGGATGCCAGTGGCAACAAGTGAGCTACGAACGACAGCTAGAGGCTAAACACAATCTGGTCGCCGATGCACTCAACCGAATTGGCAAATTCACAGTGGGGGGAGCAGAGGGCATCAGGGTCGATCCGGTGCTCTCATCAGAAGCTCAGCTGGGCTACCGCAACAAAGCGACCTACCCAATCGGTCTTTCACAAATTAAAGCCGTTCAGGCAGGCTACTACCGCAAAGGCTCTCATCGACTGGTGAACCTCAATCAATGTCCAGTTCAAGATGACCGTCTCAATCCCTTCCTAGCCGAGGTCAAACAAGACATTCAAGAGCGCAAGTGGAAAATCTACAACGAACACTTGCACAAAGGGCATTTGAAGCACCTTTCTCTGCGCATTGGACAACGCACTGGGCAAGTTTTAATGACCCTCATTAGCCGGTCAGTCAAGCTCAAGGGCATCCATGAGCAAGCAGAGCAATGGATAGAAAGATATCCCAATTTGGCGGGGGTTTTGGTCAATTTAAACTGGAAAAAGACCAATACCATTTTTGGACCGGACACCTACAGCATCGCTGGGGAATCCCATTTAGAAGAGGAGTTCGCGGGACTCACGTTCCACATTCAGCCCAGTACGTTCTTTCAGGTCAACACTGCTCAGGCTGAGCGATTGCTCGAAACTATTCAAACTGAACTGGCCCTCACCGGTGAAGAAACGCTGGTAGATGCCTACTGTGGCGTAGGGACATTTACCCTGCCACTTGCTAAGCAGGTAAAGCATTGCATCGGCCTCGAATCTTTTACGGCATCCGTTACCCAGGCAGAAACCAATGCGTCGCTGAATGATATAGACAATGTAGAGTTCAAGATTGGGGATGTCGCGGCACTGCTTCCTGAGATTGAGCAGACCCCTGACATATTGATGCTGGACCCGCCACGAAAAGGATGTGAGCCAGACGTCATTGAAGCCTTAATTACGCTGAAACCAGCACGTATTGTGTACGTAAGCTGTAATCCAGCAACGCTTGCGCGTGATCTTCGCCTACTTTGCGAGGAGGGCGGCTATCGGATTACTCGGGTACAGCCCGCTGACTTTTTCCCCCAGACATCACATGTAGAATGCGCTGTCTTTCTGGTAGCGTAATTTCGAAGGTGTGTCCCAAATCACCAGGAATAACCAAGGGAAATAACGACAAGGGGAATGACAAAGGGGGATGACTATGAACTTTAGCCAAATTGTTGCAGCGTTAGGTGATCAAGTCACCGCCTCTAGCTTAGATGTAGCGGGAAGTAGCGATGAAACACGCGAACTGACAACGCTCTCGGCTATTCAAGATGCCACAGCCGATGCTATTAGCTATGTGGAAGGCCCTAAGTTTGCAGACTATATTGCAACCACCACAGCAGGGGCGCTGGTTTTACCCCCTGATGAAGCTCTACAAGCAAAGGCCCAAGCCAGAGGCATTGCCTGGGTCAGTGTGAAAAATCCTCGGTTGGTTTTTGCACGAGCGATCGCACTTTTTTACCAACCCTTCCAGCTCCCGCCCGGCATCCACCCTAGCGCTGTGATTGAGCCTACCGCAACACTAGGCCAAGACGTTGCCATTGGAGCCCACGTCGTGATTCAAGGCGATGTTACCGTGGGCGATCGCGTCTGCATTCACCCCAACGTCGTCATTTATCCAGGCGTCACCATTGGAGCAGGCACCGTACTCCATGCAAACTGCGTCATCCACGAGCGCACCCAAATCGGGGACGGCTGCGTCATCCACAGCGGCGCAGCGATTGGCTCAGAAGGCTTTGGCTTTGTGCCCACAGCCACCGGCTGGGAAAAAATGCATCAGTCCGGAATCACCGTCATTGAAGACGGCGTTGAAATTGGTTGCAACTCCACGGTGGATCGCCCTGCCGTCGGAGAAACACGGATCGGCCGCAACACCAAAATGGACAACATGGTGCACATTGCCCACGGTTGCCAAATCGGAGAAGCCGTCGCAATGGCCGCTCAAGTTGGCATTGCCGGAGGCGTCACGATTGGCAACCGGGTAATTTTAGCCGGTCAGGTTGGCGTTGCCAACCAGGCCATCATCGGCGATGGTGCCACCGTCTCAGCCAAATCCGGGGTTCACAACAACGTTCCACCAGGCACCACCATGTCTGGCATGCCAGCCATTCCCCACAATATTTATTTAAGGGCATCCGCACTGATCAAAAAGCTGCCTGAAATGGCTAAAGTCGTTAAGCAACTGCAAAAAGCAGCCGCGCAAGACAAGTAAGCGTGAGGGGTTTTCCACAAAAGTTTTCCACAAGGTTTTCCTCAGACACTAATCCACGGCAGGCTTCCACAACCACTGCCGACGTTTGCAGTGGTTTTTTGAGCATTTGCTTGACCTGCATAAAAACCACCAATTGTCTTTAACAAAAAATGAACAAAACACTAACTTCTGTAGGCCTCAATTAACTTCGGTAGAAAGAAATTAGTCAGAAAGTCGGTCATGCTAACTTAAGAGGTAAGGAAAACAACTGAATAACAAGCGTTTGGCGCACTGCTTGATCACGTTTCAAAAGGGTATTTTTGATAGCTTATAACCTTGAGAAAATAGTTCTTTGGAAGCGTAAGATAAGTAGCCAAATAGATCGACAAATTGCATTAGCATTGCTAACTCTTTGTTCCCAACTGGGGCCCCTTAAGCCCTCTCTATGTGGGCTTAAAGCCAAATCGGAATGGATATGACAGACCTGGAGTTTAGGCAATCACTGTAAACCTGATTTGCACAAAGGAATTCATTGCCTTGTAGACACGTTAGGGGGAATATTCACTTTCCATTTACGCTCAAAATCATTGATAAAAAAGCATTTAGGGCCGACCACCTTTGGTCGGCCCTTACTCTTTTCTGACTCTAACGGATTCTATGTCTAACCCGAAAGAGACGACGAAGGAATAACCTTTTCGGCTCCTCATACGTTCAGTGTTTGGCGAAAGAATCAACGGTAGATCAAGGGATAGAGCCCTGTGACATAGAAAAAGGTAGAGTCAGACTCTTTTTAAATCAGCTTTAAAGATGGCACCCCGTAACTTCCAGCTTTGAATGGTTTGAGGAGATAAGGCTAAGGCAGAACTAAAAATCGTTTTATTCAGGTTGGCTCCCCTAAAATTAACGTGAATCAGGTCAGCGCCACTGAGGTTAGCTCCGCGCAAATCAGCCTTAAAAAAGGCCGCTCCGCTAAGATCGGCCCGATAAAAGTCAACCTTGCGTAAGTCAGCCTCGTAAAAGTTCGTTCTATGTAAAATAGCACCGCTAAGATCTGCACCTTCGAGCCTTGCTCTCATTAGATTAGCTTTGGTTAGATCCGCACCCAATAAATCAGCCCCATGGAGATTAGCGCAGTAAAGATTAATCCCTTCAAGAGAAGCATTTTGAAGATTAGCGCCACTGAGATCTGGAACCACTCTATTTTCACGACTCCATTGGTTCCAGTTTGCTGCACCTTGGGAGAGCTTATAGAGATGCTTGATATTTGACATTCTTCAACTTAAAAAAGGCTATTTCTTAAAATCTAAATGGCTAGGAAAACGTTAGTTTTTACAAGTAGGAAACATGCTAATTTTGGCAAGCTATTTTTTACAATTAAAAACTGATTAAAATTAATATACCCACTGGGATAATTTGGCATACTGCTAGCTTTCATATTGCTAGCCCTTAAAATTGATAGGACGTTGATTGAGAAAACCCTGAACGAACAAACTTGGTTAGCACTCGTTATTGGCAATACCCGATTACACTGGGGGCTTTTTCATCAACAGGGCCTCCTTGCAGGCGTGTGGCATACGCCCCACTTGAGCCCTGAGCAATCACGTGCGATCGCCCAAGCAAATTTCACAGACCAAGCTTGGCAAGCAATACCAGCACTCAAAGCGCACACTCAAAAGCTCCAACACACCTTCTCAACCGTTGCGACACCGCCCTCGCAACTCTGGATAGCATCAGCCGTGCCTGTACAAACGGCCTGCTGGGTAACCGCTAGCCAAAATAACGATCAGATTGCAACACACACCGTTGAGCGATCGCAGATACCGCTCGCAGGCCTGTATCCCACCCTCGGCATCGATCGGGCTATCAACTTACTAGGCGCTGGCAGTCAGCTAAACTGGCCTGTTTTAGTCATTGATAGCGGCACCGCCTTAACCTTTACAGCAGGCATCAGTCGCGAAGGCGTCGGGACCGTCTATGGCGGAGCCATTTTGCCAGGGCTACGCTTACAGGCACAGTCACTAGGCCAGGGCACAGCGGCCTTAGCCGCAGCAGCTGAACTGGGAAGCACAGCATTAACGACAACCAGCAGCAATTTAGCTGAGCCCAGCCTTACATTCCCCGAACGCTGGGCCAACGATACGCCCGGTGCGATCGCCAGCGGCCTAGCCTACGGTACAACAGCTATTCTCTGGGACTATCTCACTGACTGGTGGGCTAACTTTCCAAACAGTAATGTAATCATGACCGGCGGAGATGGCCGTCGCCTATACGACCTCTTACGTCAAAGGGCTCAACGGTCACAGGCCACTTTCACCGAAGCTAAAACAACGAAGGAAACAGCTCAAAAAACAAAAACCCCGGAGCAACACTCCAGGGTTCACACAAAGATTCAAGACATTCAAGTCGATAACAACCTGATGTTTTGGGGAATGTGCGCCTATCGTAACGAACTAATATTGGCGTCGTAAGACCCTTCGCTGAGACCATAGGTCGCTTCAGGCAACGCCGCTTCACTGTCTAATTGCTGAAGCGCATTCACCCGGTTACGAGCATCGGGGTGTGTGCTCAAAAACTCTGGTGGCGTGCCACGACGAACGAGCTTTTGCATAAAGGTCACCATGCCCGTTTGGTCGTAGCCTGCACGGCCCATGCTATGGAAACCATGGCGATCAGCCTCATACTCAGCCGAACGACTAGCGGGCAACTGCAAGGCAATTTGGGCACCGATATTCACGAGGCGATCGCGGTTGACACCCAGTGCGCCCGTAATACCCTGAGTAATCGCCGCCTGTCGCATTTGCTCACGGGCATGACCACCCGCAATGTGACCAATTTCATGGCCAATCACACCAGCCAGTTCAGCCTCATTATCAGCCGCTGCAATCAAACCAGTGGTCACATACACATGACCACCCATCGTGGCAAACGCATTCACCGCGTCATCTTCAACGATTTGGAAGCGATAAGGAATATTGGGGCGATCACTCACATCAGCCAGGGCTTGCCCAATGTCATCAATATAGGAATTGAGTTCTCCCCCGTTATACAGCTTGATTTGTCCACTGCGGACCAGCTGATCGTTAATGCCTCGGCCCAAATCCACTTCCTGGGCATCCGTCATATTGGAGAGCTGATATACTCTCACCCCCTGAATTAGCAAATCCTGCCACCAGCGGGCTTCGGAAGGCTGCGCTGTCGTCACGCCAATGCCCAGTACCATAATCATGGCCACCAAGCCGTACACCACCCGCCGATAAAGCTTGCGCGTTGTACTAAACAGACGAATCTCGCGGGGCTTATCCATAACGGCTAGTGACTAACGAGGTACATAACTTGGTCCGTTTTTACTCTAGCGAGGCAGATATCGGCTGTGCACTAAATTGTGACACTTCACAATGTGCGCCAAATGGTGATATCTCACGAGTTACAAGGGGAGCGGGTGCGGGGACATCAAGTGAACAAACCAAAAGCCTCCTAATACGCCCAAGCTGACAAGCAGGCATTGAATAAGGTGAAAATGGCACCTTAGCTGAAACGTTCCGTATCGTAAGTCGAGATGACTGTTAAAAATTATGGTTAAATACTGTGGCTTGCAGCTATTACTGGCGTAAAAGGGGATATCAGAAATGGCAATTTTAGATTCTAAAGGACGGCTCTTCGGCAAGATCAGTCTCCTCGACCTAGGCGCAGCCTTGGCGATTTTCATGGTTGTCTTCGGCATCTTCTTCTACCCCGGCTCAGGCGGTTCGGTCGCCCAAGTTGGCAACAGTGGTAAGGACGTTGAAGTTGATGTCATGGCCCGAGGTCTGACGGTTCTGAACCCGCAGCAATTTCTATCGAATCTAGCTAAAACAGAATCGACGAAAATCATTGTTCGCAACCAGCCTTACGGCGGCCCCATTGCCGTCAAAAAAGTACAACCCCTCCCTCGTAGCGTTGCAGTCCCCCAACCAGATGGCACCGTTAAGTCCTACCCCGATCCCAGACCTGAGCTAGGTTACACCGCTGACATGCTCATCACCTTAGGAGGCAACGCCGAAACAACAAAAGAAGGAGATGTCATCCTGGGTGTACCCATCAAAATTGGGACGCCGGTAGAAATCGAAGGTAAAGACTATAACTTCAAGGTTTCAACCGTCGCCGTAAGAATCCTGGATGACACAGCAGAAAATAAGCAAACTGAGACCGAAGCACCTGCCGAGTAAAGTGGTTGCCGAGTAAAGTAGCTAGGTCAGATCCTCGCACTTTCTGGCAGAGCCGACCTGGTTAGAAATTTTCCTGGGTCAAAATTTTAGCTGGAGAAGGCCGACAAAGTATTCGCAATCTTTTCAGCAATCCCAGCAATCCAGGCTTCGTCCTGCTGGGTATAGCTGCGCGGTGCATTCGCTCCTAAAATCAAAACACCTTGAGCACCCAGCGGCTGACAAATCACGCCCTGGGTGTTTTTGGGTAAGTAGTCAAATTCAATGCGCCCAGGGTAAATATTGAGATTCACCAAATAAACCGGGCGTTGCTTATCAAGCACACGCTGAACAATCTTGCCGGGCACCAGCACGTTATCAGAGGCACCTTCGTAAGCAGTCCCACGCTCAACGGGTAATACACCGCGCCTCAAGAGCGTTGTACCTTCGTAGTACACCACAACACTGCGGGTCGCCGTATTGGTGAGGAGCAAATGCGAGGCCCATGCCAGCTCCGTTTTTATCTCATCGGGCAAGTCAGGCAATAACTCAAACCCTTCCTCGCCTTCTAGCGTCACAGCCTCGGGCGGCTTAGGTTGAATGCGCTGCCATAACAACCCTGTCAAAATTAGCACCGCACCCAAAATCACGCCCAACGCATCGGCCCGTGATTGAGACTCGGTCAGTTCAGGGGTCATCACCCGATTTAAAAACAGCAGCGTTCCCCCTAAAGCACCCACCACAATGGGTAGTTGTCGCAGCACTTGATTTTGATCGGGTCTGGCCATAGGAGGGGCTTGCACTTAGCTTGTAATGAATATATTTGTCAGGAGTATTTGCAGGGCAAATCCGTTACCCATAGTGTATCTTTGGCGAGAACCTATTTTTTGACGGAGCTTTTTTGACGGAGCGTTCGGCCAACCTATCTTTACAACGCGCTCCATCTTGCGATCCATATCGACCGGGTCACAGTCAACACAGCGGTAAATTAGGTAGAAAGATCAGAGAAAAAGTTCTGAGGAACTCATTTTTAGTGTTGAAGCTTTTATCAGGGTCTAACAGCCCCGAAACCATTAGATTTCCAGGGCCAATCACTGGATTACTCGGCTCCGCCTCGGGTATCCTCCTCGGCATCAATTTTGGCTTTGGCGGATGGAAACCAGTGCAACCTCTACAGTTGGGAGCCGTCGATATTCGCCCCGTCTGGGAGTCAGCCTGGGTAAGGGAAGCGATCGCCAATGATCCAGCCGCAAAATCCATTGTGGCTGGCTACGTCGCAGGACTCGCAGGTGCTGGCTATCAAAAAGACCTTCAAGGCGTTTGGGTATCAGCGGGCCAATATCCCGTCGCCCAACATCAGGGCGATATTCCCAGACCTGCCGCCTCACTCACCAAAATCGCCACCACGCTGGCAGCACTTGCTACCTGGGAGCCAAATCATCAGTTTGAGACGCTTGTTGGCTGGCAAGGTCGCATTGAAAACGGGGTCATCCTGGGAGACCTAATCATTGAAGGCGGCAACGATCCATTGTTCGTATGGGAAGAGGCGATCGAACTTGGCAACACCTTACAAAAGTTGGGCGTGCGACGTGTCACTGGCGATGTGATTATTGCAGGTGGCTTCACCATGAACTTTGAGGCCAACACGGGCAAGTCAGGCCAACTTCTTCAGCAAGCGTTGAATTCCACAAACTGGGACTATGAAGTAGAAGGCGCGTATCAAAGACTGACACCCGGCACACCGAGACCTAACATTCAAATTGACGGCATTGTCAAAACCGTCTCCGGTAGCTGGAAAAGCCAGGTGGACGGATGGCTCGTTCGCCATGACTCACTGCCACTGGTGGCCATCCTTAAGGCCATGAATATTTACAGCAATAACGCGATGGCACAGCAGGTTGCTGATACAGTGGGCGGCTCGGGTGCCATCGTTAGCAAAGTCGAAGAAATTTCAGGAATTGCCCCCGGCGAAATTAGGTTGGTGAATGGCTCTGGGCTAGGAGAAGCCAACCAAATATCACCTCGCGCGGCCGTAGCCATGTTTCAGAACATCCAGGACATCTTGCAGGCCTATAGCTACACCGTGTCTGACATCTTTCCCATCGCGGGCAAGGACGGTGGCACGCTCTTAGATCGCAACATGCCCAATAATGCGGTGGTCAAAACCGGTTCCCTTGCCGTAGTCAGTGCCTTAGCCGGTGCGGTACCCACCCAAAAGAAGGGACTGGTTTGGTTTTCACTGATAAACTACGGTAACGGGTTAGATAATTTGCGATCGCGCCAAGACCAAGTCATTTCCGCCCTCGAACAACAGTGGGGTCGAGCGGCAGAACTACCCCCCACTTTAAAAACGACCGTCCGCATCGGCCAAGATCCCTATAAATTTGGCGATAGACGTCGCAACCAAGCGATTAACAACCAAAATGTCACAGAATCCGACACGATAACGGTCCCTAGAGGGTAATAGCTCTCCGATAAGACAGCTTTAAAGCGCTTCCCCTGGAACAAACTCGGTCACCACCTCACCCGACTCTCCACCGAGCACCACTACAGTCCCTTGTTCTAAATTGCCAAAAGCCTGAGACCCGGCCATAGAGATCTCCGGGTCAGCCGCTTGCTGATAGGTCACATTGCCCTCAGCTTCCACGTCTTGGCTAGCGGTTTGCCAACGGACTCGATCGGCAGCCAAGCGGGAATCTTTCTCCTCGCCCTTGGCTTTCACATTACCATCTAAAACGATCAATTCCTCGGCCAAATCCAAGGTGGCTTGATCCGCTGAAGCCGTAATTTTCTCCTCTGCCTGTTCAATATCGACCGGTTGATCGAGCACAACTCTCTGACCTGGAACATCCCAAACTGCTCGCTCGCTCACCACTTTCAATGACTGAGCACTTGACTCTAACTGCACGGAGTCGTCAAGTGTAACGACATTATCAGCAAGCTGCACTTCACCCGTTGCCCCCACGATACGATCCGTGACCGCGTCATAGTCTTCACCCTCATATTGTTCGACCTTTAAGGGTTGCTCAGCCTCTATCACTTCACGCGCTGTAAACCAGTTAAGTCGCTCGGACTCAAAGGTTAACCAAGGGGCATCTTTACTCTTGGCTACCACACCGCCCCGCAGGCGCACCTGATTATCTTTATTAGAGACACGGATAACTTGTGCGATCGCCTCCATCTGAGGATTAAACCCTACGACCGGTGCATTATCGACCTTTTCAGACGAGAGCTTATCAGCCGTTTTATCATCCGATAACAACTCAGCCAAGGCACGCTCTAAGTCAGCGCCATCTAAGTCAGCACCATCCAAGGGCGTCTCAGGCAACTCAGTCACCACATCGCCATTACGCAAGTCTTCACTACTCAATAGGGATGAATTTACGGACTCGTCAGCCGAAAATTCGTTATCCCCTGGCGCGTCGTCGCTTTCGATTTCAGCAGGCTCACTATCCTGAAAATCACCATCCTCAAAGGCCCCCATCACGAGCAAGTCTTGCTTAGGTTGCCACTTCAACTTTTCTCCTTCCAGGGTTAGTTCGCTGGTAACACTGGTCGCCACCAAATTGCCACGCAAAAATAGGGTTTCGCCATTTTGCTGTACCTCACCCTCATCCGCCGTAACGGTATAAACCGTTTGACCTTCCTGAAAAAACTCACCATCTAGCTCAGAGAGCTCAGCACGCTGATTATCTGGCGTATACGTCACATTTTTTGCCTTAAGACGCCACAGCAAAGTCCCATCTTCATCGGGCTGCTCTAGGATGACCGTCTGTAACGTTAGCTCAGCATCGATCTCTTCACCCGGATCTACCTCCGCCAGCTGACGACCTATGCCACAGGTTCGTAAGGAAATCACCAAAATCAAGACCATTGCAGCAACTGCAATAAACCGATACCAACGTTGCTTATTCAAGTCCTGAAGGTCCTATCAACAAAGCCGCAATAAAACTATGACCGCGAGCTGCTACGAACGAGCCTCTGCCTCATCCATGACTGAGATACTAGAGAGCGGCCTATAGGTGTAGTTATGACTGCTAACAGCACCCGCTGCACCACCTCGAGAGGTCTTACGAATATCGTCTTTGATGCTATCCAAATCTATATAGCGATCTGAAACGTTGATCAAACTATCACTGGTCATCGACCGCAAACTCACGACCTCAACCCGGACGCCCTTATAGCTAGCTGCGTCTACAGCGTAGGCCAAATCACCATCACCGCTAACCAAAACAGCTGTGTCATAGCAACCCACCAAAGCCATCATATCGACGGCAATTTCCACGTCTAAATTGGCCTTCTTAGAACCATCAGGCAGCTGCACCAAATCTTTTGCTATCACTCGATAGCCATTGCGCCTCATCCAAAGCAAAAACCCTTGCTGTTTTTCATTGGTGCGATCAACGCCCGTATAAAAGAATGCTCGAAAAAGCCTGGAACCTGCCGTCAAGCGACATAGAAGCTTAGTGTAGTCAATCTCAATACCTAGCTGCAGAGCCGCATAGAAGAGGTTAGAGCCATCTATAAAGATAGCCACGCGGCCTCGATTTTCCAGTACCTGCTCAGGCGTAAAAACAGAATCATGGCCTAAAATTTGATGGTTATGTAGCATTATGCTGCCTTCTTTTTAAAAATTATAGTGGTCGTCTAGCGGATGTTCGGAGGGTTGTGAGGCATCAAATTTTGGCCTTGTGAGCCTTTAAGCTAAATCAGAAAATATTCAAATCATTCGGAACTGCTAGCAGGTCAATTACACGGCTTTTAACTTCAGGAACAAGATACCTTTGAGACATCAGGCTTACACTAAACTTTTATCTTCAACTCTTAATAGACATCCACACATAGCCCTATTAAAGAGGTGTAGCACAATCAAAGGAAGTCATGTAGACAAAAGCAATTCTTCTAAACCAAACAACGCAAAGCTTTTAGTTTTTTGACGTTTGAGAACTAGACGTTGGGAAGCCAACAGCATTCCTCAGCAAGGAATGCGAAAACCATTCCTTAAACACCAACAATCGCTCATGTAACCAGGCTAATAGAGCACCAAAGAACACCATTAAAATGACAGGCGATCAAGATAAAAATTTAATAAAGTCAAGGATTGAGAAGCTTCAGGATTCAGCCCCAAAAGTCACCAACATAAGGAATTCACCCAACATATCAGCCCTATGGCTAGCGAATAGCCTTATGCAACTGTCTACAAACGAAACTATGTATAAACATTATGTAAAAGGTTCATAGCAATAGAGTCCAAACGCTAAGGGCACCAATTTAGCATCCACATGCTATCTAACAATGTCGCAAGGCTGGAACTTCAAAAAGCTCTTGCAAACACTCAACTCAAAACGCTTGAAACTTACTTTTAAAAGGGATTTAATCTATGCGTTTATCATACAGGAAAGGAATTTGACTGGGCACCAGATTGGGAGAATTTAATCTCTTCTCAAGAAATGAAGCAATCCCTGAAATCACCTGTCTCAAAGCCTAATCACAATCGTTGTCTGGTTAGCCTTTGAGACTTCACGTCACTGAGTTTGCCGAATGCGCATCACTGACTACACATCTCAATCGTGGGGAGCAAAACCTGGAGGAAAGCAGTAGAACCAGGAGGAAAGCAGTATGAAGATAAGAGGACTCACAATCCCAGGGGGTTTCAGAAATACATGACTGAGAAATACATGACCTTGAGAAATACATCAAGTACTCTATCAACCGCTCACTAATAACCGCTCACTAATACGGAGCAATTTTAGTGAGCAACCAATACACAAGGCAAGGAAGCAAAATTTAGCGACAGGATCGCTACGTCGCCCTCATCAGGGCATAAGAACTCAGAACATAAAAAGCATCCTCGGGCTATAGTTATGGCTGGCAGGCATTTCACGTCATAGGTTATTTCAATGGGCGAAATAACCGAAATCTATGACAGAGCATTGTTCAAACTCTTTGCGAAAGTGATTCTTATCAGCAGGCAATCGTCAGAATAGGCGCTACACAGCTAACTAAATGACTGCTATCAGCCATGGATGGACTAGCATCATCCATTTTCAAACTCACCACGGCTCCCAAGAGACTCAGCATTCTCCTACTGAGGGCCTGAAAGATCGTGGCACGCACGTTCATATTTTGTTACAAATAGGAGTGTACTCAAAATTCAACAGGTATTTGCCTCGAGCATGTTAGGTGGTCTGCTAGGTTCAAACTCTTCATCAGCGGATTTCGGCGAAAATATGCTGAATTCTGTTGCTCGTCAGGCTATCCAACAGCTGTTTACCCGCAGTGAGTCTGTCGAGATATCCATCCGTTGCTCTCCCTCTAGTAAGATTCTGCAGGGCGTGGTTGATAGTTTTCAGATGCAGGGGCGCGGACTCGTCATCCGAAAAATGTTTGAAGCTGCCGAGATGGAATTCGAGACGGACGCAGTCTCGATTGACGTCGCTGGATTAATGGGCGGCAAAATTCGGCTCAAACAGGCAACCCATGCGATCGCAACGGTTGCCATGACTGAATCAGGTATCAACAAAGCCTTCAAGGCAGACCTAGTCGAAAAGCTTTTACAAAACGTCGATAGTGAAGAAGTCACTAGCCTTTCCGGAGGCGAACCCATCTCCTTCCGCGATATCCAAGTGACGTTGTTGAGCAATCAGCGGGTCAGAATAGCGGCCAAAACGGATCTGCCCAACCGCGAAGACTTGCCCATTCAACTCTCTGCCAAGATTGCTGTAGAGAGACGTAGACGGGTTGTTTTCAAGGATGTTCAGTTTGAGCCCGAAGGAATTTCCGAGGATGCCGTCTGGCTGTCTGAGGCGATTATGCCTGGTCTCATCAATATCCTCAACAACATGGTTGATCTAGACCGCTTTGACCTTGACGGCGTTTCTCTCCGGGTGAATCGCCTCGAAGTAGAGGGCAAACGGCTCTTGTTCAACGGATATGCGGAGATTGAACACTTTCCAGGGATGTAAAGCAAGCAAGCTGAACACACCAGCCATAAACAGAACCATCATTGGTAGCAGAGTCTGTCATCTAAAGCCTAGAAAAGGCACTCTTGAGCAAACAAGCTTCCCCTTGGGCAGTCATCGCTGTACGCTACTGAGCGAGCAAGCCATGAGGACAGCTAAAGAATGGGGCTATTAGAGTTGTTTCTATCAGGTGGGGTCGTCATGTGGCCACTCCTGGGGTTTTCACTATTGGCCACGACGTTATTTCTAGAGCGTGGGCTGTTTTGGCTACGGCTACATCAACACCAAGATCGTTTTATTCAAAAGAGCCTAGCACTCTACAGCACCCAGCCTCAAAGTGCCATCGAGTCGCTAAAGAAACACACGCAATTTCCAATTGCCCGCATCTTTTTGGCGGCACTCACTCTGGAACAAGGCACACCGGATGATTT
This sequence comes from Cyanobacteria bacterium P01_F01_bin.53, assembly GCA_039186165.1. Lineage (GTDB taxonomy): Bacteria > Cyanobacteriota > Cyanobacteriia > Phormidesmidales > Phormidesmidaceae > Phormidesmis. The sequence goes on from JBCDAG010000039.1 coordinate 14,541, forward strand.
TCGACTAGCTCTGGAGAGCGCGGCGCAGGAAGAGCTACCCCTGCTCAAGCGATTTAATACCGTTTTTGAAACCATCATTGGTGTAGCACCGCTGCTGGGACTGCTCGGGACTATTTTGGGCCTGATGAAAACCTTTGCCTCCCTCAGGTTAGGGGAGGCCATAGGCGAGTCAGCAAGTGATGTGACCGCAGGCATTGGGACCGCGCTAGTGTCTACAGCAGCGGGGCTTTTAGTGGCGATCGCAACCCTGCTCTTTACCAACCTCTTTTTAGGGTTATACCGCAGGCAGCGCACTGCCATTGAAGCCTATAGTGGCAAGCTAGAACTGTTATACCGACAATACTACCGCCAATATCTGTCCAGACAGCGCCCACCCACGAGTTAACTCACCCCTCAAATCAAGACACTCACCCTCACAATACGAATCAGTCGTCATGCGAGTGTCTAGAGATGCTCACATTTTTAAACCAATTCAATGGGATCTCTGGCACCGGCCTTTCCGGCTAAAGGCTAAGATGTAAGGTAATAATACTTATTAGGCAGAGAAATTTACTAGGGCTTTGTCCACAGTCGCTACAGAGCTAGTTGTTCGCACATCTTTCTGCCTCTACTTCATAAGCCTTATGGCCTTTTCTCAGCCTTATGGTTCGTGCTTGGTTAGCTTCGATTATTAGCAGCGCAACGTTCTTGCTGACAGCGTTTTTGGTGGTGTCCTCAGGCCCCGCACAGGAACCAGCTGCCCCAAATAAGCGGGTGCGCCCAGGGCAGCGATTGCACCTAAATCGCGCGGAAAAAGCACTGCCTGATATATCATTTCCTGACCTGTCGGCAGGCCTTACTGGCAGTCGGTCCGGTCAACTATCAGCTCAAAACACCGCCCAATCGACCACGGGTTATCAGCCTAAGGAAGAGATTTACCTGGCCGACCCTAGCAACTACGGAGAGCGCTTCAAAGTAGATCATGCTGGCAATCCACTCAACAACGACTACCTCGTCGTTCTCCACGAAACCGTTGGGTCAGCCTCAAGCGCAATTAATCTATTTCAAGCCAACCACCCCAACGATAACGATCAAGTCAGCTATCACACCCTCATTGCCTTGGATGGCACGGTCATTTACGTCGTTTCACCGGAGCAACGAGCTTTTGGGGCAGGTAATTCCGCCTTTAAAACCCCCTCAGGAGAAGAATCCGTTACCACAAACCCTGAGTTTCCAAGCTCTGTCAATAATTTTGCCTATCATATTTCGCTAGAGACCCCGCCAGATGGCCAAAATAGTGGTGCGACCACCCATAGTGGCTACACTGAAGCCCAATACCAATCGCTAGCGTGGCTCTTAGCACGTACAACCGTGCCCAATGAGCGCATTACGACCCACAAGGCGGTAGATCGCTCAGGCTCACGGATTGATCCGCGCTCTTTCGAGCCTGAACGCCTTTTTAGCTATCTGACGCAATATCCTAACCGAGCGAGTTTGGACTAGCGCACCATTTCCTAGCGCAGCTTGTTTTCCTAGCGCAGCTTGGAGCATTTCCTAGCGTAGCTTGAGAGGACACGTCTAGATAACCAGTTGGATTAATGGACTAGTCAGTGTACATGAAATAGCGACGCAGGAAATAGCTTGGATAGAGTCGGTTTGGGGCTAACTAAGATGGGGAGCTAACTGATTTAGGTTAGTGTCCCAAGTCTTCAAACTTACGTCGCGCTCGAACTGCAAGATTCGGCGAGGCTCCGCGTCTCCACATTAATCTCATCCTATGACTGATTCGCCTAAGGAAGCACTCAAGTACACCTTGAGAAACCTAGCTGCACTGCGATACCTGGCACCTGGATTTTCTGACCAGCTCTATTTTATTTTCGGCTGTCAAAGAAGTGGTACGACGCTACTACTCTCTATTCTGAACGCCCATCCCAATATTACGGGTACCGATGAAACGGAGTTTCCTAGCCCTTATCCCTTTCCTTCGGCCCCACGTCTCGCGATCAACCGAGTTACCCAACAATACTCTTGCTTTAAAATGCTGGAGCACTCCCATAAGCTCAATTTTCTCAAGCAGTTTTATCCTCACGCCAAGGTGCTGTGGCCTATTCGAAATCCCCACAGTACAATTTCCTCGATGCTCAAACTCAGTAACGCAGAGGGCACTTGGATTGATCGCTGTGCCGATGCAGAATTAGAGCGCCTCAAGCCTTTTTTCCCAGAGCAGCTTGAAAAAGCTAAGCCGTCTGAGCGATCACAGCTCGAAAAAGCCGCAATCTACTGGAACACCAAAAATCAATATCCAGCCATCTTACAAAGCCATGGCTTCGACGTCTTCCCCTTCAAATACGAAGACCTTCTAAACAATCCACCAGAAACCCTCACCCAGATAGTGCAATTCCTAGACATCGAGTGGAGTGACGATCTACTTAACTTTCATCAAAAAAACCCCAGTAAGTTGCTAGCAGGCGGCACCCATACCAATACCCCCATCAATGCGGAAAGGGCTAGCAAACTGCAAAGTACATTAAATGCAGCAGAGGTAGCCAGTATTAATGAGCTGTGTGCGCCTGTCATGGATGCTTATGGGTACCCCAGGGTAGTCCAACAAGAACCCACCCGAGAGTCCAATAAGGTACCGCAAAAAGTCTAGGCCCTACCAATCAGTGACTTGATACCAGCCTTGAGCTGCTGGAGGCCAGAGGGTTTAGGCGGGACAAAGGCATCGGCTTTTGCCTTACCTTCTGGATCATTTAAGTATCGGTAGTAGGTCCACAGGTCTCGATAAGGACCACCAGCCCTCATGGGAGTGCCTGCCCAGTGCAGATAGCGAAGAGGACGCTCACCATCAAACAGCACATGATCACGCTCTTCAAAATGGGGAGAGCCACCCCAGCTACCGGGTTCACCAGGATTGGCTTTGACAATATTTAAGCGCTTCGCGATCGCACTTAGCACAAAGTAATTCATAATCGGCTGATCGGTGCAGCCACTGGCAAAATCAAAATACTCGTGATGGGCGGCGCACTCTCTTAGCAAGTCATAGAGCTGCTCTAAAGACAGCGCACTTTTTTTAGAGCCCCATAACCCGCTGTTAAAGACATCACCAAGAGCCTCAGAGGTAAATATTTTTTGCTCAGGGACCACTTGGGTAAAGACATCCTCTAACCCGCGCTTGTAATGGTAATCACACCAAATAAAGTCAGCTTGGTGGAGGTAGGCGAGCGTATCAGTGACGGGGGTAAAAAAGAGGATATCGGTATCGATGTACAAAAACTCATCGAGCGGACCAAACCATGCGGCTAGCTTGCGCATTTTATTGGGCAAGGCCAAAAAATCTCGGGGAAAAATTTCGCCAATTTTCTCAGTTAAGCGATCTAAAAAATCTAGGTCAGGAAAGAGCTGGACATCGTAGAGTTCGGCCAGGCGACTGGCCACCTGCTGATGGTCATCGTTAAAAGGAATGAGAAAAACCGGAACTTCTGGATCGTGCAAACGCAGGCTACTCATAAGGGCGATAGCATTTTCCGCGACTCGATCATTGGCCACTATGTATACACCACGCATTACGCCATCCTCCTGCTATTACTAACCGTCTCGTTCACTCGAATTCCTATCAAAATAATCACCAGCAAGCTAGATATCAGCCGCCTAGCCACGCTCAGAAGTCTCTAGATCTTCCACTGCTTTCAGTAGCGTCAGTGTGGTTTCATATGCCGACGCCGTCAGCTCATCTCGTTCACTAAGATCCTGAATCGTCACACCATCGGTCAACAGGCCTAAAATGCCCAACACGCCACTCAACCCAGAACGAATGGCATAGGAAGCTTGCGTAATCGTTTGGTCACGCTCTGATGTTTTTGGGCTACACATGTCATCCTTCACCTGTTCTGAGAACTGGATGGCACAGAGCTGGGAATAGTAACCGCCCTTATTTAACAGTTCAGGATGGGTTCCCGTTTCCATCACACGACCTTGGTCTAGCACGGCAATCTGATGGGCATTTTGCACCGTGGAAAGGCGGTGAGCAATGACAAGCGTCGTGCGATCACGGCTCAGTTCATCAATCGCCTTCTGCACCAATCGTTCAGAAATTGTATCCAAAGCACTGGTGGCCTCATCCAAAATCAAAATGTCAGGGTCTTGCAGCAGCGCACGGGCAATGGCTAAGCGCTGACGCTGACCACCTGAAAGGAGAACACCGCGATCACCGATCAAAGTTTCTACCCCCTCTGGCAATGCCTGAATAAACTCATAGGCATTGGCCCGGAGCATCGCATCTTCCAGCTCTTTCTCAGTAGCCTCTGGCCGACCATAAATCAGGTTATCGCGCACCGATGCATTAAAGAGAAACGTATCCTGACTCACAATCCCTAACCGACGCCGGAACGTTCTCATATCGAGTTCTTTCAAGTCGATACCGTCAATCAGGATCTGGCCGCCATCAGGATCATAAAAACGGGGCAGCAAATCTGCCAGCGTCGATTTGCCCGCACCAGAAGCACCCACCAACGCCAGCGTCGTTCCCTTTTTCAAATGTAAGTCAATCTCCTTAAGCACCGGCTTCTCGCCACCTGGGTAAGTAAAGGTCAAATCCTTAAAGTGAATTTCCTCTTTCAGCTGGGAGAAGGGACGGTGTCCCTGGGGCATAAATGGCTTATCATCTCGCCGCAAAAATTCACCGACAATCGACACGCTCGGTCCGACATTGGCTAGCTGCGATCGCGCAGAATTCACCTGGCCAATAGAGGGCAACATACGAAAGAGGAGCAACAAGTACGTCAGCAAAATCGATGAAAAGGTTTCAATTTGATCGCCAATAGCGAGGCGACCCACCACAGCCACGGCAATCAGCGCCAAAATGCTACAGACCTCATTAATCGGCCCAATGCCAGCGAAAAGAAGCTGTGAGTGATACTCAGACACCTCACGATCCGAAATCAGCTTACTAATCAGCGCATATTCCTCTTCTTCATTAGCGGTTGCCTTCACCAGCCGCATACCCGACAGGATTTCGACAATCCGCGAAGAATACTGACGAGAATACCTGGAAAGCTCCGCGCCAAACACCTTCGACTTTCGCACCGTAGACTGATTAATCAGAGCCACTAGGCCCAGTGCCACCGTCGCAATCAACGTGAGCTGCCAAGAAGTCCAAAGCAAGCCAGCCACAAAAACCAAAATCGTAATTACAGCAGTGGCCAACCGGGCAAGGGTTCGAACCGCCACAGTCGTACGACTAATTTCAATATTGAGGTGGTTAATCAGGTCACCAACCCTGGTTTTGGAATAGTAGGCAAGGTCCACATCCAATAGCAACCGCAACCCCTCTAACCGCAACTTCGCCGCGAGTTTACGATTCAACGCATTCGAGGAAAGTGAGCCAGCGTAGGTTGCCGCATTCTTTAAAATAATGAGACCCACCACAGAAGAAGCCATCACCGCCAACCGGTACTGCTCAGGCACTATCTCAAAGAAGCGCAGGATTTGCTGAAGGATATCCGGTAACTGCTCAGTAAAGGTCGTATCTTGCCCCAATAGCTCTAGCAAAATCGGCACAATGAGCGCAGTACTGACCCCATTAAATAAGGCACCCGAAAAGCCCAGCAAAATAGTAAGGACTAAGAGAATTGGATACTTTAAGAGTGACTTTAGAAGGAGTTGTCTAGAATGCATAACCCTTAAGACGCAAAGGAGAGAAGCAACCTGCTTAGAGAAGCAACCTGCTTAGATGAAAAAAAGAATAGAAGGCTGTTGAAAACCATCAAAAACGATGAGTAAAAAAACTGATAACAAGCAACCTTGAAGTCATCAGAAGTAACTTCTCAGATGGCTGAAAAACAGACAGCAAAACAGCCAGCGAAATAGTCAGTATCGAGACCTAAGTTGAACCAAACACTCAACCTGACTTCAACCATAACAGGCCTCAGAAACGAGTCAGCCGGAGAAACCTATTTAATAAGGACACCAACTGTTGAAAGAGAGTTGTGAATACTGATTCCAGAAACTAGCCGCTATATAAACGCTATAAGAACATGCATAGGTTCTATCTAGACGGACATAGCTAAGACCTTGTCCTCACACAAACACGACTCGTCATATCAATTTCACTTGATACTTAACGGGGGCTATGAACGCGCTCACAAGGCAAAACTAACAACCGTCCAGCTAACAGCCGTCAAGCTATTAGTTATCCCCACCCGTTAGTCCCTACTCAGCTTGCCAGAGACTGTCATTACCGTATCAAATTCATACTGACTATCCTTGATTAATACAGAGTATTTGGCCCCAGTCCCTATATTTGGGTGAAAAAGATAGCAACATCAATACATTCATCAGACCACTACATGCCATATTCAAGACTATGCCCCCAATCGAGTGAAGACATCCAAATCAGCTTGATTAACCGGCTAAATCAGCCAGGATAGACTGCAAACGGGTCGCCATGGATTCGATGCTGTAACGCTCTAAACACCGCTGACGAGCACGCAGCCCCCTTTGATGAGCAGCTTCCAAATCTTGAAAAATCAGCGCTAGCTGCTCAGCCATCTGATCAGAGGCTTCCGCATCCACAAGGTACCCCGTATCACCCAAGATCTCCGGGATATCTCCCACGCGAGTCGCTAACACAGGCTTAGCCATCGCCATTCCATCGGTCAGCTTGAGCGGGAATTGGGCTTGGGCGGCAGGCGTATCACGCTGAGGCACCACCAGGACATGGGCTGCTGCGACAATATCAGGCATTTTCTCATAGGGATACTTAGGCAGTTTGATAATCCACTTGCCCCAGTTTTTGAGTAGGTAGTCGTCATATTTGTCGTAGGGGCTACCCCCCACAATCACCAGCCGACAGTCTTCGCGCCCTAGCTTATCAAGAGCCGTGAGGATATCTTCTACGCCCTTGTACGGACGGGGCGCACCGGGAAACATCAGGACTTTGTAATCGGAGAGGTTATAGCGATCACGGCTCTGATCAGGGTCATACTGACTGGGGTCAAACAGCACCATATTCTTGCCATTGGGCACATAGCTACCGCCAAAGCGGGACTGCAAAAACTGCGTGTGCAGCGTAATGGCATCGGCCCGAGGAACAAAGCGCTCCACCCACTGCAAGTACAGCGGATAGTCCGGGTCACGCATCGCCCCATCTGATTTCAAAATGTCCTTGCACATTTGCAAGGCAGAGCCCGGATAGCGGTAGTCATCACCCCCATGCCAGCTCAGCTCCCAGTCATCAATATCCAAAATCACCGGACACTTCTTGCGGAGCTGATACCAAAGCGCCAGCCCAAAGCTACTGGGCTTGAGCTTATAGGCCACCACAATATCGCCTTCAATTTGGGACATGAGCGATCGCGCCGAGCCTAAAAATTGAGGGTATTTGGCCTTTTGAATCACCTTAATGGGCAAATCAGCCTCTGAAGGCAAACCATCATCCCCATCTGCAAAACCCAAAATTTCAACCGAATGGCCTAACAGCTGAAAGGCCTGCGCCAGCAAAAAAGGTCGCACGGCCCCTTTCCAACGTCCTGCCCCGCTATTGGATAAATCACTCGCAATAATCGATATTTTAAGCGGGCGCTGATCGACGATCTGTTCACCAACTCCTTTTTCGGCAGTCCCTGTCCCAGTAGCCCCTCTCTTCGCCGCTTCGTGTCCGATCACGCTCTGTTCACCAACATCATTAACAGTAATAGCCTGGGCAGATTGCATGGGCGTCAAAACAAAAAATCATAATTCATTCGATTACAGCATACGAGCGAGATTAACCTTTGGCTCGAAATTAACTCAGGGCTTTGCCACCGCTTTATCTTTGGCGCTATTTCGTGCGACCTAGATAAATTCAACACACAACACTCGTATAAATAAACACATTGAATCAAGCAGTAGGCGGCCATTCTAGGCTCAGCTTGCCCAAGATACCTTTACGAAATTCGATCAAAATCTTTTGAGCCGCCCGCTCTTGGCTGCCTTGAAACCTATACTCAGCCAATGTCTGTAAATAGGTTTCACCCGTACAGTCCGTTGGATCTAGCTCATATCGAGATATCAGCGCCTGTCGCCCTTGGCTCAATGGCTCAGCATCGTCCAGTTGCTTGAGCAAATCAACAAAAGCCGACGCTACGCGTTGGGTATCGTAAGCGGCCTGACCAATATCATCACAAATCGCAAGCTTGAGGGCGGCCACCTGATCAGTTAACTGGGCCGGGATAATCCCTGGAGCATCTAGTAGCTCTAGCTCAGCAGATATCCGCACCCATCTCAGCTGACGGGTCACCCCCGCCTTACGGGCACTCTCGACCACCTTGCGCTTGAGCAAGCGATTAATGAGGGCTGATTTTCCCACATTAGGAAAGCCAACGACCACGGCACGGACAGGGCGCGATCGCATACCACGTTTCTTTCGGCGATCATTCATGGCCTTGCCAGCCTGCTGAGCCGCCCTTGATATTTGCCCAACACCACTGCCCTGGTTCGCATTGGTAAAGTAGGCGGTTTGACCTTGGGACTTAAACCAGTCCTGCCAGCGATCGCGTGCTTCACTCGAAATCATATCGACGCGGTTCATCACCAGCACGCGCTGCTTACCAGCCAGCCACGACCCCAAACTCGGATGTAATGTCGAAAGCGGAATTCGAGCATCCCGCACCTCCAAAATGACATCCACCCGCTTGAGTTGCTCTTTCAAGGCTTTCTCTGCCTTCGCAATATGGCCTGGATACCACTGAATTGAAGGAGAAGAAGCCATAACGCACAAACCAGAGCACAAGCAAAAACGGACAGATATCTAGCGTACCGTTTCACCCACGACAAAGACATACCAGGGTAGGTTGTGCATAACCTGCCCTGGTGCAAACATGAAAATTAAAATCGCAATCAGGCCCTGCCCCAGGATTCTGAGTCCGGTCTATATTGCACGGTACTGAATTGCACGGTACTGAAAAGACTAAGGCACAACTAGCACAGGACAAGGCGATAAATTAATCACACGGGAACTTACACTGTGCTCACGCCCTTCATCCGTCAACCCTACGCCTCGGCAACCCATGACAATCAGATCGGCAGAGACTTCATCGGCCACATCACAGATAATAAACGCAGGATTGCCCTCGCGCTCTATTGTTTCTGCCTCAAACCCTCGCTGCTCAAAAAGTTTCTTAGCCTGCTCCAGCAAGGAAGCGACAGCCTCTTTCGAGGTTTGCTCAGGGTGAGCTGGATCGCTATTTTCGGGCGGCTCCACCACGGAGAGCAACACAACCTTTGACTGACACAGCTGAGCCATGTCTAAAACCGTTTGCACGACTTTTTTTGCGCCAGGGCTAGAATCTATCGAAAACAAGAGCGTTTTGTACATATTTGTGGGTCAATCATCAAAGCGTGGGGATCATCTAAAACCTGCAACCTGCAACAAGGCGTAGATTGCCAGCGTTCTAGGCATCAAAATTCAAAATTCATAGCAGAAGAGATCACACACTTCTGTAATAATGGTTAACAAATAGGCGGTAGGTACTATTGCCTATCGTTGGCAATGTCATAAAAAGGCATAGGTTTCGTCCTCGCGACGATTGCCTAAACCTACGCATCAGACAATTAGTCATTAGCCGTCACCTAACCCTTCGGTCCTAATGCTGTGTTCTATATAGTTCTAGCGACTTATTGTTCTAACTATTAGGTTCTAACTATATAGCGCTAGTCGATCTTATGTTTGACTTGTTATCCGAGCTTTGAGAGCAAGTGGTTCTGGTGAGAATCATTGATCTCCGGGATCTAGGTTAGACAAGCTTAGGCTCGCTTATCTGTCTGGTGCAGATAAACGTTACATATTTTTTAGGAGAGTATATTCCGTGGCCAAGAAAGCGCTAGCTAATCTATCTGCATCTGACGTTTCTGGGAAGCGCGTGTTGGTAAGAGCCGACTTTAACGTTCCCCTAGACGATGCTGGCAACATTACAGACGATACCCGCATCCGCGCCGCTCTCCCTACCATTCAAGACCTGACTGCTAAAGGCGCCAAGGTCATTTTGGCGAGCCACTTTGGCCGTCCAAAGGGCAAAGTTGTAGAGAGCATGCGTCTTACCCCAGTTGCTAAGCGTCTTTCTGAAAAACTCGGCCAGGATGTCATTAAGTGTGAGGACTGCATTGGTGATGACGTTGCCACTAAGATTGCAGGCATGCAAAATGGCCAGGTTGCCTTGCTAGAGAACGTTCGCTTCTACGATGGCGAAACTAGCAATGACCCTGAATTTGCCAAGCAGCTTGCGGCTAATGCTGACCTCTACGTCAACGATGCCTTTGGTACTGCCCACCGCGCCCACGCTTCCACAGCGGGTGTTACTGAGTACCTCAGCCCAGCGGTTGCCGGTTCTTTGATTGAAAAAGAGCTGAAGTTTTTGCAAGAGACCGTTGACAATCCTCAGCGTCCTTTGGCTGCAATTGTGGGTGGTTCCAAGGTTTCTTCTAAAATCGGCGTAATTGAAACATTGCTCGACAAGGTCGACAAAATTTTCATCGGCGGCGGCATGATTTTCACTTTCTACAAAGCACGCGGCATGAACGTGGGTAGCTCCTTAGTAGAAGAAGACAAGCTGGAACTAGCGACTAAGCTGGAAGCTAAGGCCAAGGAAAAAGGCGTTGAGTTCTTGCTGCCTACAGACGTTGTCCTCGCGGACAAGTTTGCCGCCGATGCCAACACTCAAACCGTTAGCGTCAACGAAATTCCTGATGGTTGGATGGGCTTGGACATCGGTCCTGACTCCATCACGACTTTCCAGGCAGCTTTGGCTGATTGCAAGAGCGTCATCTGGAACGGGCCCATGGGCGTATTTGAAATGGAAGCGTTTGCTGAGGGCACTAACGGTATTGCCACAACACTCGCTGGCCTCACTGGCACTGGCTGCATCACTATCATCGGCGGCGGCGACTCCGTTGCAGCGGTTGAGCAAGCAGGCCTTGCTGATCAGATGAGCCACATTTCCACTGGCGGCGGCGCTAGCTTGGAATTGCTCGAAGGCAAAACCCTTCCTGGTATTGCTGCTTTGGACGAAGCATAAATTCCGGAAGCATACATTCCGATTGAAATTGAATAGCCTGTCACTCTAGGAACTGTCAGGCTTTGCGCTCCTACGGGGAGAACAATTTCGACATCGCTCATAAAGCATCTAAAGCGTCACACAGTTTTTGTGTGTGGCGCTTTATAGTGGCTCAGGCCCTATTCTGAATGAAGACAACTCTGAATAAGACCAACACCGGTGCACAAAAATTGGTGACTCCCGCGACTTTGCAGCCCCAAAATTTACAGCAGGCCATTACCCAAAAAATTGAGCAGGCTCAGCAACAGCGCATTACCTTTGCTGAATTTATGGAGATGGCGCTGTACCATCCTCAATTTGGCTACTACTCCACGCCAGGTAGCATCATTGGCCCGCAAGGTGACTTCATCACCTCACCCCACATGGGTCACGACTTTGGCGAAGTGATTGTCGAGCAATTTGCGGATATGTGGGATGCGCTGGATAGGCCTGAGACCTTTACACTGATGGAGATGGGCGCGGGACAAGGGTTGGTTGCAGCAGATGCGATCGCCCACCTGCAAAAACATCATCCTGACTGCTTTGCCTGCCTGCACTACATCGTGGTTGAAAAATCAGACGCACTCAGAGCCGAACAGAAAAAAAGGCTGAGCCACTGGATAGACAAAGGCGTTGAACTGAGCTGGCAAACCCTTACTGATATACCAACGCATTCCATAGTGGGCTGCGCCTTCTCGAATGAACTTGTAGACGCTTTTCCCGTGCATTGGGTAGAGCTGCACGACCAAGATCTCAAAGAGATGTGGGTCACAGTACACGATCAAACCTTCACTGCCGTATTAGGCGAACTGTCAACACCCCAGCTTAAACAGTACTTTCAAAATCTAGAGATTGATTTGACCCAAGGCTATGAAGACAGCTATCGCACAGAAGTAAACTTGGCCGCCCTAGAGTGGATGAGCCAAGTGAGTGAAAAAGTAAAGCGGGGCTATGTGCTCACTATCGACTACGGCTACACGGCCCAACGCTATTACAGTCCAGCGCGATCGCAAGGCACCTTGCAGTGTTACTACCGCCACAGCCATCACAACGATCCTTTTGCATACGTGGGAGAGCAAGATATTACAGCCCATGTAGACTTCACTACCTTAGAAAACTGTGGGAAGAGCGTTGGCCTAGAAACGCTGGGATTTACACAACAGGGGTTGTTTTTGATGGCGCTAGGATTAGGCGATCGCCTTTCAGCCCTGGCCAATCCAACTCAACAACCTGCACAAGACAAACCAGCCAAACCCACAGAAATACAGGCCATCATGCGTCGTAGAGAGGCCTTGCAGCAGCTGATTAGCCCCATGGGGCTCGGCAACTTTGGAGTTCTCATTCAGGGCAAAGGCCTCACCCCAAAAGAAATCGCCAGACCGCTCAAGGGCCTGGCGATTCCGCCACTATTTTGATTTCAAATTCTGACTCAAGCCTCTGCATCACCTAACAGATTCCAACGCAGGCCATGGAAACATAGGCTTCGGCTACGCTTAGCCTACAAAGGACGGAAAATAAACGGGTAGCAAAACGCGCTATCAGGAGCCGTGACGCTGCTCAAGATGGCAAAAATTGGCATAATCACCTGCACTAACCCTAGTAAAGCCACTAAAGGCAGCCCAATAATCAACGCCGCAGGAATAATGAGTAGAACGCTATAGAGCCACATATTGAAGTGAAAATTCAAGGCCTCTCTAGCATTTTCTTTGGTCACAGGGTCATCAGAGAGCAGCAGAATGGCAAATGGAATGCCGGCTGAGAACACTAGCTGACTCAGAAAAATAGACGCGTGGGAAGCAATTGATAGGATTTTGCGCTTGTCAGAATCAAAAGTGGTGTCCATAAAAATAAATCCTCGCAATGCTCTAAATTTCGAGACACCTGACGCCACTCATCCACAACAGAGCAGTGAATTAAGCCGTACGCTGTGCTCGATGTATTTATATTAACGGCTCTATTCTACCGAGGAAATACGGTCAATTTTCGTAAATACCGTCAGCAAATAAAATTGGCTCTATCGGCGTTTCAAGGAGGTAAAGGGAGCTAAACAGCTCAATGCCTTTGACCGAGAGGGTTTGGGCCTGGGAGGCG
>JBCDAG010000040.1:0-27484 GCA_039186165.1 Cyanobacteria bacterium P01_F01_bin.53
GCCCACCGAAGTGCGTTTTCAGACTCGAAACGGGCGTATTTGCTATCATAGAATCACCCTCAGGGTTGGAGGCCATGGCAATCCTATGGCTCAGGGGTCATGCTTTGCAGTCATTGTTAAGAAACGTATGCGTTTCCCCTGGCCTAACTTTATGTCGCACCCCCTGTTCTAACCGCATGTCCGGTAACATCCACACAGACCCCTTCGTCAGCAGCGATACGCCCCTCCGGATTGTGGGTGAGAAATGCACCCAACCAATCACAATGCCACGCGACCAACCGCTCTGGATTTAATGACCACAGTTTAATGGTTTGATCATCACTGGAAGAGGCAAGGGTGTCTCCGCCGGGCCCAAAGGCTACATCAGAGACCAAACCGGTATGACCTTCTAGTGTGTTGAGTAGCTGGCCTGTATTCGCCCCCCAAAGCTTAATCGTTTGATCACCACTGGAAGAGGCCAAGAAGAGGCTATCAGGACTAAAGGTTACCGTCTCGACCCAGGCAGTATGGCCTTCAAGCGTGCGGAGCAATTCCCCCGTATTGACATCCCACAACTGAATGTTTGTTCTTTCATGGATGGCAGCAAGGGTATCACCATCGGGGCTGAAGGCAACTTTAGGAGCGATGGACATCCGTGTAATGAGGGGCTTGCCCAGGGTCTGACGATATTGACCGGTGTCAGCGTCCCAAAAATGAATGGTTTGATCTTCACTGCTGGCGGCAAGGGTGCTCCCATCAGGGCTAAAGACAACGTTGCTCACCGCTGTGCGATCGCTCTCAATCGTTGTTTGTAGCTGGCCCGTATTCGTGTCCCACAACCTAATGGTGCGGTCATAGCTGGCCGAAACCAGGGTATGGCCATCAGGACTAAACGCCACACTCTTAACACCCAAGTCATGGCCTTTAAGGGTAAAGCTGGGCTGGCCGGTATTAGCATCCCACAACTGAATGGTGGCATCTTCACTGGCAGAAGCAAGCAAGTTACCCTCAGGGCTATAGGCAAGGTTGTTGATGCGATCACCATGCCCTACCAGCGTCTCATGCAGTATACCGATATTGGCATCCCAAAGCTGAATGGTGGCGTCTTCACTGGCAGAGGCTACTGTGTCACCCTCAGGGCTTAAAGCAACACTACCCATCGCCCCACTATGCCCTGAAAATGTCTTGAGCAATGGGTTAGCATTGGCCTCCCACAACCGAACCGTTTGATCCACACTGGCAGAGACTAAACGGTTTCCTTCTGGGCTAAAGGCAACACTATTCACCCGGTTACGATGACCTTCGAGCGTGTTGAGCAGCTGGCCAGTGTTGGCATCCCACAGCCTAATGGTTTTGTCGTCACTAGCTGATGTGAGCAGACGGCCATCCGGGCTAAAGACCACAGACCGCACACCCTCGCTATGGCCCTCAAGTGTATTGAGCAGTTGGCCGGTGCCCACATCCCACAGCTTAATGGTTTTGTCTTCACTGGAAGAAGCCATTTTAGAGCCATCGGCACTAAACACAACACTATCCACCAGGGCATCATGCCCTACGAATGTGTTGATCAGTTGGCCGGTGCCCGCATCCCACAGCTTAATGGTTGCATCTTCACTGGCAGACGCCATTTTAGAACCATCAGGGCTAAAAACAACACTTCTCACCGAATCATCATGCCCGACAAATGTGTTCAACAATTGTCCGGCATCCGCATCCCAAACCTGAATCATTCGGTCAGTCGTTCCAGCAACAACTTTTGTGCCATCGGGACTAAAGGCCACACTGGCCACCCAACCTTGATCTTCCTGTAGGGTATTCAACAATTCACCGGTACTGATATCCCAATCATTAATAGAGCCATCATTCCCCCCTGAGATCAGTCTTGTTCCATCAGGGCTAAAGGCCATGCTCACTACGGCGTAGCCTGTGAGCGTCCGCTGCAATTCTCCAGTATGGGCATCCCATAGCTGGATAGTATTATCACCACCAGCGGAGGCAATGGTGTTGCCATCAGGGCTAAATATCGCGTCTATAACGGGGGTATTATGACCTTCCAACACATTTTTTTCTTTAAAGCCACCGTGGGTAATTGTGCCCTGAGAGGTTACTTGGGAGGCTACTTGAGAGGCCAAATTAGGCTCTAAATTAGCCGATTTTGAATAGTATGCGGCTTGGATTAACGCAGCACGTGCAGGCATCATGGCATTCCGTTCAATATCACTCACCTGAGTTTGTTGCCAAGCTGCGACAGCCGCGATCGCGCCTTTTAAAGGTTGATCGGCCAAAATAAACGCATCCGTAGCATTTGCTTCAGATCGAATATTTTGCTCAACGGCCAGCGCGGTTTGCTCATTGGCCCTCGTTGCTTCGCGTTTGGCTACTCCACGCTGAATTAGGGCGATCGCACTGAGCCCGATCAACCCCACAATCACCCCGATCACCGACGAAACCAACCGCGTTCGACGATTCCGCTTCCGCTCCAGGCTCCGCCGCACAAAGCCTTCCTCAGCCCGGTTCAGCCAATTATCATCACTCTCCAAAACTTCCTTGAGCAAAGGCAACCGAGGATTCGCATCCCACAAAAACCCTTTGGCATGCTTTACCTTGCCTGCATCACACGCTGCCAACCAGTTACTCGCTGGCGACGTCAGCTGTCGCTGCAAAGACAAGTTCACCTGCTCTTCTGTTTTCCAGCGCAGTAGCTGATCCCATCCCCGCACCAACGCATCGTGGGCAGGCTCTACATACACACCAGCAACATCCGAATCTTGCCCCCCACTATCTTGACCACCGCTGCCTTGGGCGGCGTCTGCTTGCCCTTGCACCACCAGCCGCGCCACAATCATCCGCTCCAGCAACCGCTGCACACGTTCGTTTTCAGCCTGACTCTCGTACACCAGCTCCACAAGGGGCACCCGCCGCCGGGCCAATTCTCCGCCTTCGGTGGCGACCATCCGCAACATCACATGCTTCACCGTCTGCGCGTAGGCAGCATCCTCAGCCACCAACGCCGTATACTCTTGAGTGGCCCGTTTCGTCAGCGCGCCCGACACGCCGCCTAGCGCCCGATAGTCTGTCTCAGTCAGGGCACGATTATTGCTCCGACTCTTCAAATACTGTAAATACAGCTCGCTGAGGGTAAACGATAGCAGCGGCAGTGCCCCCGGCGTTTGCGAGACATCTTCCACCAGCTTATCGACGAGACTAGAAGGCTCAAAACACAGCACCCGTGACGCGGCTGGCAGCTCAATGGCCTGCCTCAATTGCAGCTGGCTCATGGGCGGCACCACAAACCGTGAATCCATCCAGTCTTCACCGAGCAAGTCATCATCTTGAAACTGCGCTTCAAAATCTAGCCGAAGCGTGGCTACCACATGAAAATGTTGCCACTGCTTAGCCAGGGCATGTTTCAACAGTTTTTGAAAAGGCGTAGAGTCATCCCCTGATTGGGTAATTAACTCTTCTGTTTGATCAATAACCAACAACACCTTTGTTTCAGGATGCTCTGCCGATTGAGACTGATACCAACGTTCAATGAGTTGCGAAAGCGCGTACTCATCTTTAGCAAACTGATGAGCCAGCGTTTTCATCGTGTCATCTCCCACAAGGGTATCAGCCACAAGTGGCTCACAGGCCCTAATCAAGGCCGCTATTGGCTCACTGCCAGGGCGCATCACAGGCAATACATAAAACTCAGGCCGATCTGTTAGGCGTGGCAACAGTCCGGCTTTTACTAAGCTCGACTTACCCGTGCCCGAAGCGCCAAGCACCACCGTTAGCGGATGGGGATCTGCCAGCTTTTGCAAGAGTTGTTCTATTTCCTTATCACGACCAAAGAACAGATTGCTATGGGACTGATCAAATGACTCTAAGCCGCGATAGGGATTGTTCTCTTTGTTGAGCTCAGGGGCTGGGGGAAGATTCAGCGCGTGCCCTGGGGTGAGGAAAATAAATTCCCCTTTGTCATGCTTTCGCAATGGGCAAAGCTCTGGGGTTTGTCGCTTGCTTTGGCCCTCAGTGAGAATCTCTACGCGATCGCGCAAGTAAAGATACAGCTCGGTGGCCGTAATCACACCGTCGCCCGCCTGCTGGCCATCTTGAGCGGGCGGAAACGCATCGGCATCACCTTGCAAGGCGGATAACAGGGCAGCAGCAAAGGGTGAATGCCGGTCTGCGAGTTCACCGCGATCGTCCCGTAGGGAAAGCACGTCCATGGCTTTTTGGTCGTAGGCGGCGGAGGTAATCACCTGCCATGCCGGATCTTTACGGAAGCGGTCATAGCGTTCTTGGTGAATGACCTCCGGGACAAAATCAATATCGCGGGTGCTCGACCAGCGAAAGGCACCAGCAAAACAACAGTCAAAAATAGCCAGGAAATGGCGAGAGGGCAGCGCCGTGAGCAAGTCGTGCAGGTCCACCATCGGCAAGTAGCTATCGACCTTGCCAGGGGCGGCATCTTTGGGAATGAGGTATCCAGCGGGGCCATCGTCGCCATCTTGAGCAATGCCATGGCCCGCAAAGTAAAAAACTAAGCGGCTATCGGCGGTGACCTGAGCTGGGAGGGTTTCTTGCAGGAGGGTTCGGAGGTTGGTGAGTTCGGCGTTGTCGTCTAAGAGGGTGATGACGTCGTAGCCGTGGTTGGACTGAAGGGACTCTGCGGTCGCCTCCGCATCCGCCACCGCCGTCCGCAAGGGCGCAATCCCGTTTTCGTACTGGTTAATGCCAATCACAACCGCTAGCGATCGATCAAAGTCTAATTCACTCATCTAATCTGTATCCACCTCGCTCAGCACGTTTAAGCCACCCCTATGAGACATCGATGACACAGCCTCTCCAAAGTTAGAAATGCCCGCCGGGCCATGACTAATCAACATTTTTTAGAATGGAGAGTAATATGGGCACAATAGCGATGAGTTGTTCGTGCTGGTAAATTCGTGCTAGTAAATTCGTGGCTAAGCGAGCGTCCAAAGCTACCGGTGGCCTCTGCTTTACTGTAAACTCAAGCACGGTAGCTGATTAATCAACTTGACTTATTTCGTAGAGGGTAAATTCTATGATCGCACCTTCAGTAGCCTCCATGTAAGCCTTTAGGTGCGGCACATTCATGTGTGTTTGCCACAGCTCGCGAGATTCCCAGTTCTCATAGAACAGAAAGTGAGAAGGGTCATCGTTGGAATACAACAACTTTGATGTCACGATCTGTTTCAGGCTTTTAGGCTAGCATCTTCAGCCCCGCTAACACTGGGACTTTTATTCGTTTTCAATAACGACCTTGCCCATCGCTTGTCGGCTCTCCAAACGAGCATGTGCCTCTCCGGCTTGTTCAAGCGAATACTGTTCTTTATTAAGTACAGGCCTGAGTCCGCCTGACTCGACAATTTGGGCCACGTTACGAAGAACTTCCGCGTGTTGTTCCCGTTTGAAGTTGTGCAGCATCGGAATAAGCATGAACACGACATGCAATGACAATCCCTTGAAGTGCGCCAACGTCAAATCCAGCTCACACAGCGAAACGGTTGATGCAATATGGCCGTTAAGCCGCACTGCCTCAAAGGACTTAAGCATGTTTCCACCACCAACAGAATCAAAAACTAAATCAAAACCGTTCCCATCCGTGTATTTGGAAACGTACTCTTCAACTGATTCTGTCTTGTAGTTGATGCCAGTTGCACCCAATTGTTCAATTAGGGCCAACTGTTTATCACCGCCTCCCGTGGAATAAACGTCGGCACCAAAGTGCTTTGCGAGTTGCAGCGCGACATGACCCACGCCGCCAGAACCGCCATGCACGAGAACTTTCTGACCTCGCTTGATGCCCGCACGCGTGAGACCTTCGTAAGCCGTAATGGCCACCAGCGGAAGGGCAGTGGCTTCACGCATCGACAAGTTTTTCGGCTTTTGGGCAATCAGATTAGCATCCGCCAATATGTAGTCAGCCAATGTGCCTGGTAAGTCTGCCAGTCCACCTGCGCAGCCGTAAACTGCGTCACCCACTGAATAGGCTGACACGCCCTCGCCAACCGCCTCGATTGTCCCGGCAAAATCCATGCCTAGAATCGCAGGCGTATCGGGTGACAGTGGCAGCTCCTTGCCCATTTTACGAATCATCGTATCGACCGTGTTCACGCTCGAGGCCGCGATCTTAACAAGGACATGACCCGCTTTAACCTTAGGTTTTTCGACTTCCGCAGATTCAAACGCCGCGTCTTCGCCGTACGATTTTATGAGCATGGCCTTCATGATGTTGTCTCCTCTCAATTCGAAGCGATAACAGCATGGTAATAATTCGGGTCAAAAAGATAAATAGGCCTGAAGCGAAATGATAATTCGGATTTTTTTGATAATTTTGGAAAGCTGAGCCTCCTCGTCCAGCAAGGTAGTCACCTCGTAGCCATGGGTTTCACGGAGGGCATTGGCAACGGCTGTCGCATCCGACACCGCCGTACGCAAAGGCGCAATGCCATTGCCGTATTGATCAATGCCAATCACAACCGCTAGCGATCGATCAAAGTCCAATCCACTCATGTGGCCGCACAATGCTCGTTTTAGTACGTTTAGGCCACCCCTGAAAGACGTCTATGACACAGTGTCCCCGCTGTTATAAATTCCCAGCAGACCATAATCAATCAACATTTTTTGGACCATAATTAACAACAATGACTTTGAGCGAGCTAAAACCAAAGTTTGTATTAGGCTAGGGGTTATATGGCCTGGAGAAGTAGGGGTTATGTGGTCCGGAGAGGTATTCGTGGGAGTCTAACGTGATGGGGAAGGTATCGCAAAAGACCGTAATCGTGGGCGCAGGTCCAGCGGGATTGCTGCTGGCGCATTATCTCCTCGCTCGTCATTACCCTGTGGAAATTTACGATCGCCGCCCTGATCCGAGAACGGTCTCGCCCGATCAGCGCCGCTCTTTTCCTATTTCTTTACAGGCTCGGGGACGCAAGGCGCTGCAAGGGATTCCAGGCTTAGAAGAGGCGATCGCAAACCATAGTGTCTTTTGCCAAGGCACCATGGTTCATCGCAAAGATAAAGCGCGAGATATCCCGCGTGCTAATAAAGTGATGACCATTGATCGCAATCAGCTCGTGCTGATGCTGTTGGAGCAGCTAACGGCAAACTATTCCCAACCGGCGCTCACGATCGGGTTCGACTGCATTTGCGATCGCATCGATGACGAGCAACAAACGGTCAGCTTTAAAAAAGCCACGGGCGAAGACTTCTCAGTCCATTACGAGCGGCTAGTCGGCGCAGATGGTGCCCGCTCCCAAGTGAGAGAACAACTCGCTGAACACTATGCATTTGGATATGAACAGGCCTATGTGCCCGATGCCTATCGGTCTATTTTCCTGGCACGTAAGAACCCAGAACAGGGCATTGAATTAGCCCCTGATCGCATTCACACCTCTAACCTATCCAATGATTGCCGCATTATTCTGGCTCCTCAGCCAGGAGATCGCCTCCATGGCGCGTTTATTTTTAATGCGAACAACAATCCCCTCGACGCCTTCTCCACCAAAGAAGAGATTTTAGATTACTTCGAGGAAAATCTACCCACTTTTCGAGCGGTGATGTCTCCTGAAGAAGCAGAGGCTTTGCTACAGCGCCCCACGGCAAGGCTGGTGACGATTAAGTGCGACCGATTCCATCATGGTGATCGCATTTTACTGTTGGGGGATGCCGCCCACGCGGTGTCACCGTCTATCGGTCAGGGCTGCAACTCAGCCTTAGAAGATATCGCCATCATCAACGATCTGCTTGATCACTCGCAAAAAAATGGACAGGAGAACGGACAAGATGATTGGTCCCAGGCGATCGCCCAATTCTCCCAAAGGCGGGTCGCTGATGCCCATGCACTCAAGGCACTCTCAGATTATTCATTTCCACGTTCCAAGTGGTTAATACCTGAATTTTTCCTACGGCTGATCGTCGGCAGAAAACTCCACAAATGGTTTCCAAAGCGTTTTAACCCCTTTGTGTTCGATCTGGTTTTGGATAGTGACCTGCCCTATTCAGAAGTGCTTCGGCTCAGTCAGGGTTGGATTAGCAAAGTCGAACGCTCCATGTCCACGTAAGCGGGCCTTAGCCATTGAGAGAAAGCTAGGCGCTCCGTTAGGCATAATCGATACTTTATACTCAAGCGATTCCCTTAATGCTCCCAATAGGGCGTTCCTTTAAATCGGTCATCAAGAAAATCTACAAATGCACGAACCCGCGACGATAAATGTCGAGTGGGCGGGTACACCACATGCATAGGGAGTTCATCCCAACCATAATCTGACAATATCTCAATTAAGGAACCCTCTTGCAAATTTTTATAGACAATGAAGCGCGGAATTTTGAGGATACCCTCTCCAGCCAAAACCACATCTCTTAAAAACTCTCCATTGGTTGTGAACATTCTAGGCTTGAGTTCAACTTGCGCCTCCGAGCCATCTGGCTTGGTATAACGCCACGCAGAGATTCTTCGATGTCCGTACACACATTCTTTATGGTGAACCAAATCCTCGGGTTTCTCAGGGATGCCGTTTCTTTGTAAATACTCAGGACTCGCAACCACGACAGTGGATATTGTTGCGAGTTGTTTTGCAATGAGTGAGGATTCTGCAAGCTGTCCGATGCGGACCGCTAGGTCAAAACCTTCTTCAATTAAGTCGACAAAACGATCCGTAAAGTCCACATCAAGGTCGACATCCGGATGCATTTTCATAAATTCGATAATGGCTGGACTTAAGTGAGCGATGCCAAATGAGAGTGGAGCAGAGAGCCGTAATTTCCCCGCAAGTTCAATTCTGGCCATGCTCGCGGCAGCTTCGGCTTCAGCCCAGTCCGCGAGCAGTGTAACTGATCTCTGATACAGTGCTTGACCGGTATTGGTGAGTATTTGCTTACGGCTTGACCGCTGGAGCAATTGCACGCCCAGCCTAGCCTCAAGCTCTTTAAGGCGACGACTGACCGCTGACTTTGCAATGTGCATCTGCTCCGCTGCGGTTGTTATTGAGCCCGCATCAACCACGCGGACAAAGGTTTCGATTTCCTCATAACGGCTCATTTGTTCTCCTTTTAAGAACCTATGGTTCTTAAATTTAAATCCAGTTCTCTTAAGGAGAATGATATGGTGGATTTTGAGCAACATCAAGGGAACAGCTTGGTTGCTTAATAATTGCAAAGCACAATAATCCGCAGTTAGGAGAGGAGGGCACGTGGGTCTATTACAAAACGGGAAATGGGTTGATCAGTGGTACGACACAAAATCGAATGGCGGCCGTTTTGTCCGCAAGGCTTCTTCATTTCGAAATTGGATCACCGCTGATGGATCACCGGGATCAAGCGGAACAGGGGGCTTCACAGCCGAGCCTGGCCGGTATCACTTATATGTGTCACTCGCTTGTCCTTGGGCTCATCGCACACTGATCTTTCGTACACTCAAAGGCCTTGAGGAGATAATCTCTTTATCCGTCGTTCACTGGCATATGTCGGAGCAGGGCTGGACCTTCGCACCAAGCGAAGGGGTCGTCGCCGATCCTATCCATGATGCGCAATATCTGCATCAGGTTTATACGGCTGCCGATCCGAACTATTCAGGCCGGGGGACTGTTCCGATTCTATGGGATAAGCAATCGCAAACCATCGTTTCCAATGAATCATCTGAGATCATTCGGATGATGAACTCAGCGTTTGACACAGTGGGTGCCAAGCCTGGCAATTATTATCCAGAAGATACACGAGAAAAGATTAACGCGCTGAATGCCCGGATCTACGACACCGTAAATAATGGCGTTTACAAAGCTGGTTTTGCGACCACACAAGCCGCCTATGAAGAGGCACTTTTACCTTTGTTTGAAACCCTCGATTGGCTCGAAGACCATCTGGGGTCTCAACGGTATTTAACGGGTGATACAACAACCGAAGCAGACTGGCGTCTGTTTACAACGCTCGTTCGCTTTGATCCTGTCTACGTCGGGCATTTCAAATGTAATCTTCGTCGGATTGCGGATTATCCAAACCTCTCTGCTTACGTGCGTGATCTCTATCAGCAGCCAGGCATTTCGGGGACAGTCAACATGGCGCATATAAAACAACATTATTATGTTAGCCATCTCTCCATTAATCCATCAGCCATCGTACCGGTTGGGCCTGAGATTGACTATGCTGCCCCCCACCATCGCGACAACCTCAGCACGATAACCACAAAAACATAAAACCACAAAAACATAAAAGGTGAATGAGTATGTCCAATCGTCGAGAAATTGTTCAAATTACTAAAGGTGTCCCAGCATCTGACGGCGCTGGCGTGAAACTCACGCGCATTATTGCATCGCCAGAACTCGACATGGTCGATCCGTTTTTGCTCCTTGATCAATTTGAGAGTGAGAATCCTGACGACTATATTGCCGGGTTTCCATCGCATCCACATCGTGGGATAGAAACGGTGACCTATATGCTGGCCGGGCGCATGCGCCACGTAGATAATGCAGGGAATGAAGGGGTAGTCACCTCGGGTGGTGTGCAGTGGATGACCGCAGGCCGCGGGATTGTTCATTCTGAAATGCCCGAGCAAGAGAAAGGTCTCATGAGAGGGTTTCAACTGTGGATCAATCTACCTGCCTCTCACAAGATGACGGCTCCCGGTTATCAAGAATTCAATGCCGAAACAATTCCCTCTGAAACCATTGGGAAAGGAGGTATTGTTCGCGTCATTGCGGGTGAAACGGACCAAGGCACAGTCGGACCTGTGATCAACGAATGGACACAATCACTCTATCTGGATATCACACTGTCGACCGATGACGTCTTTCAACAATCGGTGCCAGACAATCATAACGCCGTAATATACGTGCTTGAAGGCACGGTAGATGTCGCTGGAACGGCGGTTGAGACCAGTCAACTCGGTGTTTTTGGGCCAGGCTTGAATATCGAGATCTCAGCTAACTCGGGCGATGCTCAGTTGTTGTTGATAGCGGGCAAGCCTCTCGATGAACCTGTGGTGCGTTGGGGCCCATTTGTGATGAATTCGCGTGCAGAAATCGTACAGGCTTTGCAAGACTTTCAAACAGGACGATTTTAATAGTGAGGCACTCTTTAAACCACACCGTCACAAAACCACACCGTCACAAAACCACACCGTCACAGCCAAGTCACGGATATTATTCACCTGGTGAGCCCTCGTCTCCACCCGTGGCTCCACTAACGCCTATCTGACAAATCGAGACAGAGGCCTGCCCAGCAACACCGTCCCCATAAGCCTCGTTGCCATAGTCACTATCTCCAGCAACACCGTAGGCCAAAAAATCATAGGCGCGATCGCATCCCTGCTCAATCAGTTTTTCAAACGACCCCAACGGCCATATTTTCACCCGACCGCCACGTCCTGCACTCACTAATCGAGCACCATCCTCGCTAAAGCGCACATCCGAAATCGCATCGGCATGGCCTTCCCACACGGCCATTTGTTCTTGTTGGGTCATGTCCCACAGCTGAAGGGCACCACTGTTATCACCACTCACCAATTGCGCTCCATCCGCGCTAAAGGCCACGGACAACACCTGCTGACCATACACCTGAAACGGAGACCCCACGGACTGCCCGTTTTCCACATTCCATAATCGGATCGTGCCATCTGACCCAGCACTCACCAATCGCTGCGCATCCACCGGGCTAAAGTCAACACTGTGCACTTGGCCAATATGCTCTTCCATCGTCTGAATCACTTCTTGCCTCTCCACGTCCCACACCTCCGTCAACCCAGTGCTGCCCGCCTGTCCCGCCGTCGCTAACCACCTACCGTCTGGGCTAAAGGCCAACCGCCGAATCGACTCACTCTGGCCCGAAAGCACCTTAGCCTGACCTGATACAGCGCCACCAAATCTGTCTAACAGTAAAATCTCTTTTCCTTGCTGGGTAACCGCTAACCAGTTACCATCTGGGCTAAGCGCTAGGTTGTCGGTATTGTTGAAGGCGGAAAGCCTTAGGAAATCGACCTTTTCGGGTTCCTCCAAAGATTGGATAGAAACAGCACCATCTGCCCTCAAACGGGCCACCAGGTTTCCTGTTGCATCTACATCGATATCTTGAATCGCGATCGCCTTGCCATCTTGTGTGCGTTGAGAGTTAGCACTCTCAGGAACAGGAAAGGCCGCCTCGGCCGGCTCACCCTCTAACGACCAAAACTGCAACTCACCATCCGAGGCACCACTCATCAACTGCTGGCCACCTGCCACAAAGTGAATCCGTGGGGTAGTGCCCACCTGCCTTAAAAACGTTCCGATTAGCTCAGGCTGGGCAGCCCAAATACGAGTCGTGCCATCGTCTCCAGCACTGACCACCCGGACCGAATCAGGGGAAAAGCTGACGCTGCGAGCAGGCCCCACATGATTACGAAATTGGGTCAGCGGTTGGCCCGATAGCGTCCAGAGCTTTACAATGCCATCTTCCCCAGCCGTCGCAATCTGTTGGCCATCGGGGCTCAGGTTTAAGTTCCATAAACGCTGAGCATCTGCCCGCCACTGATGGAGGCGCTTCCCCGTAGCCATCTCCCACACTTCCACAGTGCCATCATCCCCTGCCGCTACTACCTGCTGGCCATCAGAAGTAACCATCGCGGCCCAAGCATGCTGGTCAAAACCCTTTACTAACTCGCCCTCCAAGGTCCAGAGCTTTACCTGCTGAGGATCGGTCGTGACCAGCTGGGGCTTGGTCGGATGGAAATAAACACTTTTAATTATCTTCGGGTGACCTTGCCAGCTAAACGCAGGTTCAGAAGGGAAACGATTACCTGACTGGGCAGTCACTTGAGCAGATTGTTGCCCCTGCCCTACATTCACCTCCCACAGAAAAATCTTGCCATCCCCTATACCACCGGCACTGGCTAACCACCGTCCATCCAAACTAAAACTGACGTAACGAACCCGACTCTGATGCCCAGGAAATTCTGCCAGTTGTTCGCCCGCTAAGCTCCAAAGGCGAACTACGCCATCCTCTCCAGCCGTGGCAATATTGTTCCCATCAGGGCTAAAGCTAGCAAACCACAGACGCTGTGAATCCGCTTGCCACGCGGCGATCTCTTTCCCAGTGGGATCCCACAGCCGCAGCCAGCCATCCTCTCCAGCACTCACCACCTGGGTACCCGCCAAATTCCACTGACTGCGCACGGGTCCCGAATGCCCGAGGAAACGATTCTGCTCTTTGACATTTAACATGGCCCATTGCAGGGTCCCTTGCACTTGTTTGGGCAAAACGGGGCCAGGGCGAAACCATCGCAGGAGAGGATGTTGAAGAGAGTCTCCAGCAGATAGGCCGTACAACAAACCTTCGAGAGAATGATTTCGGCTCAGATTAAGTCGGGCAGATTCTCGGGAAAATCGAGTTTCTTGAACCTTTGACTGACGCTGTCCCAACAATGCAGCGAGGAGCCCAGCACTGAGGAGCGCGATCACCATCAGGGTGCCGCCAGTCCATAGCCGACCATTCAACTTTTTGCGGCCAACGCTGCGCTGGATAAAATCAGTTTCTAGTCGGTTCAACCAATTTCCAGAAGAGTTCAAAATTTGACGCAAGATATCCAAACGAGGATCTGCATGCCAGAGAAAACGGGCTTTTTGCGCTTGTTTCCAATCGAAAGCGGCAGGAGTTAGTCGCCGTTGCAATCCCAAATTCTCTTCTTCTCGCTGCCAAGTCAGGAGCCGTTGCCACCCACTGACCAGGGCATCGTGGGCTGGTTCTACATAGGACTGCCCGGCCAGATCTTGCCCTTTCACTAACAACCGCGCCGCTGAAAAGCGCTGAATCACCTGCTTGGCTCGCTCGTTTTCTGGATCGGGATAGTCTAGTTCGGCCAGGGGCACCCGCCGCCGCGTAATCTCACCACCACCAAGGGCAACCATACGCAACATCACATTGCGCATAGTGTGGGCATAGTCCGGATCTTGTTGTACCAGGTCAAGATATTCTTGATCGGCTCGCTGGGTCAGGCTAGCCGTGACCCCACCCATCGCAATATAGTCAGATTCAAAAATAGCGCGATCGCAAGTCTCCCCCCGTTGCTGAGCCAGTTGTTGACGCTCTAAAAACTTGAGATAGAGTTCACTCAACGTAAAAGAGAGCAACGGCAAAGCACCGGGCATATCAGCCACTTCGTCAATGATTTTTTCGACCAAGGGCTGACGCGGATCGTCCGACTGGAAATACATCACCTTGGCACTGGCCGGTTGTTCGATAGCCTCTCTTAAGTCAGCTCGACTCATCGGCGGCAAAACGAACCGGGTCTTACTCCAACGTTCTTTCAACGCCGCCGCTCGAAACTGCGGCTCAAAGTCAGCCCGTAGCGTCAGCACGATATGAAATCGCCCGCCCAGTTCACTAGATTGCTCGACGACCTGCTCTAAGCACTCGAAAAACAACCCTCGCACCGTATCGCTGGCACCGAGCGTCAACAGTTCTTCAAACTGATCGATCACGAACAACAAATGTTCATCAGGATGTGACATTCCCCAAGCGTGGACAGCCCTAGCCAAACTCTCTGAAGTTAGCTTCTCTGAGTTTTCCTCCTCTGTTCCAGAGGCTGTTGGTTCAGCTCCCAGATCTGCAATTATCTTTTTGAGAACTTTCAGCGGAGCAATACCGGGTCGAACAGGATCTAGAATATGCCAATGCTCATCTGCCCGTAGCTGGGGCACCAGTCCAGCCTTCACCAGGCTAGATTTGCCGCTACCAGAAGGGCCAATCACTATCGTGAGAGATTGGGAACTAACGCATTGCTGCAGTTCGGCAATGCGATCACCTCTTCCAAAAAACAACGCCGCATGATCTTCATCAAACGATTCCAGACCACGGTAAGGATTTTGAGTGCGATCCAGCGGCGGCGCAGGCGGCAGATTTAAAGGATGCTCAGGATTGAGAAAAATGTATTCGCCTTTATCATGCTTTCCCAACGGAAAAATACTGGGCGTTTGACGCTGGCCGCTTTGGTAAGTGGGAGCTTCGACGCGATCGCGCAAATACACATACAGCTCAGTGGCCGTCATCACCCCATCGCCAGCGGGCGCACTAGCCGTCGCTGGGGGAAACGCATCGGCCTGACCTGACAACGCCTCTAACAATGCCAAAGCAAAGGGTGAATGGTCACCGCCTTCTCCCGTCACCTGTCCACGGGCATCTTGAAAGGTGAAACGATCGAGGGCCGTTTGGTCGTAGGCCGTAGAGGTAATCACTTGCCACGCAGGATCTAAGAGAAAGCGTTCGTAACGCTCCTGGTGAATCACCTCAGGGACAACGCTAATATCCCGCGTACTCGACCAGCGAAAAGCTCCGGCAAAACAACAATCAAAAATAGCGAGAAAGTGTCGACACGGCAAGGCTAAGAGCGTTTTTTGCAGCACCGTCATAGAAAGATAGCTTTGGGTGTTACCCAGGCGAGCATCCTGCGGAATCAGGAAGCCTTCGGGGCCGTCTTCACCATTGAGGGCAATGCCATGACCGGCAAAGTAAAAGACTAGGCGATCATTGGCCTGAACCTGCTTGGGTAGGGTGTCGAAGAGTAGGTGTTGGAGGTCACTCAGTGTAGCTTTATGGTCAGTGAGTAGGTGGGTGGTGTAGCGATGGTCCGTTTTCAGACGATGGGCGATCGCTCTCGCATCAGACACAGGCGTCGCTAGGCCCGGAATACCGTTTCCGTATTGGTTAATGCCAATTGCGATCGCAAGACTTTGCTGAAACTCTAACCGTCTCATCTGAAGTCAACTCCATGATCTACTTTAGAGAATAGCGAATAGCCAGGGCGGCACTTCTCACCTTATCCATATCTTCATCAATCACGACCAGCCGCTACAGTATAGATCTGCTCATGTCAGCTCTACCTTTAGAAGGCTTCTGACGGAGGAGCCCCTTGATCAGGCACACTATTGACGGTCTCTTCGGGTGAGGTGATTGCGTCTCCTTCCGTCGCGTTAGAGGAGGAATCAGAAACACCAGAGTCTCCTCCCTCGGGCGGGATAGAGGGTTCTGTTCCTGCAAATCCAGTTCCCTCTCCCTCGGACGGATTAGAAGGCTCTGAACCCGAAGAACCAGATCCCTCATCGGGTGAAGTAGCAGTTCCTCCCGCCGTCGAATTGTTTGACTCTCCAGCACCAGCACCGCCGTCTACTGGCCCAGTTGTGGAGCCACCTTCAGTCCCATAGTTTTCATTAGCCCGATACTCTTCTTCAGACCCAGACGATTCACCCCCATAGTTTTCGTACCCGTCATCAACCACAACGGCATAGTCGTCACCATCATGGAAAACGTTGCCGTCGTCAATGTAATTACCATACTCATCGACAAAGAAACCGTCTTCATCAATAAAGTAGTCGCTATCATCCACGACGTAAACGTCACCTGTGAAAGAGGAGCCATCTTCGTGAATAAGCTCACCATTTTCATTCACAAACACAAGCTCACCATTTTCATCAACAAAGTGGTAATACTCTTCCTCAAACTCTTCTTCTAAGGTGATAGCGTCATCGTCAAAATCATCAACATTCTCTGCATCTTCAAGTTCAAAATCTTCTTCCGCCGCCTCTTTAAGCTCTTCAGCGACCTCTTCAGGTTTCTTATCGACTTCATCGGTAGCCGGTGTAAGGTCGATGTCCTCATCGAGAGCAAGGGCTTTTTTAAATAGCGATCTTGCTTTTTTCAGATCGCCATATATCGCACTTTCTTCACCCTGTTGAACGACATGAAGCGCATAAAATTTATCCGCTGTTTTGACAGGATCTTGATCGAGTTCTTCTGGTGTAGAGGGGTCAAGATCTGAGGTTGGCGATAGTTTTAGCACCCGGCGAAACAGTGCGATTGACTGTCGCCTTTGCCTCCGTGATTCGGACTGAGCTAACTTTTGACCAAAGGCAATCACAGACGGATGCAGTGGATTATTCTCACAGACCAGCTCATATTTTTGGATAGATTTGAATTTACTTTTTTCGTCGGGCTTAATGTATTGAATCCAGTCATCGGCAGTAGGATTACTCCTGACGCGATCGCACACGCGCTGCGCAATGGCATCCGAATCCGTATCGTTCACCTTGGCACGGAGATCCTTACTCGCCGTTGCAATTTGGCTGCCATCGGGACTAAAACTTGCCGCTATCACCTCCGCCTCATGGGCAATGGCAACAACCGCACGCCCCGTGTCTGCATCCCAAACCTTCGCCGTACCATCCGCACTCGCCGTCAAAATTTGATTATCTTGCTGACTAAATCTCACCGTATTCACTGAGCGGCGATGATTCAACGAGGCCAGTTCCTTTTCACTGGCAATATCCCAAACCTTGGCCGTTCTATCTCGCGACCCTGTCACCAGTCGTTTACTATCCGGGCTAAACGCGACCGTATTCACCCATTTCCGGTGTCCACCAGGGCGAAATATCCTTTTCCCGGTTTGTAAATCCCACAAATCTGCACTGTTGTTATTACTCACCGTCGCCAAATACTGACCATTGGGACTAAACACCGCTTCGCGTACCGGATCTTTATGTCCCAAGCTTCTGATCGCCTTGCCCTCCACCGACCAAATGCGGGCACGCTTATCATGGCTTGCCGTCGCGATCAGCGTCCCCTCTTGGTTGAAATTGGCCGATCTCACCACACCGTAATGATCTAGCTTGGCCACTAGCGAACCGGCCTCATCCCAAATCCGAGCCCTTTTATCAACATTGGTCGTCACAATCAAGGTCCCGTCAGGGCTAAAATTCGCTGAGAGCACCGTGTCATGATGCTGCAGTTCAAAAATGGGCTCATCGGAGGTCTCGTCCCACACCCGCACCATATCATCATCACTGGCCGTGACAATTCGCCGATTGTTGTCAGTCAAATTAACCACCCTCACACTGCTAGGATGAGGTAGGGTGCGCATCAGCTCACCCGTCTGCGAATCCCAAACCTTTACAGTTTTGTCATCACTGGCGGTCACCACCCGCGAATCATCCTCATTCGGACTAAAGCTAACGCCCCGCACTGCCTCTTCATGCACCAGCTGGTGATCCGCTGTGGGTGCCATAGTATTCCACACCTTAGCCGTCCCATCTTTACTGGCAGTCGCTACCCGCGCACTATTATCGCTAAAGCTCACAGCGGTCACTAACTCTTTATGGCTAAGGGTCTCGCTGGCTTTGCCCGTCTCGATATCCCACACCTGGGCCGCCTCATTCCAACTGGTGGTCGCCAAACGATTGCCGTCGGGGCTAAAGCTCACTGTTTTGACTTCATCTTCATGGTCAAATTTGGCGATCGGATCTCCGGTTAGGGCATCCCACACACGGGCAGTTTCGTCATAGCTTGCCGTCGCAATGCGCTTACCATCTGGGCTAAAGGCCACATCTTTCACTACACTCTGATGCCGTAGTTTCAAACCGGCAAGTTGTCTTTCATCCGAGGATTGTTTTTCATCCGATTGTTGTTTAGTATCCGAGGACTGCTTTTCACCCGATTGTTGTTTAGCATCCAAGGACTGTTCTTCATCCGATTGTTGTTTAGTATCCGAGGACTGTTTTTCATCCGATTGTTGTTCAGTATCCGGGAATTGCTTTGCATCCGATTGTTGTTCAGCATCCGGGAATTGCTTTGCATCCGATTGAATGTTAACGACTATGGCAAGTCTGTTCTCACTGGCCGTCGCCAGTCGCTTACCATCTGGGCTAAAGGCCAACGCATGGATTTCGCTGAGGTAGTCCAGAGAAAACACTTCTTTTTGGGTCTCAAGTGACCAAATACCGACGTTGCCCTTGCCCCTTGCGATCGCAATACGTTTGCCATCTGGGCTAAAGCTCATGGCAGTGATGGGCTTTTTCGCCGTAAAGGCAAACGTCCCTTCCCCCGTCATCGCCTCCCATACAAGCACATTAAGATCACTGGCAGTCGCCACTAACTTCCCAGCCCCCTCATCCTTACCGGGACTAAACATCGCCAAGCTCACGGGCCGCTGATGGGTGACCTGACCGAGACGCTCACCCGTGGTCGTATCCCACACCTGGGCAATTTTATTGTCACCCGCCGTCACAACCTGCGAGCGATCGCGATTGGGATTAAAGGCGATCGCTCTAACCTTGCCACCGTGTTCCAAGGTGTGGGCCTCAGCAAAAGTCTCTTCTAAGCCCTCAGCAGAAATGTTGTCAGGCTCAAACGACTCTGACAGAGGCTCTGGCAGCGCAGAGGTCCAAATTTTGGCCGTGCCATCATCACTGGCCGTCGCCAAGCTGTTGCCATCCGAACTAAAAGCAACCACATTGACACTCTCACCGTGGGTCAATAGTTGGTTATCGGGCAGCACCTCCAAACTCTTACGCAACACCTGATTCACTTCAGCGGACTCTTCACCCAGATTTTGCATGATTTGATGGGCACGGACCGCTAGCAATGCGCCGGTCTCTTGCTTCACCGACGACTTAGACACGAGTGAATCAGCTTCAGCGGCCAGGCTCCTCGCAAAGTTTCTCTGACTGGAGACGAAAAAATTTCGACTCGCTTCAACCAACCCCACACTCAACAGACTTAAGGCAATAATGACACTCCCTAAGCTCCCCACAAATCGCCTTTGTTTCGTGCGCCTGAGCTTCACACTGGCCGCCACAAAGGTAGATTCTACCTGGTTTAACCAATTCTGAGGAGATGCCATTACCTCCTTGAGCAATCCCAACCGAGGGTTGTCATTCCACAGGAGGCCCTTTGCCCGCTTATTCGCCTTTTGCAGCGCCCACTCTTGTGCCGCAGGCGACAGGCGTCGTTGCAGTGCGATCGCTTCTTGTTCTTCATTTTTCCAGCGTAACAGTTTATCCCAGCCGCGCACCAGGGCATCATGGGCAGGCTCCACATAGGGTTCAGAACCTTCTCCCTCTTGCCCACGCACAATCAACCGAGCATCCACCAAGGTTTGCAACAGCGTTTGCACCCGTTGATTTTCCGCCTCATTGCCATACACCAGCTCAGAGAGCGGCACCCGCCGCCGCGCCAGCTCGCCACCTTCCACCGCGAGCATGCGCAGCATCACATGTTTTACCGTCTGTTCGTAAGCCGCATCGGTGGCTACCAAACCCTCATATTCTTGAGTAGCCCGCTGGGTGAGCGACCCAGTCACACCACCCAAGGCCCGGTAGTCTTCCTCGGTGAGTGCCCGGTTATCACTTCGCCGCTCTAAATACCGCAAGTACATTTCACTGAGCGTAAATGAGAGCAGCGGCAAAGCCCCTGGGGTTTGGGAAACATCTTCAATCAATCGATCCACCAGGCTAGATGGCTCAAAGTGCAATACCCTTGCCGCAGCGGGGAGCTCAATGGCCGCCCTTAGCTGAGCTTGAGACATCGGCGGAATCACAAACCGCGAATCCATCCAGGCCTCTTTCAAAGCCTCCTCTTGAAACTGTGACTCAAAGTCCAAGCGCAAGGTGGCAATAATCCACACAAATTCCCAGTGCGCAGCCATGGTCCGCTTCAACAACCGCTGAAACTGAAATGCCTCTCTAGGATCGGTTGTTTGAGTGATCAATTCCTCTGTTTGATCCAGCACAAGTAACAGTTTTTGATCAGAATGGGCTTGATGCCAACGCCCAATTTTTTCGGCTAGTGCCTCCTCGTCCTGGGCAAAGCTCTGCGTCAGCTCCTGAATATCTTCATCGGGAACTAGCATGGCCAACGTTCGGGCCAACGCCTCCAAGGGCTCCGCGCCTGGACGCAGCACGGGCAATATGTGAAACTCGGGCTGCTGCTGAGCAAGACTGGGCAACAACCCTGCCTTTACCAGGCTCGACTTCCCTGTCCCCGACGCCCCCAGCACTACCGTAAAGGGATGGGGCGTTTCTAGCCGCTTCAGGAGTTGATCAATCTCTTCATCTCTACCAAAAAACAACTTATGGTCTTCTGGATCAAAGGATTCTA
Source organism: Cyanobacteria bacterium P01_F01_bin.53 (assembly GCA_039186165.1). Taxonomy (GTDB): domain Bacteria; phylum Cyanobacteriota; class Cyanobacteriia; order Phormidesmidales; family Phormidesmidaceae; genus Phormidesmis. Next base: position 20,881 of record JBCDAG010000040.1, read on the forward strand.
AGCCGCGATAAGGGTTGTTCTCTATATTTAATTCGGGTGCAGGCGGGAGATTGAGTTCATGCCCTGGCGTGAGGAAAATGAACTCTCCTTTGTCGTGCTTTCTCAGCGGACATAGTTCTGGGGTTTGGCGTTTTCGCTGCCCCTCGGTGATGAGTTCTACGCGATCGCGCAAGTACAAATACAGCTCAGTGGCCGTAATCACGCCATCGCCCGCCCGCTGCCCATCCTGAGCAGGCGGGAAAGCATCCGCAAATCCTTTCAAGGCATCTAATAGAGCCGAGGCAAAGGGAGAATGCTGATCGGTCAGCTCACCGCGATCATCTCGCAAAGACAATACATCCATCGCCTTTTGATCGTAGGAAGCAGAGGTAATCACTTGCCAAGCAGGATCTTGTCGGAAGCGATCGAAGCGCTCTTGGTGAATCACCTCAGGAACAAAATCTATATCTCGGGTACTCGACCAGCGAAAGGCACCCGCAAAGCAACAGTCAAAAACAGCCAGAAAATGACGACAGGGTAAGGCCGTCAAGGCATCGTGAAATTCAACCATCGGCAAATAGCTGTCTATTTTTCCCGGCCTGGCATTTTGCGGGATCAGGTATCCGGCAGGTCCATCGTCTCCATCTTGGGCGATACCATGCCCAGCGAAGTAAAGTAACAGGCGACTGTTGGCCGTTAACAGGTTAGGGAGCGTTTCGGTAATGAGGGTTTGGAGCGCACTGAGCTGAGCCTGCTTATCCAGAAGCGAAATGACCTGATAGCCGTGGTCTTGTTCTAGAATTTGTGCGATCGCCTCCGCATCGGCCACTGCCGTTCGCAAAGGCGCGATGCCATGGCCATATTGATTAATTCCAATCACAATGGCCAAGCTTTGATCAAAGTCTAATGTTGTCATCGATAGCACCCTAGCGTTGTCAACTGTTGTGTAAGTATCATCGGTGATTATGAAAGGGGCGTGGAGTACCCCTATGGGTACTCCCAATCCAAGGTGCTAAAGTGCTCTAATCCCCATCGTCAGGATTAGAGCTTTAGAGCAAATCAAAAGTTGTCAAAACACTGCTTACAGTGGATATACACAACCCTTATTTAGCCTTCTGGATCTACCTCAGAGGACTCTGGCAAAGAATCTGACGGGGTAGGCTGTTTTAGCTGAGACCAGCCCCACAAACAGACGCCCACCACTAACGCTGCCACCACGACCCAAATCCATGGGTTAGGCACCACACTCTTCTGCGAACCTTCGGGAATAAAAGGCGACGGCTCATCGTCGTAGGGTGATTCTGTAGGCGCTGAAGGCGCTGACGCAACGGGTTGAGCTGCTGGGAGCGGTTGAAAACCCGGCAACTGTGGACCGTCGGCAGCTGTAGTTGAGGCGGTTGAAGCGGCGGCTGTGGCTGGTTCTGAGCTAGTAGCCGCACTAGCTGCTGCTGCCGCCGCTGCCGCTGCCGCTGATGCCGCTGATGTTGTTGTTACTGAAGGTTTATTTGAATCAGCTTCAACTGGCGTGTCACCGATTGACCGAGAGCCCACCGATGTGGTGGGAGCATCTGTTTCTACCGCTGAGGCTTCAGGTGTTGCTTCAGCAGCCCCTGAAGTGGCTTCTGAAGCACCGCCAGAAGGAACAATCCCCGTCCCCAACACAGCTTCACTCAACGAGGCTAAACCGATAGGGTTGGTGAAATATTCCAGATGGTTACAGGCAACTGGTAGCGCTTTAGGCTCAAGCGATCGCCCCTCGGGTATCGCCGTAATACTCTCCACCAGCACCGCAATATCATTGGGCTGTTTAAAGAAGGGCATTTCAACCACCTTCCCGAGCCGATGCAGAATTTTCTCCTTCAGCCCGGCAGATTCATCTACCTCTATTAAGGAGGTATTACCCACCACCAACGTGTAGGGAATGCCTGGGTCAGGAGATTGTGCAATCTCCTTGAGAAAGTCTGACTCGGGCTGCATCTGATCCAGGGAAAGATCAAGGGTTTCAATACGCTTAAGCAACCCATTTAAAACCATCAGCGGTGCGGCCACCAGTGACAAACCATTAATGGCATAGGAAACCGCTGCGGTAATGCCTGCCTGCACTTGGGGCCAAGGAGAACCCGCATTCGGTGTCCCTAACATAATCAGGTGGTTCACCACTTCGTTGCCCCCTTCTCGCTCAATAAACCAACGAGAGACTAAGCCCCCCATGGAGTGGGCGATGATGTGTAGCGTTTTGTCGTGGCCAGTGCCCAAGCCAATATCGGCTAGGCGACTTTTGAGCGATCGCGCATTTTGGTCAATGGTCGTGTTCAAATTCTCATAGTCAAAGGCCAGCACCAAATCGTACAGCTCACCAATCGGACGAGTGCTATCTTCTATAGCAGCCACCGCCGTATTCATACTGGGCAACATCGAGGCCGTATCCCCAAAAATGCCGTGGATATAGAGGGCAATATTCTTCGCCTGGGCGACTTTCTCCTTTACCGCCTCCGCATCTCGCAGGTAAGTGACTTTGCCACCCGGCTTACCGGCAGTCTCTAGCTGGGCCACGGCCAATAGCGGGTATTTAAAGTCGAGACCCAGCGTCGTACTGAGGTCGTCACCCAACTTGTTAGCCGCCACCTTTTGAAAGAAGATGCGAATCGAGCCATGGATACTGCGATTACCTTCAGTCACCGGCTCTGTTAGCCGCTCAATCACAATCTCGGTTTTGCCATCTTTGGCTTGGCCATAGCCCAACGGCAGATAAAATTCACCGTCGTAGGCCACCGGCAGCAAATATTCGCCCTCACCCAGGGGCATATCCGCTTCAAGGCGGAGAGGGTTTTCGGGCGTCACCGATTCAGGGTGTTTCACATTGTTGAGTTCTAGCGCACTCAGCCCAGGATCGCTCGACCGGCTGCTCGTAAACTGAAAAGCCTCGGTTTCATTCTGCAAGATAGGCGGCAAAATGGCGCTACCTAAGTCACGAGTGGACTGGGGCACCGTCGTGAGTCGTGCGTTTGCACCCAGCTCACCATGGGGCAACACTCGCACATTCGCCCCCAATGAAATGGTCTCTGCTTGGTTCAGCGGCGTGGTCAGCCGAGGTCGAACAAAGGTGAAAGTCACCTGATTAGCGACCCAATCGTCATAGTCGGGGGCATCGTCCGCGAAGCTAATATCCCGCGTATTGACCCGCTGCATCAGCCGGTTCAGACTACCGCCACCAGCACCCACTGACCGCGTGCCACTGACTGGGGAGCCCAGCTCACCTAAGTTCATCAGCATCGGATCAAATTCATCCGTGCAGGCAATCAGTTTTAAAATGTCCTGGCACTCCGTGACACCCGATTTCCACAGGTCATCGGCCACGGTGCCATTTAGCGCGGCGCCATTGGCAAACCAAAGCTCCTGCCCCGGATCTAGCCGCACCAGGCTACCGACGGCATCGGGCTTAATCGCCTCCGCCTTAAATCGCTCGGTGAGATAAAACAGCGCACAGTAGAGCGTTTTATCGCTGGTGTTGTGCAGCTTAATCCGGAAGCGGGGCGGCACCCAGGCTTGCTTAGTGCGGTTGTAACTGTACTCCAGGCGAATTTGGGAATCGGTAATTTCGGACGAGGCGTCTTTACTCGCTTCGGCCCCGGTGTATATTTTGGGCTCGATTGCACCCTGAATTTGGCTGCTCGCAGGGCTATCGAGTTCGGCAATGGTTTTCCAACGGGCAATGTGCTCTAGGTTTTGGGCGACCTTGAGCGCACTGGCCGCTTCATAGCCTTTTACAGGTGTGACCAGCGGACGATTATCCACAGGAGAGGTAATCAAATAGGTGTTGTCTTTAGCCAACACACGAAAAGCTGCGCCCTCTAAGCTATCAATGGTTCGCACATAAAAGGACGGTGCGGACATGGGGCCAACGGTGGCGATCGCAGTTTTCAAGCTTTCTACACCTGCCTGATCACTGGCTGCATAGCCCTCTAAATAAACCTTAAGCGGCGGCAATGGCGAAGAGACCATCACAGCCTTAAAAGTATCGGCCTCATCGGTGAGCGCATCGCCTGCCACCTTACTCAGCTGGGGCAATACCTCTGTAATTTTTACAGAGCCAAGGCTATCGGCAGCGGCCTTAAGCTGCTCGGGAGAAGCATCAAAGGGGAACAGCGCTAAGGTTGTTGTTTGCGCATCACCACTATCGCCTACAGGCGCTTGCAAGCCGTGAATGGCACCACCATCGATAATCCAGCCGTGCTCTTTGTGGCGAGTGACGGTGTAGTAGGGGACTGAAGGGGCGATCGCACCCCCTAAAAATGGCTGAGCCAAGTCTTCTGAATGGGTGGCCTCCAGCTGCGGCGACTGCGCCCCCACATTGGTGCGCACCAAGGCATTCGTCCGCTTGAACAAATCTCGATAGCTAAGCCCACCACTGGCCTTCGCCAACGACTCCTGCAAAAAGTAAGAGAACGTGCCCCTAGGCTCCCCTGCCCCCAAATACTCCTTCGCCTCTTCAATATCCGAGCAGGCCGAGAGCACCACATGTCGCCCCACAGGAAGCTTCATGGCAATGGGCGCGGACGACACACTGCGGGTCGTTCCTGGAGAAGAGGTTTCTAAAAATCTCGCTTCTGCCGGGGAAATAATAAAGCTCTCCAAGGGGCGCGATCGCTTATCGGGCGGAGCCTTACGAGACAATACCGCTGGCTCCTCCGCCTCGCGCGTCCCTGAGCCGGAATGGCAGCAGTCTAAAACAGCAACAATGTGCGGCTTTTTACGATCCACCTCAGCAATCAGCTGCGCGAGTTCCTTATCGGCCAAATCCCAGTGGTCATCATCCACCCGGCTGTCATAACACACCAGCGTTTCCATCAAGCGATCGGGCGACACCGGCCAAAAAGCTTCTGGGGCATCAGCCTGGGCACCGTGACCCGCGTAGTAAAACAATGCCACATCGTCAGCACCTGCCTGAGTCAAGTGCTGCTGAAAGCCATCAATGATTCCCTGCCGCGTGGACTCCTCATTCTTTAAAACACGCAGGTGCAGATCAAACTCATCGCTAGCCACCCGCCCTTCTAAATAGTCCTGCATTCCTTGAATATCGTTCACGCAGCCTCTGAGGTGGGGCACGCGCGATCGCCGATCATATTTATCAATACCGACTAAAAGGGCATACAGATTCCGAGCCATCGCAAGTCACAGAGAATAAAGAACAGTCTTTTTTCTAATCGTGATAAAGCAAAGCAATTGCCACACGCCGTGATCTAACGGGCGAGGTCATAACTGTGATCTCACACCACTGAATCTCACACCACCAGGCCACGAGAGATAAGTGCACAAAAGCCGCTTTACGAAGCGATTGTACCACCCACAATTTCTTTTACAAGAAGCCGTTATTAACCCACACAAAACAGGCGTGTACCTGCCCACCCAACGGTATAAAAAAGAACAAAATTGCGCTTAAATAAACGTCGAATAGGTGTCCTCTCTACTGTCGTCTACGGGGCAAGTTTTTGAGGCCAGGTAGTTCAGGAGAAAGGTGTAGCAGGGTTAGGCATACCATCAGCCAAAGAAACCCCAAACAATACCCGCCCCAAATATCGGTCGGCCAGTGAGCCCCCACACGCAAACTGCCAAACCCCATAAAAATGAGCCAGCCAATGGTAATCAGATGTATGCGACGCGCCAGATGTGGATACTCAAGCGTCACCAAATAGGCAATGAAAAAGTACAGAATCGTATTGCCTGTACCGTGCCCACTGGGAAATGCTGCGCCATGGATAGAGGGGTTATCAAAAAACGGTGGCCGCGGCTTATCGAATAGGGGCTTAAAGACCTCACCCACCAACACCAAGGCCCCTGCCGTCGCAACAGCGAACCATACCCCTTCCTGCCACCACCGCTTAATGAATAGATAAATCAGGACAATGGCGGTCACCACCCCCGCCGATTCGGTATCTCCAGCATAGTAGCCCAAGGACAATAGCCGTCCCCAAATGCCTGTAACCGTAGCTTGCAGCCACACGATGATGTCGGTTTCAAAGGCGAAACTGATACCTGCTTGGGTGAGGGCGGAGAGGATGATAAAGCCGATAAACGCGATCACGGTCACCACTATACGGATTGTACCGAGGGATGCGATCGCCTGCGGAAGTCGTTTTATCCAAGCCCTAGCCATCAACTGCCATCCCCTTAAAAGGTCCGTAAGGTGTGAATCAAAAGTATAGCGGACAACATATCCGGCGACTTTAGGCAGACTTTACGAGAAAAAACATCCATATGTAGAAATCGTGTTGAGGCGGGCGGGCTCACAGATAATCAACTTTTTTTAATCTAATGTTAACCTCCTATTAACTTTGGCAGCCAGCTTTCCGCCTAACCAGTTTCCGAACCACTCCGGGAAGCCCAAAGCCGCTGAAAGGACTCACTAAAAATAGTTTCTATATGACTTATTCCAAAACCGACTTTGTTGATCGGCTAGATCTTATCAGCGCAGGCTTCTCCCTCCGGGCTCCTGTGTACACATAAGTCCGAGAGTTCAAGGCGCAGCCAATTTCCATCCAGCAAACATCATCTCAAACTGCTGTAGGCCTCGGTACATGGTCTTAGTCCCTGGTGGTCTTTGGCTACGATAGCCAGAGTGGCCTCC
>JBCDAG010000041.1:0-27453 GCA_039186165.1 Cyanobacteria bacterium P01_F01_bin.53
ATGGGCGCGAAAGGAAGGGGGCTAGGCACTATTATCGCAGCTAACTCATGTTCTTTATGCAACAACCCCATAAAGCTCTAAACTTTCTGTTGGATCTTTCGATAGTCTGTACTTCAGAACCTTTGTTGTGCATTTGAATCTCCAAGACACAACAAAGACATTTTTGGATTCATTTAATTAAATATCGTTAGCTACAGGGAGCTTGAAAGTTATGACTGTTAGAGTGCCTAAGTTTGCAGTAAAAGCAAAAGATATTATTACTAAAGAAAACCCGACGTTTGTCAAAAAGCGTCCATTCGAGGATCCTTCCAGCTCCGATTTTAAACTCAGTCGGGAAGATTTGCCCTTGCTCGTAACTCGAATAGATCGCGACTTGAAGGATGTCATAGATTCTCGCCGTGGCGGTGGAGAAACTTTTGAACGGGAGCATGGACATTGGGAGATTGAGCTGGCTGTGCCTATTGATGGCAAATTTAACTGGTTCCTCTTTCACAAGCATGTCGAAGAGGTGCCGCTGCCTGAGTTCTTTATTCAGGGGAGAGAGGATCTGCCAACTGTGATTAAGCATAGCTTGGATGGCAATCTCTCTCCAGAAGATAGGTTTAACTTTAATGAGTATGAGCAGCCGCTACAGGCTAAGTGGATTGAGCCTGCTGGCGACTCTAAGCATATTAAGTTTGAGCTGCTAAAGCCAGTGAATGGCAAATTCACCTGGTATGCTTTTTCAGAGCACGTTGTCCCCAGTAAAGTTCGCTCTACGGTGAATGTTTAATAAGTGCACAGAATCTTTAGCACACGGAATTTGTTGCTGTGTGGTAAGTGAACTGTTGTTTACTTAGATAAAACAAAGCTGTCGGATGAAAATTTATGTTCGGCAGCTTTGTTCTTGTGTGGGCTTGATTCTGGTCCGATAAGCAGTATGTCCATGGATTGGGCTTTTGGGGTAGTGACGGTTGCTTCCGCTTTATAGACCGCGAACTCCTTAATTACTTTGTTGTGATGGATGCTGACACAATAAAAACTGAGATAGCAGAGCACTTTTATTGGGCAATGGGCAAGCGGGCTACTGCATTGTTTTCTTGTGTTTGGGCTGTTGCTTCTGTTGTGGCCTCAGCTTCTGCATGGCGTTCGTCTAAACGTGCCTGTTCCAGAGCCTGGAAGTTTGCGATGATATCGTCTATCACAACCACTTCATCCTTACGCTCTTGTACAGCTGTGAATGTAAATCCTACCGCGCTTGATTCGGGTGCTATGGAGAATGCAGCGATCGTAGCTAAACCGAGAGAACCGAAAACTTGACGTTTAATCTGTTTCATTTGGAAAGTCTCCTGGGGATGCCCTAATGTGAAGGCAATGGGTTTGTTTCAGTAATATAAGAATGTCACTGCTCAGGAGCGGCGGACTGAGGCAACCTTAAAAGCTGGATAAGACAAACCATAGATAATCTTCAGCATCTACTCAGATTTATTGCTGAATTAACGATAACAGCTGCTCTGTTGAGACCTTGCCGCTCGCATCTGAACCTGTGAGTAGGCTGTCGGCAAGGTCGCGTTTTAGCTTGTGTAAGGCGACAATTTTGTCCTCAATGGTGCCTTTGGCAACCAGGCGATAGATGGTCACCGGGCGCTGCTGCCCAATGCGATGGGCTCTATCGCTCGCCTGATCCTCTACCGCTGGATTCCACCACGGATCCATATGCAATACGTAGTCCGCCGCCGTTAGGTTCAGTCCTGAACCCCCGGCTTTCAGGCTAATTAAAAAAACATCACCTTCCCCGGATTGGAAAGCATCCACCGCCTGCTTTCTCTTTTTCCGTGAGGTGCTGCCATCTAAATACTGATAGTGAATCTGTTGGGCCTCCAAATGCTTGCGCAAAATCTTTAGATGATCCACAAACTGACTAAACACTAGCGCCTTATGCCCATTCTCCAACAGCTCTGTCAGGAGATCGCTGAATTGTTGTAGTTTGGTACTCGAAAGCTCTAGCTCAGGTCTGACGAGCGACGGATGACAGCAAGCCCTGCGCAGCTTCATAATTTCGGCAAGCACCTGTAAATGTCGTTGCCCCGCCTGGGCCTCACTGTTTGCCAAATTTTCCAGAGCTTCGCGCCGTAGGGCCTCATAAAAGGCCATCTCTTCTTTACTCAGCTCCACTGATAAGGTGATTTCAGTCCGTGAGGGGAGTTCTTTGAGGACCTGATCTTTGGTACGGCGCAGAATGAAGGGTTGAATGAGCTTGCGGAGTGTCTCGCTTGCGCCCTCATCTTTGTCACGCTCAATCGGGTTTGCAAAGCGCTCGTTGAAACTTTCTAAAGAGCCGAGTAATCCCGGATTGATAAAGCGAAAGAGATTCCACAGTTCGCCCAGGTGGTTTTCGATGGGGGTGCCAGTCATGATGATTTTGAAGCTGGCTTGGAGTGCCATCACGGCTTGCGATCGCTTGGTCGCATGGTTCTTAATCGCCTGCGCCTCATCCAACACAATATTTTGCCACTTCACCCCTTGAAGCATGTCCGCTTCCTCAGCCTGTTGTACGAGACCATAGCTACAAACCACAAGGTCTTTGGGACCAAGGCCATCTAACATCGCTTGGCGATGCTCGCGACTCTCTGAGCCAAAATCTTTGACTCGTAAACTCTGGGCAAACCGCTCGGTTTCACTGGCCCAATTCATGCACACTGAGGTCGGTGCAATGACTAGCGTAGGGCCTTCATCACAGCGATTGAGCACAATGGCCAGACCTTGTAAGGTTTTACCCAGGCCCATGTCATCGGCGAGGCACGCCCCCACGCCCCAGTTGGCGAGACGGGCGAGCCAGGTATAGCCTGCGAGTTGATAGTCGCGGAGCTGAGCTTGTAAGGTGTTAGGGACTTTGGGCTCTATTTCACAAGCGGCTTTGATATGGTGAATGTGCTCCTTCCAGGCCTGATCGACCTTGAGTTGCTCCATATCATCGAGCATGTCATCAAGGGCCAGGGCGGCCAGGCCATGAATCCGTAGACCTTTGCCATGGGGCTGAGACAGCCGACCTAACATATTGAGCCGTTGCCGAAATTCCTCGGTAAGGGCCAAAAATTCACCATCAGCTAAGGCCACAAATTGTCCTGGAGACTTTTCCAGAAGGGCCATCAGCTGCTGCATATCCATGACCTGGTTTTCACTAATTTGCACCTCGCCGCTGGCGGCAAACCAGTCTTGCTGCTGGCGAATATCTATCCGAAAGTCATCGAGACTGAGCTCCCGCGAGACTTTGAATTTTTCGCCTTCAGGCCATTCGAGCACGACTGCCTCACCAAGGGCCTGTAGCTGTAAGAGTAAATCTAAACAGTCTGAGGTGTCTTCCAGGATCCATTCACCATTAACTTCTGGGATTTCTGTCAGCACGGGGCAAGCGGCTTTCACTTGTTGGGCGTTTGCCTTTTCGGCTGCAAGGTCGCGCTGGGTTTGGAGGCGTTTTCCCTCGACGACTGCAATGACGGTTTCACCGCCTTCTCCTGGTCGGTAGTAAGCGCCCCCAATGGCAAAGGGATAGCTGAGCAACGAGACTTTGAGCCCCTCGCCTGCTGGGAGTAAGTGCACCCTAGGGGTGGCATCGGACTCGACGGGTTCGGCTTCAACCCCCCCGCCGATGTCGGACTGTACCGTGACCAAGCTGGCCACACCTGCGATTGCCTTCAGGACTTGTTCTTCTGCGTTAGCAGGGACTTCTAACCGATTGTTGTCTCCCAAAAATGCGGCAATTCGATGGTGGTCAGCAGTAATTTCAATAACTTTTATGCGAGTAGGCGTTTCCTTCAAAAACAACAACTCCGAGTCATCCAACGGTGGCGAGAGTGACAGGCTTAGGCGATCACCCCCTTCCAACCGCTTGACGATGAGTTCGATTTCACCGGCTACGATATCTACTCGCACATTGGGTGAGTCTTCCAAAAACACAAGAGGATGACCTACCAAAGCCAGTAGGGTAGCAGGTGTGAATGAATATATGGGGGTAGAGGCCCTGTAGTAATAGTTGTTTTGCTCGTATTCCACCTGGATGGTGTCGCAAATTGACTGGTCGTGCTCAGTAGCATAGTCGGGGATTTCATATTCGTCTACGAGTCGTTTGAGGGCAATGGGTTTGCCTTTGGTCCAAGTGCCGCGTGCACCAATTTTTTGTTCTAGCGGGGTCAGTGACCAAAAGGCGGAAGAGGCAAACCGTAATCGCCATGCCATGCGAAAGGGTGCGGCTTTTACAGGAGTCGTATCTTGGGGCTCGGGCTCAGTTAACTGGGCGAGCCCTTTGAGCGATAGCTCCCATGGGGCCTGGGTTTGCACCATATCTAGCAGCGGAATGGTGTGAGTTTGTTCACGTATAGCCGTGACGACTTCTTGGTAGGCGCTTTTGGGTTCATCATTGCGCTGATAGTGAATGAGCAGATTCGCGATTTCCGCAGCCAGCCAGTCATACCCTGCTTGCAGTGCACGTTGGCAGTGTTTTGCGAGGCCGAGCGGTAGCCACTGTGGCAGTGTTTTTATGCCTAACCAGTGAAGGCAGAGGCTCTCCATCATGGCTGGAATGCCAACCGATTGAATGCGATAAAATTTGAGTTGCTCTGTTGCTTCTAATACTTGACTAGAGTGTCCTTGTTGCATGTGCAGTACGTTGAGGAGTAAGGAAGCGCTCTGATGCAGCCAGTGGTTAGGTCGGCACTGAAGGAGAAAGGCATGTTGGGTGAGTTCTTGTTGTGCTGATGGGCTGTTATCTGCGAGTAGGGCCAGGAAAAAAAGCGCGGTGGCCGGTAGGGTAAACCAAGCCGCTTGCTCTTCTGGAGTATTGCCAGCGGCTTCAAGGCCAAGATGATATTGGGTGATCGCACCCCTAGTATTTCCCAACAATAGCTGCATCGCCCCTTTTAAGGCATAGGCCTGATGCACGTAGTCCTCTAGGTCGTCATAGTCGCCCACTAGGGTAAGTATTTGGTTCGCTTCAGTGATAAATCCCCTTATCCAGAGTTGTTCTGCATACAGCAGCATCATTTCTGCGCCGAGAATCTCATCTTCTATGGCGATTTCTTCTAGAAGCTCAAACGTTTCAGGGGCTGGTTCACACTGTTCTATCGCCTGGCCCAAAATGGCGCTCATGCCCATTTCAAAAAAAGCCTCAGACAATTGAGACATCCAGTCTGAATCGAAAGGGTTGGTTAAAATGCTCTTTAAAACATCAAAAAAGAGTATGTCAGCTTGCCAGGAAATATAGTGAGTTTCTTCAAAGAGGGCATCAATTTCTTCACTGTCTTCCCGATAGATGGCAATGCGGAGTGATCGCATAAACTCTTCGGGATCCCGAAAGTCACGGGTACTGCTTTGATAATGTTTTCTAACAGGTAAGGCCGTCTCAATGATCTGAGCAAGTGGTTCAAAGTTATCGGTGAGTACAGCATCTCTGAGCGCAATCTCCATAAGCTGGATCGCACAGCGGGGACCTTGGTTTTTTGCCTGTGTCAGGATTCCTTGGGTAATCAGTTCGGTAATTTGCTGGCTAAATGCCTTGCGACCTAAATCTTCGAAAAGCGGGTTTTCAAGGCATAAGGCTTGAAGCCAGCAAGCATAAGCCCGATCACGACTCGCAGGTGTATACAGCAGGGCGAAAACCTGCACAATTGATTGCTGCACTGCTGTAAGTTGCCGATACGTATCTTGCGGAGCTTGTTGCTGAGAGAAGGTGGAAGGCGGCATGACACAGGGGTGCTTAATCGTTCTCCCGTCATTATCGCTAAATTCGCGATAGCGGTTTGAAAACATCCACTTATCGTATGCTTTGGGGTTGGAAATTTCTGAGCCGCAGGGCGTTGGTGACGACTGAAACGGAGCTGAATGCCATGGCAGCCCCGGCAATTATAGGGTTGAGGAGCCAGCCGAAGAGGGGATAGAGAATGCCTGCGGCGATGGGGATGCCTGCGGTGTTGTAAATGAAGGCGAAAAAGAGATTTTGGCGGATGTTGGTAAGGGTGGCTTTGCTGAGCTGGATGGCGGTGACAATGCCTTGCAGATCGCCGGAGATGAGGGTGATGTCGCTAGCTGCGATCGCCACATCGGTCCCCGTCCCAATTGCTATCCCTACATCAGCTTGAGCTAACGCAGGCGCATCATTAATGCCATCGCCCACCATTGCCACCTGTCTGTTTTTAGAAGGACCTTCTGCTTGAAGTTTCCGAATGGTATCCGCTTTTTGGTCGGGGCGCACTTCGGCAAAGACTCGGGTAATGCCGACTTCCTGTGCGATCGCCTCAGCCGTTTGTTGATTATCCCCGGTGAGCATCACCACTTCTAAGCCCATACGCTGCAAAGCCTCCACTGCCTGAGCAGAAGATGGTTTGAGCGCATCCGAAATACCCAGCAGTCCTTCGGCTTTGCCATTTACCGCAATCCAGGCAGTAGTTTGTGCCGCTGCTTCCCAAGCCTGCCGTTGTTTCTGGAGTGCTTGCGTATCGATGCCTAAGCTCTGCATCCAGTGCTCGGTGCCAATCTGCACCAGGTATCCATCCAGGGTGCCTTGTACGCCTTTGCCTGGGACGGCATTAAAGTCTTGAACGTCCGTAATAGTTGGGGTGATGTGTTGAGACTTAATGCCTTGGGATTTGGCGTAGGTAACAATGGCTTCGGCGAGCGGATGTTCTGACTGGTTCTCTACGGCAGCGGCCATTTGTAGCAGTCTGATTTCGTTTCCATCAGCAGTACCGCGCATGGTGAGATAGTTGGTGACTGTGGGTTTGCCTGCGGTGAGGGTACCGGTTTTATCGAGCACGATGGTTTGGAGGTTGTGCGATCGCTCCAGGCTTTCCGCATCTTTAATCAAAATGCCATGTTCAGCGCCTTTGCCGGTGCCGACCATGATGGACGTGGGGGTGGCTAGGCCTAGCGCACAAGGGCAAGCGATGATCAGCACGCTGACGGTGGTGATCAGCGAAAGGGTGAGGTTGCCCGTGAGGGTGAACCAAATGAGAAAGGTGATGAGTGCGATCGCCATAACTGCTGGGACAAACCATCCTGTCACCTGGTCGGCCAGCTTTTGAATAGGTGCTTTGGAGCCTTGGGCTTCCTGCACTAGCTGCACAATTTGGGCTAACACGGTGTCTTTCCCGACCCGTGAAGCCTGCATGCGAAAGCTGCCTGTTTTGTTGATGGTTGCGCCAATAACGCTCGCACCTTGTTCTTTGCTTACCGGGATAGGCTCACCCGTCACCATCGCTTCATCTACAGTAGAGGAACCTTCAGTTACTTCGCCATCGACAGGAATTTTTTCTCCGGGGCGCACAACAACAATATCGCCAACAACAACCTCCTCTAAGGGAACGTCTATTGCTTCATGGTTACGGATGATGCGGGCGGTATTCGCTTGAAGGCCCATGAGCTTGCGAATGGCGTTGGAAGTCTCTCCTCGGGCTCGATTTTCTAAATAGCGGCCTAGTAATAACAAGGCAATGATCACCACAGCGGCTTCATAGTAAACCTCTGAAGCAAGCCCCTGAACAGTGAGGAAACTCGGAAATAACGTGACAAAAAGAGAGTATAGATAGGCGGTCCCTGTGCCTAAGGCAACAAGAGTATTCATGGTTGCCGTACGGTGGTGTAGTGCTTTCCATGCACCAATGTAAAAAGATTGGCCGCACCAGACAACAACTGGCGTGGCTAGGATGAGCTGCAACCATGGGTCGTGTAAAAACATGGGCCATCCTGGAATAGCTACCCCTAGCATCATTGGCAATGTTCCCAGGATGAGCATCGCGCCGATAAGGCTACTCACAATTGTTTTTACGAGCAGTGTTTTTTGTGATGCCTTTTGTAATGCCTCGTGCGTTTTTTCCTCTTGTGCCTCTGCTACACCTACTCCGCTCGCTTGATTTTCGATGGCGGTGTAGCCTGCGTTGACGATGGCCACTTGAATGTTGGTGATATCGGTGCGGCTTGTGTCGTATTCCACACGGGCTTTTTCAGTCGCAAAATTTACCTGGACACTACTGACCCCAGGCACTTGTTGAATGGCCTTTTCAACGCTGTTGGCACAACTGGCACAGCTCATGCCATGGAGCGTGAGGGTGATTTTTAGTGTGTTGGTGCTCATCGTTTGCTCACCTGTAACCGTTGGCAGGGCGGGAAAGGTGTCTACTTATTTTGCTGATGTGATTAGCATAGACCCTCTAGTTGACTAGAGAGTCTAGAAGGGGAACTTGCGTGTTGGGTGTGCTTGATGATGCCTATCTTGCCAAGGGATACTGAGCCTTGGTGGGGACGGGGGCTCACATATCTAGAAATGTTAATTTGTAAGTCGCTGCGGGAATAGTCCTGGATGCGAGGTTATAAATTAGGGGCTTATTAATGCCTGCCTAAAGATGTCCAGAGATGCCTACAACACAGATTCTCTACATTGGCAGGCACGTTTGACCCTGCGACGTTTTCAAGAGTGGTTAGAGTACCAGTTTTCTCAAACGGATGTTGACTTTCCTGAGTTTCCTAACTGGACTTGGTCAGAGGATATTGCTAAGGCAATATTTTGGATATTGGTGGCGGTGCTGACGTTATGGATAGTCTGGCTGCTGTACAAAGCTTTAGCAGATCCGATTCGGCGGTGGTTAGAAAAGGACCAGAAATGGGTGACGCTGGGCCGAGCCGAAATGCCGGTGAAAACGTATAGCACTCAGCACTGGTTGAAGCAGGCCCAGGCGCAGGCGCAGCAGGGTAATTATGGGAAGGCTTGTAAGGCTTTATACCGGGCAACGTTGCAACGGCTCCACGATACGCAAACGCTATTGCACGATCCGAGTCGTACGGATGGGGAGTATTTGGCAGGCCTCGCTCAGTCACCTGAAAGTGCTGAGGAGCCTGTTTTACCTCGGCCTTATCAATTGCTGATTGGTACCCATGAGCGTTTGACCTTTGGACGTGCGATCGCCTCAGCGGAAATGTTTAAGCGCTGCCGCCGTGCCTATGAGGAGATTACTAAAAAATGACGGTTGCAAGTTCTTCTCCGAATGCATTGGCAAAATCTCTTCGGTGCTATTGGTGGTTGGTGTTACTGGCGATGTTGTTGTTGGGGCTTTTGTTCTTGGCTTCTGCGCCTGCGGGTAACCGACTCAATAGCGGTTCTACTTGGGGCAATGGCCCGGATGGTTATGGGGCGTGGTATGCCTATATGCAAGAGCAAGGGGTGGAGATTGAGCGTTGGCAGCGTCCGATTCCCGAGCTTTTAGAGAACGTTGAAGAAAAAACAACAGACTCACCTGCAACTTTGCTGCGGGTTTTGCCAACCTCTGGAAGTGGGCTGGGTCAGGCTGGCTTGTATGAGTGGAGAGAACAGGGAAATCGCTTGATCGTTTTGGCTCAACGTGGTCCTGTGAGTGCGGCATCTTTTTCTAAGCAGCTCTCTTCTAAGTTTGGTGATGTCACGATTGAAACGCGCCGCCGCATTGAGCAGGAAAGGCCAGAAGATGTTCTGTTAATTAAGAACAGTGGGGATGTAGAGAGTCTCTTATCTGATGAATATGGAGCGGTGGTGTGGCGATCGCCCACGGACGCTGGAGAACTCATTCTGTCTACTACGTCCTTTTTGGGAGCGAATGCCTATTTAGACTCGCCTGGTAACTTTGCTTTTTTGGCTAATTTGGTGCAGCAGGGGGGCGGCCCGATTTGGGTGGATGAGTATTTGCATGGTTATAAAGATCAGGATGTGGTGATTGAAGAGGTCGCAGGGACTTGGCTGGGCTACCTTGCGAAGACGCCAGTGCTGATTGCGGTGGTTCAGGGAGCTGTTGTTCTGTTGATTGTATTGATTGCCCAGAACCGTCGGTTGGGCGGGTTGCGATCGCTCCCGGAGGTGCCGGTAAACAACAGCGAGGCTTACATCAAAGCGCTGGCAGGGGTATTGCATAAGGTCAATAGTCATGACTTTTTGGTGGAGACCTTGACCCGTGCAGAGCAAAAGTCATTGCAGAGGGCCTTGGGCTTGGGAGAAGCCCCCGTTCCCTTGAGCACTTTGCAAACCGCATGGCAGCAGACGACAGGGCGCAGTATCGATGAGTTGATTGCTTTGCAACGTGCGCCACGAGGAGAGTCAGCGATGCGGATTTGGTTGCGTCGGCTTCAGTCTTTGCAGGTTAAAGCGACCCAGGGTAAAGCTTCTAAGCAAGGGACAGATACGACTTAAAGGCTTTGCTTTTACAAGGTTTTGCCCTAAAGAGTCTGCTAGTCGGACACGATTATCAGACTGCTTAATTAGACAGCCCAAATTATTGAAGAGTACTCACCCATAGGAAGAACGTTATCCATGAATGATGAGCTGCAAGCAAGTCTTAGCCGTATTAATAAGGCGGTTAGCCAGATGGTGGTGGGCCAGCCAGCCTTGGTGAATCAGCTGCTGGTTGCGCTGTTGGCAGGCGGGCATGTGATTTTAGAAGGGGTGCCCGGTACGGGAAAAACGCTGTTGGTGAAAGTGATTTCTCAACTGCTTCAGGCTGATTTTTGTCGGGTGCAGTTAACCCCGGATATTTTACCTTCGGATATTTTAGGCACCAACGTTTTTGATCTTAATAGTAAGACTTTTACCCTGAAAAAGGGACCGGTGTTTACCCAGGTGTTGTTAGCCGATGAGGTGAATCGGACACCGCCTAAAACCCAGGCTGCGCTGTTAGAGGCGATGGAAGAACAGCAGGTGACGTTGGATGGTACCACCTACCCGTTGCCGGGTTTGTTCTGGGTGGTGGCAACTCAAAACCCATTGGAATTTGAGGGCACTTACCCGCTGCCGGAGGCACAGCTGGATCGCTTTTTGTTCAAGCTGGTAGTGGACTACCCGACTCCAGAGGCTGAAAAGCAAATGTTGTTAAATGCTCAGGCGGGCTTTGAGGCGAAGCGGGCTGATTTGGAGCAGCTTCAGCCGATTACGACGGCGGCGGATATTTTGAGGGTGCGGGAGTCTGTGAATCAGGTGACGGTACAAGATCCGGTGTTGGACTATTTGTTAGCACTGGCCCATAAGACGAGGCAGCATCCTGATTTGGATGTGGGCACCTCTCCCCGTGCGGTGGTGCAGTGGCTGCGGGCGAGTAAGTCCTATGCCTGGTTACACGGGCAGGATTATGTGTCGCCGGATGCGGTGAAGGCGGTGGCGATACCGTTGTTACGGCATAGGTTGATGCTGGGGGCGGAGGCGCAGCTGGATGGGTTGACGACGGATGATGTGATTAGAGGGTTGTTGGAGAGTGTTGCAGTTCCCCGTTAGCCCTCATTGTCACATCTGTTATCTATCTCTTTTTAACTCCCTAAATCTCCCACAACAACAAAATGGTTCCTACTCGAAGAACATATGGCCTGTTGGCAACCGGTGGTGCACTGGCGACGTTGCTCACGAGTTTTGGTGATGGGCCTAATCGGTTTGCGGTAGGGCTGTTGAGTTTGTTGTGCTTTGATGGTGTTGTTTTGCTCGTTATGCTCTGGGATGCCTGGCGGGTTCGCCAGCAGCGGGTAGAGGTTGTGCGATCACCTTTGCAGCGTTTGTCGATTGGTCGTGATAATCCGATTGAGCTAAAGCTGACGGCCCAGAATACGGCTCAGAAGGCGGCGGATGTGCTGATTTATGATCGCTATCCGGTTGCTTTTGCAGGGCCTGAGATGCCTTTGCGGGCGATATTGACGACGGCGGGTGAGGAAACGCTGTCCTACAGTGTGAAGCCTGATCATCGCGGGGAGTATGACTGGGGTGATTTGGAGGTGCGTCAGCGGGGGCCGTCGAAGTTGGCTTGGGCGGATTGGCGGATTCCGGCGGCTGGAAAGGTAGCGGTGTATCCGGATTTGATTGGGTTGCGGCAGCTGTCGATTAAGTTGGCGTTGCAGTCTACCGGGACGATGAAGCAGCGTAGGCGGTTGGGGGTGGGGACTGAGTTTGCGGAGCTAAAAGAGTATGACGTGGGGGATGATCCGCGTTTTATTGATTGGAAGGCGACGGCGCGGCGATCGCAGCCTTTAATTAGGGTGTTGGAGCCGGAGCGGGAGCAGACGCTGATTATTTTGCTGGACCGGGGTCGGTTGATGACGGCGCGGGTGCAGGGGTTGGCTCGGTTTGACTGGGGGATGAATGCGGCGTTGGCGTTGGCGTTGGCGGGGATTTGTCGGGGCGATCGCGTTGGCTTGGGTGTGTTTGATCGGACGATGCATACTTGGTTACCGCCGAAGGGGGGACAGCCGTATTTGCGGCAGATGATTGAGCGGGTGACGCCGATTCAGCCGGAGTTGGTGGAGTCTGATTATCTGGGGGCGGTGACGCAGGTGGTGCGATCGCAGCATCGGCGGGCGTTGGTGGTGGTGATTACGGATGTGGTGGATAAGACGGCGTCGGCTGAGTTGTTGTCGGGGTTGATTCGGTTGCGGCCGAGGTATTTACCGTTTTGTGTGACGTTGCGGGATCCGCAGATGGATGATGTGGCGGGGGCGGTGCAGGATGATGTGGCGGGGGCGTATGAGAGGGCGGTGGCGCTTGATTTGATTGCGCAGCGGTCGGTGGCGTTGGGGCGGTTGAAGAGGAGTGGGGTGATGGTGTTGGATGCGCCGGCGGATGGGATTACGGATTTGTTGGTGGATGATTATTTGAGGATTAAGGCGAGGGCGCGGTTGTAAGGGAAACGCACTACAAGCACCAGGCCAGACATCATAATGTGTTTCCCCGTGCCCCTCCTGTTCGTGGGCCCCCGAGCTTCCCCACACCCCTCGAAAGGGTTGGGTTTGTTGGGCAACTCAAGTTGTTGCACTGAGTGATCGGTGGGTAGGACCGTCACGCGTGACGCTCAAAAGAGATCCTGAAAATTTTTGGCTGATTTCCTGAAGTAAATCCCTTCTGGAGCGGTGAGACCCCGCGTCGCTTTGCGGCGCTAGGGAATGCTCACCAAGACAAGGATGGCCCGCAGGGCCGGGATGGGTCCGTTCCCTATGCTTCATACCAACTAAGCGCCTATTACCTCCGGTCTCTTGCGTCGGCAATATTGCACGAAAAGAATAAAGATTGCGGTGCCAACAACATACTTTACTTCGTTGGGTATCCAGGTTTGTGGGGAGAAGAAGCCTTCGATAATGCCTGCGATGATGAGCATGGGGACGATGCCGTATAGGAGTTTGGCGGTTTGGAGGCCGTAGAGTTTGAGGGCGTCTAGGCGACGATATTGACCGGGAAGGAGGATAGCGCGGGCGAGGAGAAGGCCTGCGCCGCCTGCTAGGAAGATGGCGGGAAGTTCTAGGGAGCCGTGGGGGAAGATGAAGGCCCACAGATCGTAAGCGAGGTTGACTTGGGCGACGAGGGCGCTGACGCAGCCGATCATGAGGCCATTAAAGACCAGGACGTAGAGGGTGAAGCCGCCGGGTGGGGTGAGGAGGGGGATCTCTTTGATGTACATGGCGATGCCGCCAATCATGGCAAACAGGGCGACAGAGATATTGTTGATCATCAGGCCGCTGGAGGCGACGGGTTCTATACCGAGGATGGAGACGGTCCAGAGTTCTTGGGTGGTGCGGACTTCGGTGACGAAGTCGCTTCCAAGGACGAGGGTCATAAAGCTGTCGTCTTGCCAGGCGTACCACCAGCCGATGGCACCGCCGAGGAAGAAGAGAAGGGTGGCGATCGCAATGTAGGCCCAGCTTTGCTGGACGACTTCTGGGAAGCCATAGCTATAGAAGTCAATGAGATCACGCCATTCTTGCCTGCGGGAGCCTTGGTAAATTTGGCTGTAGCCGCGTGAGGTAAGGCTCTGGAGGTCTTTAATCACGGCGGGGCCTACTTGGTGCCCTCGGGCACGGGCGAGGTCGGCGGAGACGGAACGGTAGAGGCTGGCCATTTGTCGCACCTGGTCGCTTTTGAGGGATTTGAGGCCTTTGCTTTCGGCTTGTTTGAGGAGTGCCTCAAGCTGTCGCCAGCTGGTCTCTCGTCGGGCCATCCATCGCTGTACGTTCATAGGCTGCTATTCGGTGGGTTCTCTGTGAGGATACAGTGCACGATTACCGAGGTCTGTAGTACTGTGGCCTCAGTTATATCTTTTTTTGGAGCGATCGCGATGTCTTCGGCATCATCTGTAACCCCTGGGCCGCTGAATCCTGGCAATGTGGTGAGTGCCGCTTTTCGGCTTTATCGCGATCGCTTTAAAACCTACCTCAAGCTCTCGGTGATTGCCTTTTTGTGGGTGTTTGTACCGATATATGGCTGGGCTAAGTATTCAATGTATACGGGGCTGATGGCCCGGATGGCTTTTCAAGATCTGACGAATCACCCTGAGACACCGACTGAGGCACGGCAGCAATTAGCGCCTAAGCTATGGTCGTTTTTTGGCTTAGCGGTATTGCTAATGCTGATCTTTTTTGGGGCTTATATTGGCTCCATTATTGTGGCTGTGATTGCGGCGATGGGTATTGGCTTTGGGGGTGGGGCTATCCTCTCTCCGCTGGTGGGTGAGGATCTCGGCGTAGGAATTGCTGTGGTCATTGCTGCGTTAGTGGCGATTGCTGTGCTTTTGCTGGGTTTGCTGTGGGTTGTAGGACGGCTGTTTGTGGCTGAGGTGCCTTTGGCTGTAGAAAAGGGGGCTGATGCGAGTGCGAGTATTGGTCGGAGTTGGAAGCTGACCAAACGCTCGATTATTCGGATTCAATTTGTGGTGTTGGCGGCCTATTTGGTGACTGTGCCCATTTTGATGGTGGCGAGTTTTATTCCGCAAATCGGGTTGGCCATGGTGGAGTTTGGCTCACCGACGTACTGGGTGATTTATGCGGTGACCATCGTGTTAGGTTTTCTGGGCAATATGTTCACCCTGCCGTTTTGGCAGGCGGTGAAAGGGGTGCTGTATTACGACTTACGTAGTCGTCGTGAGGGCCTTGATTTAACGATTCAAGATTCTCCTGTATAGAAAAGTGCTCTGAAGAATATACAGCGGAATACACAGCGGAATACGCAGCAAGCGATGAGCTTATTCAACAACATTAAGATTCAAACGCCGGAGAGCGTAGAGCTGGAGTTTATCCTGGCTGGGGTTGGCGGGCGGGCGGTTGCCCTGACGATTGACTATACGCTCTTGAGCTTGGGCCTGTTACTGACCTTTTGGCTAGGGCTGTTTGTGCTCTCTCAGCTTAGCCAGTGGGAGTCTTTGCTGTATGTGGATACTGATACGCTTCAGCTGTGGGCGATCGCCATTCTTGGCTTGCTAATGTTTTTCCTCTATGTGGGGTACTTTATCGGGTTTGAAACTTGGTGGTATGGCCAAACGCCAGGGAAGCGCTATGCCAAGATTCAGGTGATTCGTGATGATGCGCAGCCGGTGCGACTCTTTCAGGCGACGTTGCGGGCTTTACTCCGACCGGTTGACGATATTTTGTTTGTGGGCTTCTTTCTCATTTTGTTGGGGAAGCGTGAAAAAAGGATTGGTGATTGGTTAGCAGGGACCTTGGTCGTACAGGTAGGACCTCGTGCTAACAAAGACGAGATTGTGGTGGTCGAGACGGCTAAAAGCGTGAGTGCTGAACTCCCCAGTGTTATGAACTTTGATGCGATTAGCCCTGATGATTTTGCGATTATCCGAGAATATCTTCAGCGGAGAAAGATGATGACGGCTGAGGCCAGTCACGAGGTGAGTGTGCGCTTGGCTCGTCAGATAGAAGAAAAAACGAAGCTGGAGTCCCTGCCTAAAAATATGGAGGCAGAGACTTTTTTAGAAGCGGTGTATTGGGGCTACCGGCAACGAAAGTAACCAATGATGATATCGAGTGCTGATGAGCCTGATTGAGCCTATTTGTTCTCCTTAACAGAGCCGGTTAGCCCACGAAGTTGAAGTTGTTGCTCGCCAAATCTAGGCTAGTGGTATTTTCAAAGACAGCTACTAAATCATTCTGATAGAAGAGCTGTACGTCACTACCTTGTTGCTGTTGAGTATAGTTGCCAGCAGCGCCATGTAACTGCACAATATCTGAAGTGGCTTCAAAATCAGCGATAGTTACATAATCGTTGTTGCCCCCTAGCCCATAATAGGCTTGGTTTGCATCGCCCAAAATAAAGCGATCGCGACCACTTCCTCCAGAGAGCCGATCCAGTTCGTTTAGCCCAGCTAGCTGAGCATGGGTTCCGTTGAGAATATCATCCCCCTCATTGCCAAACAGGGTATCGTTACCCAGGCCACCTTTCAACACGTCTGCATTGTATTTAGAAAGAGAGTGAACCTCCGAGAGATTTAAGCCCCGGTTATAGAATCGGAGGTCATCTAGCCCAGCTTCTAGTCCCCCACCTAACTCCAGCAATCCCTCTGGGGTTTCCATGTCTCCCTGAAACATCATGCTAGAGTCCAGCTCGCCATTGAGATAGAGCGAAATGGTATCCCCTGAGCGAACATAGGTAACGTGAGTCCATTCATGAAGTGCCAGCTCAGCTTGGCTAAAGCTGCCTGTGTTGTCGTTCTCTGTTGTAGAAATACTGTATTTCAGGCGATTAGTGCCGGAATCTAGCCAAAAGCCAAATAACTTCCCTTGGCTGCTGGTCTTGTTGAGGATGGTTCTAAACTCACCTGTGGGCTCAGCCTTGGGCTGTAGCCAAAAAGCAACACTAAAATCAGCATCGTTGTTTCCGAGCCGTAACGCTTGTGCGTCATTGATCCGGACCAATTCATTTCCACTGTTAAAACTTAAAGCGTGCCCATCTACGCCTTCTTCCCAGTTATCAGCGTCCATATTCTGCAAGGTTCCTTGGAAGCCTTGCTCACTGTTGATACTTTCACCTGTTGCCTCATCAAATCTCCAATGTGCAACCAAACCCGATTCCACGTGTCCTACCGCTTCAATATCTGTTGAATCTTCTACGGTATATAAAGAGATATCATCCAGCAGCAATTGACCACTGCTGCCGTTTTTCATGGCCCATACGGAGGCATGGAATGTACCGTCCGGGGCAACGACCTGATGCTCGTAGGTATTCCAAGATGAGATACCGACTTCAAAGGTGTTGGTACTAATTTTTTGCCAATTTACATCGTAAAAATCGACGCCAAAGCCACTCCAGCTATCCCCTGTAAACTTAGCGGCTGCCTGGATCTGATAGGTGGTCCCCGATGATGCCTTTAAGGCTTGTCCAATCACACTTCCAGCCTCAGTTAGCTGTAAAGCATGGGTCTGTTCACCATCACTTTGGGTGACTTGAGCATTGCCTACATGAACGTCCCAACTGCTTAGGTTATTCGAAAAATCGCCGTTGTTAATTAGATTAGTGGATTGCTCGGAGTCATCTTCTGAATCATCTTCTGTTGAAGACACCATCAAATTGACTGACACCTCACCTTCAAAAAGGGAAAGCTCATCTAATAAAAATTCTCCCGTATGGCCGCCATTGTAAGTCCAAACATTAGCGTAACGAGACCCTTCCGGGGCTACAATTTGTTTGGTATGTAGCTGCCATTCGCTACTGCTTACAGAAAGGCTTTCTGTTTGTAACTGTTGCCAGTTTTCATCCATGAAGCTAATGCCAAAGCCTGTCCAGCCGTTGCTGCTAGATTTTGCGTAGCTACTCAATGTGTAAGTTTGTAGTCCTACTACATCGATATTTTGTCCAGCACTTGCACCATTGGAGCTGAGTCTAAGGGCGCTGTTGCCTGTGTAAGCATGCTGCTGGCTAGCGGTTACCGTACCCCCGTGTACTGACCAGTCATTTAACCCAGATTCAAACCCCGAATTAAATAGCAGTGATTCAGCCTCAGCGTCAGAATCTGTTTCATCGTCAGGGGTTGACGTTGTGAGTAAGTTCTCTAAAGAGATGAAATCGATATAATCGAATTGAGCCTCTTCTCCAGCATCTTTTAGGCCCGTGAGTTCGATGCTATCCCCTTTATTTAGGGTAAGATTGGTGGCTACTGTCCGGTTGATGAAACGATTATTATCCTGATTGAATTGCCAGCTATCAATTTCTGTTCCATTGACTTTAAAAGCTGCTGCCGCTTGGCCATCGGACTCATCTAGGTAGTTCACGACGACCATGTACTGCCCCGAAGGACCGGTAAAGGACGTACTGGCACTGCCTAACTGATTTGACCAATTTCTAATCAGAGTGCCATTGGAGGCGTTGCCCGCCTCCTCATGGACATAGAGGTCAGTAGACAGATTCATGGTTTCCGCCTCGAGCCGGATGAACCCGTTGTTATCGACCGGCTCGATGACAGGTGGATTTTCTATGTTGGCCGGATCAATAGAGGCAAGAAAAGTGTTCTGTAAAGTTACAAGACCTGCTTGACTTTCGGCAAGCACCTGATCACCGTACATAACATCGTCACCTTCTCCCCCTTCTAAAATGTCACGGCCATGGCCGCCCATCATTAAGTCGGCCTGGGCCTCACCTGCGAGGGAATCATCACCATGGCCACCCAGCATGACATCTGCACCAGTCCCACCTTTCAGCTCATCGCGGCCATTTCCTCCGCTCAGAATATCATCACCATGGCCACCCGATAAAATATCTGCGCCTTGTTCACCAAAGAGTTGGTCGTCATCATTCTCTCCGAGAATCAGGTCATTATCTTCTCCCCCATAGAGAATATCTTCTCCGTCGTAGCCGTACATCGTGTCTCGTCCGGCGCTGCCTGAGAGAATGTCGTTACCTTCTCGGCCATCAATCAGGTCATCACCGGCTAACCCATCTACCCGATCTTGAACATTGCTGCCGCCGATAATATCGTCATCAGCGCCGCCTCGAAAGATAGGGGCTTCAGGGGTGCCTGCTTGGAAAACATCCCCTAGGGCTGGTGACTGGCTATTTTCGAGTTTATCGAGGGTCGAAAAGAAAGGTTCTAATTTTTGCCACCACTGGCTGTAACCCAGCTCAAATAGCTGCCACCACTGGCTATAGCCTAGTTCTAGCATATCTGACTCGAATTGTTGCCACCATTGGCTGTAGCCCAGCTCTAGCAGGCTATCTTCAAATTGTTGCCACCATTGGCTGTAGCCTAGTTCTAGGGTTTCACCTCCGTGTTGTTGCCACCACTGGCTATAGCCTAGTTCAAAGATGGACCACCACTGACTGTAGCCTAGCTCTAGCACATGCTTTTCAAACATCTGCCACCACTGGCTGTAGCCGAGAGTGTAGAGGTCTTGATGTTCACCGCCGCCTCGGTTGTCTGTCAGCGTCGCGGCAGTAATGCCTAGGTCTTGGGCGACAGCCTGTTCTGCTTCGAGTAAGAGTGCATTGAGATCCAGGCCTGTGTCTAAAGCTCCATAGTCAACATCCCAACCCAGCACGTCCATAGCTTGCAGGTCGAGATAATCAATGCTGAGCCGCTCTTTGTAGGCGAGCGTTGGATCCATAATGCCCATGGCATCTTTCAGGCGTTTCCAATGGCTGGCCTGGTAGCCATCGCCAGCTTGCCCTGTGGAAAAATCTCCCAGATTGGTTTGCCCGCCATCAATGGAGAAGTAGCTATTTTCTCCGATAGTGAGGTCACTGACTGCGCCATCAGGATTGTCGATACCTGTGCTATCGACACTGAGGCGGAAGAGATCTAATGCGGTGAAGTCAGAGACTTGGGTTTCACCAGAATAGAGGGTATTGATATCTAGGGTGCCATCGAGGCTACTCACAAACCCTAACTGATGGCCAATTTCGTGGAGTGCCATGCTAAGGAAATCCAGTGTGCCTTCTGGGGCCTGACCACTGCGGGTGTAGTCATAGTTCCAAGTAAAGCTGTTGCTGATAATGATGTATCCGTCTAGGGCATCGGCATCCACTAGATCCCTTTCCCAAGTGGTGCCATTCTCTAGGGTGAGAGTGTTATCCATACCCAGCGCTTTGGCCTGGGCTGAGGTGAGTAGAATATCGGTATTGCCGTCAACAATTTGGTTGTTGACTAAAAAGTCTGTAGTGTTGCCCTCTTGCAGGCTCTCTAAGGCTTGTGCGTCACTTGCGCTGGTAGCATCTGCGCCAAGATACTCCTGATAAACTCCGTAATTTTGTTCTTGGAATAGGGGCAGTGCGCCACCTACTGCTGTACCATCGCCAAGACTATCACTGGAGGCAATGTGCAGATGAATGGTGACATCGTCAGTGAGGTAGGTGCTCCAAATTTTAGCCGCAAGTTCAAAGCCAATGCGTTGCTCTAGGGTGACATCGGGAGCGTAGGTGAAATTGAACTTGAGCATAGAACCAAAGGCGCAATCAGAAGTATAAAAATATACTGCGCTACTGATTGATTCTGGGATTCCGTGGCGTTACGCAATGGATATAAAGATTGTGAGAAGATTAAGCAGGTATGTGATGGGATGCTTCTAGAGTCTCGACTTGGTCACGACGACGGTCAGTACAACAGTCGCTACCATGAGAGGGCTTCTCGTAATTCTGTTGCTAAGGTGAGGGGGCGAAAGGGTTTAGCAAAAACGGTAACCACATCCTCAGGCTCAATGCCTGTCTGCGCTAGGGGCTGTACCTTCGCAGTCATCAAAATAACTGGGATCGTTTGAGTCTGGGGATTCTCTTTTAATTTTTTGAGGGTGGCTTTACCATCCATATCTGGCATCATCATATCGAGCAGGATGGCATCGGGTGCTTGCGCGGCGGCCATGTCTAGGGCCTGCTGGCCAGAGTTGGCTTCTAGTAAGGTCCAATCTGTTTTCATGCGTAGCCCCAAGAGAGCGATCGCACGGGCATCGTCTTCATCATCAACAACCAAGACCGTTTTAGACATTGTTTCATCACTCCTTACGAGATTGATCGGGCTAGGCGGACAGGTGAGTAAGAGCAGGCTCTTAAACAGACTTAACGAACGGGTAAACGAATGTGAAAAGTGCTGCCCTGATTAGGCGTATTGTTATGGGGTGTGCTTTCGGCCCAAATCCGGCCATTGTGCTGTGTCAAAATTTTTCGACAGATGGCGAGGCCGAGTCCAGTGCCTCCTTTCTTGCGAGAGTCGGAAGCATCTACTTGTTGAAATCTTTCGAAGATAGTTTCAAGGTGTTCTGGAGGAATGCCTCGGCCTTGGTCGCTGACAGTGATGTGTAGTTGTGGGGGGCTTTGGGCATTAGTTGTTTGTGACTCACTTGTTTGCGACTCATTTGTTTGTGACTCACTAGAATCTTCTAGATTAGCGGTAAGGATGACGGTGCCGCTGGGCGGAGAGAATTTGATGGCATTGCTGAGGAGATTGGTAAAGGTTTGGAGAATGCGATCGCAATCTACTGTCACCGGTACGGATGCCGATTGGATTTGCAGGGTCACTTGGGCCTTATCGGCCATGGCCTGCATGGCATCAACGGCTTGCGTGCAGAGCGTTGCGATATTGCAGTCGGAGCGGGTGAGGCTAGTTTCGCCTGATTTGAGCCGTTCTAAGTCAAGAATATCGTTGACTAATCGAATCAGGCGTTCTGCATTACTGGTCGCCATGGAAAGGATCTGACGGCCTTGGTCGGTGAGTTCGCCTAATTCACCGGTGCTGAGTAAGTCGAGGGCACCCACGAGGGAATGCATGGGCGTGCGTAGCTCGTGACTGACCATCGAGATAAATTCATTCTCAATGCGTTTGCGTTCGGTAATGTCATTCAGGATGTTGAGTACGCAGGCTTGGCCGTTGAGTGTGATGCCCTCTATAGAGACCAGTACGGTTCGTAGGTCACCTTGATGGGTACGGCACTCTAGCTCATGACTTTCGCAGGCAATGCCTTGAGAGAGTTGGGTGATTTCATGGGCATACAAGGCTGGGTCTGACCACAGCCCTAGCGCTGCTGACGTTTGCCCTAAAACTTCAGCGCTAGCATATCCTGTGAGACGTAGAAAGCTGGGATTAACGGCGAGGAAAAGACCGTCATGTAAGGTTGTGATGGCAATTGGGCTCGGGCTAGCTAAAAATGACTTTTCGAAGGTCTCCTCGGCCCGACGGCGATCGTCAATTTCTTGCTGTAGGCGAAGGTTTTGGGCCTGTTGTTCTTTTTGTAGGTGCCGCAGTGTCAGGTGAGTTTTAATCCGTGCTAGCACTTCTTCTATTTGGAAGGGCTTGGTGATGAAGTCTACACCGCCTACGTTAAAGGCGGTGACTTTATCGAGGATGTCACCAAGAGCGCTGATAAAAATGATGGGGATATCGGCGGTGATGTCGTTGCTCTTGAGCTGCTGGCACACCTCATAGCCGTTCATTTCAGGCATGTTGATGTCTAGCAGAATGAGGTCTGGTGGGGCGGCGATCGCTGCCCGGATGCCAGTTTTTCCCTTGGTTACGCTGCGGACCTTGTATTGTTTTTCGGTGAGCATGGTCGCCAGCAGGTGTAGATTTTCAGGTGTGTCATCAATGACTAAAATATCAGCATTGACCGATTTACCCGTGGTTGATTCTCTGGCCGTATGACTTACGGCCAGCTGTTGGGCTGACAGATCTTGGGCTGCGGAAACTGAATCGTTAGACATAGGTTTGCGTGAGGGCAACGAGTTCATCGAAACAGAAGGTTTGCGTGAGGCGGGTGAGCGAATTAGCGAGGGGCGCATGCTCCTCTGGGATTTGGCTAATGAGTTGGTGCAGGGCTTCGGCATCTACGGCGATCGCAGCTTGATGAAAGCTAGCTAGCCAGGCGGCTGGCATGACTGCCATTTGTTCTGGCGATAGTTGGAGTGATGGGTCGTTTTCTGGTGAGGTTGGTTGATTGCTAGAGCCTGTTGGCCGGGATGTTGGATGGTGAAGATTGCTGGTCGCAGGTTGTTTTTGATACTGGTATTGAACGCCGATGTGTTCGGCCATTTTGTCAAAAATGGTGCGGGTGCTGAAGGGCTTGCGGACGAGGTCGTCGCAGCCACTGGCGAGGACGGCGGTGCGTTCTTCTTCGAAGGCGCTGGCCGTGATGGCGATAATTTTCGTCGGAGGTGCTGAGGGTGCGGTGGGAAGGGCTCTAATTTGCTGTGTGGCTTCGTAGCCATCCATGATAGGCATGCGCATGTCCATCCAAATCAGGTGCGGGTGCCAGGTTTGGTAGGCTGCGATCGCCTCTTTTCCGTTACTGGCCGTTTGTATCTCAAAGCCGACTTGGGAGAGTAACGCCACCAGCAACTGTCGGGCCGAAAAAACATCTTCCACCACTAAGATTCGATAGTTGGGTTGCCCTGCTGCTAGGCCAATGACTTCTCCTAAAGGCTCGGCAGGTAATTCTTCGGGGTCGGCCTGCTGTGCCTGGACTGAGAATGAAAAAGTCGAGCCGTGATTTGGAATGCTTTGAACCTGAATTTCACCGCCTAGCATTTTGACAAACCGCTGACTAATGGCCAGCCCTAAGCCTGTACCCTGTTCGGTGGTGCGGGTTCTTGATGCTCGGAAAAAGGGATCGAATAAATGGGGTAGCTCATCGGCGGGGATGCCGGAGCCCGTATCCTGTACGGTGAAGAAGAGAGAGAAATCGTTGTGGTCTGTATTGGGTGGCTGCCGGGGTGTGCGATCGCCCGCATGTGTGTCTGTAGACCGTTCTACAGTGCCTTGTATGGATGCTGAGACCGTTGATGTTGAGGCAGGGGTTTGAGAGGTCTCTGGTGGTTGGGTAGTTTTGGAGACAGATGCTTTGGAAACGGATAGGGTGACATGGCCCTTTTGGGTGAATTTGATGGCGTTGCCCACCAGATTTACGAGAATTTGTCTCAACTTCACTTCGTCTGTTTTGATGAATTGGGGAACGGCATCATCGATTTTGACAAAGAGCTGAATCGCTTTTGACTCTGCCCGCATCCGCAGCATTTCTTCGAGGGTGAGTAATAGGTAGCGGAGATCAAAGCACACCACATCGACGGTAGTGCGGCCTGCCTCGATTTTTGACATGGAGAGCACGTCGTTGATGAGATTGAGCAGATGCTCTCCACTGCGGCTGATAATGTTGAGATATTCGTTATGAGAAGAAGAGGTGAGATGAGAGGAGGTTTGTTCTGAAGTAACAGCGTTTGAGGGTAACGCACTCGTCTGTTGTTTATTACTTAGCTGTTGTTCGTTTTGCCTTAAGCTGTCCCGCTGCATAAGCTGTGCAAAGCCCAAAATAGCATTGAGTGGTGTGCGCAGCTCATGGCTCATATTAGCCAAAAACTCACTTTTTGCTTGGTTTGCACTCTTGGCGGCAGTGGCTGTTTGTTCTAGCTGTTGACTGTAGCTTTCGATTTGCCGACGGGAGGCACTGAGCTGCTGGGCCAATTGACTCACCCCTAATAGCAGCAGACCGGTTGCGCTCAATCCAACTAATACCAGTGCTCCTGCCAAATTTCGAGCTGGGCCAAAGGCTTCAGCCCGTCCTATTTCAGCGATGAGAGCGATATCTTGCCCAGCTAGCCAGCGATAGACGCCTAATACCGGTTCTTCTGCATAGTTGGTGTATTCCCCCTCTCCATCTTGGCCTTTAAAGGCTTCTCTAATACCATGACTGTTAGGCCCTGTTGCCCTCTCAACTAAGGTGTCTCGACGGGAGAGAAAGGCTGTTTGGTTGGTGAGGGAACCGACGAGATAGCTCTCCTCTGATGCGCTACTGTCAAGGGCTCGTGCAGAAATAATATCGTCAATTCGTTTGAGGTTGAGATTGGCCAAGACCATGCCTTGGCGTTTACCTTTGTTGTCGCCTGTGCCTGCGTATATTTTATTTGCGTAGGTGATAGCAGGGCGACCACTCTCAGGAGAGATATAAAAGTTGGGTGAAAACTTGTCACCGGCGACAACACTTTGAACCTCCGTTAAGTTGGCTGAGATCTCGTATTTTCCTTCGCGCTCTGGGTTCGTAGAGAGAATAATTTGATTGGCTCGATTTTGAATCGAAATTTCTGTAAACTTCGGCTTGGTTTGTTGGATCTCAGAAAAATAGGTGGACAGGCGTTGATAGGCCGCTTGATAATCACTACTATCAGCCGATTGTGTGAGCAGGACTTGGATGTCGCGTTTTACCGTTGGAAACTGGGCAATTAGCAAAAAATCTTCTTCGCAGGATTCTAGCCAGCGGGTAATCTCGTTTTGCTTGAGTGTGACGGTCGTGTTCAGCCGACTGTAGGTTGCTTCCTCTAAGGCTTGGCGACCTCGAATGTAGGCCACCGTGCCCACCATTGCGACGGTGGCCATGGCCAATATTAAAAAGGAGCGGGCAATGCGAGCGGTGAATCCAGACGAGGCATTGCTAGCAGGCGGTTTGGCTGAGGATTCAGTTGAAGGAGCAGTTGAAGAATCTGGCGGTGGGCTATTCATGACTGCTCACTGAAAATAGCCTTGATATCTGCGATCGCCGTTTCCGCCGCTTCTTCGGCACTTATATCATCAAGGGCCATGCTATGGATAACCTTGCCCCACACATTCCGCTCCATCACAATGCCGTAGGCCGGGTTCACCACATTAGGAAAAGCTTGCGTTCTACCGTCAGTGACTGTTTTGACCACGGTAGAAATGTGTGGGTCGGCGGGGTCTTGCCAGAAACTATCGGCTTCAATTTGGCTGATGGCCGGAGGCATGTACCGCCCGTAGGAGGCCTTGAGAAAATCGCTCAGTACAGCAGGTTGTGTGAGGTACGTGAGAAAGTCTTTGGCTGCCTGTAGATTGGGTGCCTCTTTAAAGATAACCGCTTGGCGAATGCTCACCAGGGTGTGGAGTGGATCTCCATCGGGTTTATTGGGAAAGTCAACAGTGCCTAGCTTTTCGTTATAGATAGTTTCATCGTTTCTTACCGCCGCTGGAATGGACAGGGTGGGATTGGGCGTCATCACCACAGCGCGGTCTAGAAAATTGCGATTGTTCTCGGGGTCTAGCCATTTCACCGCATTGCCTGGAACGTAGCCGTCTTGGTAGAACTGGGCGTACCATTCGAGGCTTTGAATAATGCCTGCTTTGACCTCAGGATCACCTAGGCGTAGGTTGCCGTCTTTATCCAGGAGCTGAACGTCGTAGGCCGAGAGGATATGTTCAAAGATGTGGTAGGTATCGCTGGCGTCGGCAGAGTAGGGTAGGCCTAGGCTGCGTATGCCCGGATAGGTATCGTTGAGTTTGTCCTGTACCGTTTTCCAAAAGGACCAAAAGGCATCCCAGTCAGTGGGAATATCTGCTGGTGTATAGCCTGCTTCGGCGAGGAGATCTTTCCAGTAGTAAATGTGTGTGGTGGACTGGTTTAGCGGGACGGCGTAGTAGCGATCTTGGGTTTGCTTGCTTCCGTAGATGGTGGCTGCTTCCAAGGCACTGTCGGTGTAGCTGTCGGCCAAGGGGGTGACCACGTCGGTGACATCGGCGAGCTTGTCTTCCCATTCAGAGACGGGGTACACCGATTTTGCGGCGAACAAAATATCGATGGGCAGCCCTGCTCGGCTGGATCTTAAGGTTTTGGGTGCGATTTCCCCTGAGTTATAAAAGGACAGCTCAATTTGGACACCCTCCTGTGCGTTCCAATCAGCGACGACTTTTTGAATGGCTTCATCTTCTTCGGTGACATAGCCTTTATCCCACAGGACTGTCAGTACTTCAGACTCTACAGCTGGAGCAGCAGCTATGTTGGCGTCTACCGAAGGAGCCTCGGAAGTGCTGATCGTGTTGGATGAGCAGGCAAAAACAATGAGCGCCGTGAGTAAAGCGAGAAGGCTGTAGCTAGCTTTTTTAAGACTCATTTTCCTAAACAGTGTCAAAAGGGGGTGACGTGTGCAGGGGGCCAAGGAAGTGCTATTGCTGAGCGTAGGCGGGTGATGCTATCAAAATATAGGATGTGGCTGAATTTTCCCACTGGTATAAACTTTTCCTAACGGTTGAGCAATGTATCTTTAATCATGGCTTGCTACGTGAGGCGATAACCGTTGCTCTTACTGCTACTTATATTGTTTGATTTTCAAGACTGGCATGTAAATCAAGCATGCTGATGCTATTACCATACTTATTACAGTCTATGGAATACGAACTGCAGAGAGCTACTAAGAGTCCAAACACTTAATTTCTTTGCAATAATCAAATTACAAGGAATTTTCATAAGAAATCAAGATATATGAAAGATCGACAATCCTTAATAGTATTTTTCTGTCTCGTTTTTTCTATGGCAGTTTTGGCAAGCACTGCCAACTGGTGGCTACCAAGTATCTTAAGCTTTATCCTCACGAATACCAGTCTTATTCAAGGGCTAGCAGATTTTATTCAAATAGCCTTATGGATTGGAATTCTGCTGGTAACCATCGGAAGGATTTATGTCAAAAACTTTTCAAATGAAGAACGTAGTCGCAGCAAAAAGGCAAGGCCCAAAAGGAAAAGGATTGATGTTCTGGGAGATGACCCAGATGCGCTGACAATATTTGAATACTTGCAAAGTGTAATAACGGCGAATGCAGCATATATACCAAACTATAGTTTGAGAGAGACATCTTCTAAGAAGATTGTTCAGGATCTCCGTGAAGGAGTTTTAAGAGTCTACTTTTTTGGCCATCAGAGTGCGGGTAAGTCCTCTCTTATAAACGCTCTACTTGAGAAGGAA
>JBCDAG010000042.1:0-27232 GCA_039186165.1 Cyanobacteria bacterium P01_F01_bin.53
CCACTGCACTTAGCACATGCTTAAAACCCCCCATTACCGGGGGCGATATCACCCGCCGCCCTACTCTGCTAGAACGCAAACGGCGAACGACTCCGCTCAGGGCTCGGGTTTCGATCACACCCCGCTGGCTGAGCGTAGTCGAAGCCACAACCCACCAATCTACAAAAACATTCACACCCACGCATCCATGTTTTAAGCCATAATTGAGCCCATATGAGCCAAATGCCCCCATGCCTGCATGAATGCCGCCAACTCAGCTGCTCAGCCTGAATATGCCCCCCTTGAGGTATTCATCTCTTACTCTCATAAGGATGAAGCCCTCAAAGATGAGCTGTATATTCACTTAGCCAACCTGAAGCATCAGCGCAAAATTAAACCCTGGCAAGATCGACAAATTGAAGCGGGAAATGAGTGGGATGCTGAGATAAAAGCACACCTCGAATCAGCTGATATTATTCTGCTCCTGATTACGCCTCGCTTTATTGCCTCCGAGTACTGCTTTTGCAAAGAGATGCAGCGGGCGATGGAACGCCATGAAGAAAAGGCCGCAAGGGTAATTCCAATCATCATGAAGCCATGCGACTGGGAGGGTACGGCCTTTAGCAAGCTGCAAGTGATGCCAAAAGATGCCCATCCTGTCACCCGATGGGATGACCAGGATGAAGCCTTACTCAACGTGGTCCAAGGCATTCGAAGCGCTGTCGAGTCTCTGCTGTAGCATCGCCCTAAGCCAAACAGACCTAAGCCTACGTCCGGTCCCATCAAACCCCATGTTGCTTCTAGGGCTGATTCACCCTTCATCACCGGTACGCCCATTGCCCAACCACACCAATTTTTCGGACGTCAGCGCGTTCTCAAGCGTCTGTTTAACCTGCTCAAATCCCACCCCCTACAAAACACAGCTATTATTGGCCAACGTCGCTCGGGAAAAACCTCCTTACTCAACCATCTGCGGACCCTGACCACGACTCCGCCCGAGAAGCTTCGACCTGGACAACGGAACGACTACCTGCCAAATCCTGAAAACTATCGCTGGATTTTTGTCGATTTTCAAGATTCTCGCATGGCCTCTCGGGAACAGCTGCTCAGTCACCTATTGGTGTCAATGCAGCTACCGATTCCCGATAACTGCGACCTTGACCACTTTATGGAAGCGGTGAGCGGCAATGTTCAGCGGCCTACGGTAATCTTGATGGATGAAGTGGGCGTCGGGTTGCAACGCTGCCCGGAACTAGACGATAGCTTTTGGGAAAGCCTGCGTGCCCTCGCCACCAATCAAACCAATGGCAACTTAGCTTTTGTGCTGTCCACACCAGAAAGTCCGATGGACTTAGCGAACAACACGGGCCACAGCTCACCTTTTTTTAATATCTTTGGCTACACTAAGACACTTGGAGCATTGACGGACGCTGAAGCGAGGGAGCTGATTGACAGTTCACCGATCTCTTTTCCAGCAGCCGATGTTGAGTGGATTATTGAGAAGAGTAAATGTTGGCCAATTTTGTTACAAAGGCTCTGCCAAGAAAGGCTCTTTAGTCTAGAAGAAAAAGACATCAGTCACGACTGGAAAACAGAAGGTCTAGAGCAGATTTCTCCTTTTAAACACCTGTTGGGCTCATAATGACAAAACCTACTATTCCACCTAATACTTACACTCATTCACCATCCCAAAACCCTAATCTAATACTGGGAAGTTTACAGTTATTGTTCTGGCTTACTTTTCAACCGACTGCCTGGGGAAATTATATCAAACAGTTAGATTCATCTCTTGATAAAAATTTCTCATTAATACAGCTCGTAAGACAACAACGCTGGAAGAAAAAGCAAATCCGGATTTTTTTTTTCAGATTTTCATCCTTTTACCCGTCTTAGCTAGCTTGATAGTAGGGGCTATCTCCCTGAGTTTAGGGATACCACTAGAGAGCATAGTATTCGGCGTAGCAGCAGGCGTGGCGTTAGGCGTGGCAGCAGGCGTTACGGCAAGCACGGTGTTAGGCGCGGTGGTAGGCATGGCAGTAGGTTTAGCAGGAGGAATGACAGGGGGTGTAGCGGTAGGCGTGACGACAAGCATGGCGACAGGCGTGGCCGTGGGAGGAGTGGCGTTAGGCGTAGCGGTAGGCGTGGCGTACGGTGTGGCGTTAGACGTGTTGGACGGCGTACCGGGAGGCATGGCAGGAGGCATAGCATTCGGCGTGGCAACAGGTGTGACAGCAGGCGTAGCGTTCGGCGTGGCGGCAGGCGTAGCAGCAGGCGTGGTGGTAGGCATAGCATTTGGCGTGACAGGGGGAATGGGCCTTTGGGTAAATTGGTGGAGACCAACCCTTATGTCAGTTATGCTTATACCTTGGCATCTGTTGCTCTATCGACTCGATGAAATCAGATTGGGCAAGCAGCCTAGTCTACTTCATCGGCATCTCGCCTTTTGGGATGAGTGGCAATTCCTAAAAATTAGGGGACTCGATAAACACCTCCTACTCGTACTAGAGCGAAGTCCAGCCGAGGGCCAAGCTGCACTCAACTACCTCAGTACAGGTCGTCAGCGCTGGGCCGCACAAGCTGCCCAGATAGAACTCGATGCTCGCCAGCTAGAAAACTGTTCATCCGCCAACGTCATTGGTAATCTACACAAATCATGGACAGTCGGAGAACTGACTGGCCCAGCGAACACTCTGTTCCGCAGCTTTAACCGCATCAGCTCAGATATTGGCGCAGCCCTCGGCCAAGCCAGCACCTACAACCAGCGCCTAGCCCTGACCTCGGTCAGCAATCAACTCGATAGCTTAACCCGTGAGCTAACTCGCAGCAGCGACAAATACGCCGCCCGGTTTAGTCCCATTGCCCAACGTTGGTGCAACATTGTTGAGCTAGAGCTGAACGAGTTAACAAAGACAGCAGAACAAACCCAAGAAATTGACTCTCCTTACATCATTGGCGTCCCCCTCACAGAACGCCAAGAGATTTTTGTCGGCCGCACCGACATCAGCACCCGCATAGAACAACTCCTCCTCGACCGCCGTCGCCCGCCACTGCTGCTGTACGGTCAACGCCGTACCGGCAAAACCTCACTCCTCAACAATCTCGGCAAGCTCCTCCCCAACAGCATCGTCCCCCTCTTCGTCGATCTCCAAGGCCCCGCCGCCCGCGCCAGCAACCACGCAGGCTTCCTGTACAACCTAGCCAAAGGCATGACCGATGCCGCCAACCGCCAACGCAACCTCACTTTCCCGCTCCTCACCCGCGAAGCACTCACCGAAGACCCCTTCACCACCTTCGATGAATGGATCGACACCGTCGAAACGACGCTAGGAGAGTCCACCGCCCTCCTAGCCCTAGACGAATTTGAAGTGCTCGATCAGGCCCTCACCACCGACAAATTCAACGAAGCAGACGTACTCGGCATGCTCCGCAACCTCATTCAGCAACGCCCTCGCTTCAAAGTGCTGATCGCAGGCTCCCACACCCTACAAGAATTCCAGCGTTGGTCCAGTTACCTCATCAACGCCCAAGTTCTCCACCTCAGCTACCTCAAACCATCCGAAGCCCGCCAGCTCATCGAGCAGCCCTCCCCCGACTTCGCCCTCCGCTACGAACCCGACGCCAGCCAGCGCGTACTCGATGTCACCCGCTCCCATCCCTACCTCGTCCAAAGCCTCTGCGCCGAAATTGTCGTCCTAAAAAATGAGCAAGACCCCAGCATCCGCCGCCTCGCCACCCTCGCGGACGTAGAAGCTGCCATTCCCGAGGCCCTCAGCAGCGGCAGCATGTTCTTCAGCGACATCGAACGCAATCAAGTCGATGCCCCAGCACTCGCCATCCTGCGATACATCGCGGCCCAAGGCGAAGGGGCCAGCATTTCCAAGTCAGCGCTGGCAGAACATTTATTGAAAGCGTCAGCCCAAACAGGACTTAACGCAATAAACTCTGAAGAAATAAAAAATGCTCTGTCACTCCTCCTAAGAAGAGAACTCATCGAAACAACAGAACCCGACCACTATCGCATCCAGATAGAACTCTTCCGCCGCTGGTTCGCCCAGTAAGAGACTGGCGAGCGCTATGTTTTCTCGTTTAATGGCGTTAACAGCATGATTTTCGAGCCGAGTTCGTAATCGAAAGTTCGCTCAATGCTGTATTGGCTAGCGATCGCATCCTCTAGCCCCTCAACCCTATTCCAAGCACCATCCAAGACCAACCACAAACGCTCATACTCTCCCGAAGGGAAATAGCCCAGCCACTCTTGAATATCTTCAGGCGTCTTCACATCACGCAGAGGTGCCCAATGCACCTTATTACCCCCATCATAATAATGAGCCAACGCCTTTTGATAATAGTAAGACCAAACCAACCCATCCCCCGGCTGCTCATATTGCTCAAGCGTCGCAATATTGAACTTATAATCAGGCCGGTCTTGCACCGTATACATCCGATGCAAGCCACCACTCACCGCAATCAAGTATATTGCCCCCACCGCGATCGCCACAGGCCTCCAATGTTGCCACAACCGCATTAAGCCCGCAGCCAACAAAATCAGCAAGTAAGGGCTGACAAATAGAATGTAGCGATTGACCCAAATGGGAATCGAAAGGTAAGAAAATGCGGCAATCGGTATCAACGGCAAAATCCACCATGCACTAAGCCACCACAAAGAAGCTGCTGCAGAAGAGGCCGAAGAAGACAAACTCAGGCGGGGTGATTTCCGTTTGAGAAACAATGCCGAGCTAACCAGTCCACATACCAACAGCGTAAACAGTTTGTAGAACTTAGCCGCGATCGCATTGTCTTGAACCGCAAAAGGCCACACCGTCAAAAACTTTAGGGAACGAAATAACACCGCCATATCAGGTGGCTTCGCCTTAGCTCGGTGCGTGGCATAGGTAGAGGTGGGCGAGGCCGCATCTATCACCGAAACAAACGCTGGCAGCCACAGCACCCCCAACAACACAAGCCATTTTCCAATATTCACCAGCACCTTTTTCTCTCGCCGAAATCGCCAGAGAATCAGCAGCACATCCGGCAACAGCAAGGTGGCATTGAGTGGCACCGTATAAATGGCCAACAGCCTAAATAAAGCCCAACCCGCCAAGGTCTTTTGGCTCGGACGCCGGGACCGCTTAGTCAGCAACACCTCTACCAAAAACAGAGTCCCAGCCAACCCCAGACACAGACTCAAGACATACATCCGAATCTCTTGGACATGGTTCACAAATAGCGGCGAGAGTGTCAGCATGGCAGCCGCCATCAACCCTACGGGCTCACCCGCCACCCGCCGACCCAAACGATAAATTAAATAGACGCTAATCAGGCCAAAGACAACTGACAAAAGCCGCAATCCAACATCGCTGCCACTGCCAACCAAGTCCATCCAAACCATCAACAAAAGATAGTAAAGCGGCCTCAGTTGATTGTTCGTAAAGACCTCAACCGGGGCCAAGTCAGCATCTTGAATGCTAGTGAGTTCGTCCAGCCAAAGGCCCTCCGCGCCCAACCGATAGGAAAACACAACCGTTGCCAACAGCAGAATAAGGGTAATCGGCAACCAACGAGAAAGGTCTTGAATTGCTGGAAACTGGGCGCTTTCTTGAGAACCCATTGGAGTCGCTGGGGCCTGCGATACTTTAAAAGTCATAAGTGTTAGCAACTGACTAAGATCAGCCGGGGACGGACAGATATTTGGCATTGCTAAAGAAACGACATAAAACCAGTTAGGCAACAGAACGAGCAACCCTTAGGCGCACGAACTTTCCACCACGAGCTTTCCGAAAAAGAACAGGGTGCTATTCCTCATTTTTTTCAATGAACAACACAGGCCTCACCTAAGGCCGCACGTATGGCCAAATAGACCGATGAGCCTTTATCGATAAGACCTTAGACAAAGATGGAAGATAAAGATGAAAACTTAGATTAGAAGTTGTCGCAAACCATCACAAAGCTCTAACTCACTGGGCCTTATCCAAATAAACTTGGACCGGCCCACCGACGAAAACAACGGTTTATTTAGAAATTACATAACGCAATTACATAACGTAATCGCAAAGCATAGACAAAACCATCACCCTCAACGTGCTTTAGCACGTCAGGAATCAGTCGGTATAAGTCTTAATAAGAGGACGGTTTGAACTCGCGTTCAAAAACAAATAAGAGTTAGGTTTTCGATGCTTACTACAACACCTAAAACTATTAGCAACCAATGGGGATATACACCACCCATTCAGTTAGCTAACTGGCTA
Source organism: Cyanobacteria bacterium P01_F01_bin.53 (assembly GCA_039186165.1). Taxonomy (GTDB): domain Bacteria; phylum Cyanobacteriota; class Cyanobacteriia; order Phormidesmidales; family Phormidesmidaceae; genus Phormidesmis. The sequence continues at coordinate 6,225 of JBCDAG010000042.1, forward strand.
CTCAAACACTATCGAAAAGTTCCGGAAGGATCATTCAACACTTATCAACTTTGCTTAATCTTTATGCAACCGTCCTCACTTCACCTTAATTGTCTACTTAAGGTGAAGTTGATCGTCAAGTCATCGTCAAAGTGGCGCTATTCCTAGCTCATTTGTCATGAAATCGCCATTTATCCAGCCTGGGTAACCCCATCTGCTAATAAGCCTCTTTATCAGAGGCTTCTGCTTAATGGCTTCTGCTTAATGGCTTCTGCTCAAAGGCTTCTGATTAGAGGCTTCTGCTCAGAGGTTTCTGATCGAAGGCTTCTGCCCACAGCCCCCGTCGTACACAATCAAGGAACTCAGGCGTGAAACCAGGCGTAGAACTCGGGCGTCAAACTCAGACATCAAGAACTCAAGCGTAACAATTACCGATCGCTGAGCTGCTTCTGATCACGCTTTTTCCGCACCGTTTCCCACGTTCGCCAACCCAGCAAACACAACATCAAAAGCGTCAGCGGCACTACCACAATGCCAATCAAGCTGGCTGCCGGAGAGTTGGGGTCTGTCGCATGACTCACTAAATATCCGATATAGAGCATGTAATACAGCAATAACAGGGTGCCTTCACGCCGAGAAACTTCGTTGTTAGTAAAGCAAATGGGGAAGCACATCACCGCCACCGCCATCATGATGGGAATATCAAACGTGAGGGCCGATGGCGAAATATTAATGCCCGTCGGTGATACCGCGCTCGTTAGCCCCAGCACCACCAAAATATTAAAAATATTACTGCCAATCACGTTGCCGACGGCAATATCGCGCTCACCTCGAAAGCTCGCCATCACGGAGGTCGCCAACTCCGGCAGCGAGGTCCCAAAGGCAATCACCGTCAGGCCAATAATCAGCGTACTGGCCCCCAACGCCGTGGCAATGGTCACCGCACTATTCACCAATAGCTGCGAACCGGTCACCAGCACAGCCGAACCACCTGCGAACATGACCGCATTCAGGCCCGTTTCTTTTATCGAGAGCGATCGCTCACCGAACTTGGCATATTCATCCTGAATGCCTGGGTCCTTTTCCTGCCGACTCTGATACAGCAAAAACACTGTATACAACAAGCCACCAACGAACAAAACCACCCCATCCGAGCGGCCGATTTTGCCATCCCAGCCAAACAACATCACCAAGCCCGACACCCCGATCATAATCGGCACATCTAGCCGCACCAGCTGCTGCGCTACCACCAGCGGCGCAATCACCGCCGAGGTGCCTAATATCAACAAAATATTGCAGATATTACTGCCGACCACATTACCCAACGAAATATCCGCCTGACCATGCAAGCTTGCATTTAGGCTCACCGCCAGCTCCGGCGCACTGGTGCCAAAGGCCACCACCGTTAACCCAATCACCAACGGGGAAACCCCCACCGTCGCCGCCAGCTTGGACGCGCCCTTAATCAAAATTTCTGCACCGCCCACCAAAAGGACCAGACCCACCACCAAAGAAATAATCGTCCAAATATCCATAGGCGCCGTAGGTCCGCGTGTCTCTCAGGTATTAGTAGGTTGTAAAAGTTTGGCAAAGCCTTCTCTTCTTATATCAAACTACCCACATATAAGTCTTACCGAGCCCTACGAAAACATCCCGATTAATAAAAAAATCTGAACCACGCTTTGAAACCAAAGGAGGCTTCCAGCTTTGCACCCAGTAGAACCAACAGTAGAACTAGCACCTTGGCGATCGCCACTCTCCAGAGCCCTCCACTGCAACCGTTCCCAGGCTTTTGCCCGTTACCTCCAGCTTGCCACCGTCCGACCAAACGGCACACCCGCCAATCGTACCGTTGTCTTTCGCGGCTTCCTGGGCAAGACCAACCAGCTAATGTTCATTACCGATCGCCGCAGTGAAAAAATCGAACAGCTCAGCGGCAATCCCCATGCCGAAGCCTGCTGGTACTTCACCAAAACCCGCGAGCAGTTTCGCCTCACCGGCGTCATGACCCTGATCACCGCCGACACTGCCGACACTACCGACACTGCCAACAGCAACGGGCAGGCCAACTTACTCAGCGCCCGTCAACAGATTTGGCAAAACATTTCAGCCAACGCCAAAATCCAATTCACCTGGCCCCACCCCAAAGCCCCCCGCGCAGAGCCTGACGCCTTCAATCCGCCCGCCCCAGACGAACACACACCAGACGAACACACCCCGCCACCCACCTTTTGCCTGATGCTCCTCACCGTCAACGGTGTGGATCACCTTTCCCTTCGCGGCGAGCCACAAAATCGCGTACTCTACCAGCGCGTCACGCCACAAACAAATTGCGCAGCAGATACTTCATCTGCTGCGCAATGGGAAGTAGTTTCAGTCAATCCCTAATAAGTCAATCCCTAAAATGCTTTAAAGCCACCTATGAATTCACACGGCACTGAGCTTACCTATCAGGCTCTCTTCAGATGTCCGCATCGCCCAAAAATTCTTGAATCGCCCGGTCTTCTATCCGACAACACTCTCCCGGTGCACTCTGATCAGCTTGGAGTGCACTCAGGATTAGCGTCACCTGATCAGCGCGCCCAGCCCCAACTGGCACGAGGCGATCGGCCTGCACCCCAGAAGCACCAACTTCCGTAGAACGCTGGTCACGCAACGCCGTAAGTTCATTTTCTAAAGCATCAATCCGGTCCACCAAAGCCCGAATAGCCATCGCTTCAGAGTCAGGCAATCGGCCGTGCTCCAACGGATCTACCCGTTCACCCGAACGATACACAATGCGGCCAGGCACGCCCACAACTGTGCACTCAGAAGGCACTTCTCGCAGCACCACGGAGCCCGCACCAATGCGAACGTCATTCCCGATTTGAATATTGCCCAGCACCTTAGCACCGGCACCCACAACCACACCGGAGCCCAGGGTCGGGTGGCGCTTACCGCTTTGCTTACCGGTACCGCCCAGGGTCACCCCCTGATAAATCAGCGCCATATCACCGATAATCGTCGTTTCTCCAATCACCACACCCATACCGTGGTCAATAAATACCCCTGAGCCAATGGTTGCCCCTGGGTGAATCTCAATACCGGTGAGCGCGCGGGCCAAATGTGATAGCAACCGAGGCACAAACGGAATACCCACATTCCAAAGCCAATGGGCCAACCGATGCAGCACTAATGCCTGAAAGCCAGGATAGAGGAAAGCCACCTCTAGCCAGTTGCGCGCTGCTGGGTCACGCTCAAAAATAATCCGAAAGTCACGGGCAATGGCTTTGAACACAGTGCAGTTTCCTTATGAGAAATGACGAGCAATCACAAGGGATTACTAAACGAATTAAACAGGTGACAAACCAAGCCTATATTAACGCTTGATTAATTTGCCTCCAACCCCCAACAGGTTCGGTTAACGCCTCTGGTTAGGGTCCTTTATAAGTTTATTTTTTAATGGCACTGTTTCAAAGATCTGATTCAAAAGGTCTCTAAATTTGAAAGGAAAAGACTTCTGAATTGAAAGGCCTTTTGAAAAATCTCGCTTAACGTCTCCTTGTCGCCGGGGGTTCTGCAACGCTGAGCTGGTAATCGATGCGATCGCCTCGGTTATAGCCACCCACCCAAATCAGATAGGTCCCCGCTGGCCAGTTGACGTCAGTAATGGCGGCATCTCGCTGATTGCGGCCCCGGTTGTCATTACAGTCAATGCCCCATGGCCCCTGAATCAGCAAGGTCGTATCGCCACCGTCGCTATTCACCGCTACCCGCAGCCGAGCCTGCTCTTCAGAAAGCTCCAAGGTGTGATCAGGCTGCCGAGCACCATAGCCCAAACACAGCTTTCGATGGCGATCGCGGGCCGCCAGCTGGGTCAACTGATACTGCCCCACCGTCGTCCCCTGAGATTCAACAGTTGCACCCGTGAACACCATGGCCTCTCCCCCAGCCGTGGCAGCTGGTGACAGGGCCAGCTGTGGCACCGTGCACAGGCCCACACCCAACACCACACCTAGCATTCGAGTACCTAGCATTCTAGCGCCGAGCATTTGAGCGCCGAGCCGAGAAAAGCTCTGATTAAAGCTCTGAGCAAAGCTCGTATCAGCCGTCTCCCAACCCTTCTTTTTAACCGTTCGCTTACTCAACGTATGCCCTCGCCAATAACATCCAGAACTAGTTACTAACTCAAAGAGACGGCCTTTGTCAGCTACCGCAAGGGACACTTAATCATCCAGCCCAGCGCCCCTATCCATTTCATCAACCGCCCACTAGCCAATCCTCTTCAAACGAGCCAAGCCCTAACTAACCAATACCCAATCTCACCGCCAAACTAGGCGTCAATGGCAATAGCACCATCAACATCAAAAACAACGACAGTAAGGTCAAGGCCGCACGGGCATCATCGGGCTCACTCAAGTCATCAGTACAGGGCCGCTCAGGCTGCCGCTGCAAGAACACAATCAGCACCGCCCAATACAGCGCCAGCGGATTAAATAGGCCCACAAGGACCAACAACACCAGCGTTACCGTCGTCGCCCGTATCAACGTTTTACGACCATAAATCGCCTGCACCATTCGGCCCCCATCCAGCTGCCCCGCAGGCATCAGGTTAATCGCCGTCATAATCAGACCAATCCAGCCCACCACCATCAGTGGGTGCACATCCACCAAGTCACCTTGCAAGGCATCGCCCAGCACCGTCCGTGCCAGCGTCCCGACAAAAATAGATCCCTGGAAAAACGTTGCTGGCAGCTGAAACAGGCTTCCCGGATGGGAGAGCACCAGCCCTAAAAACAAGAAGACAAACGAGATCAATCCACCCGCCGCAGGCCCAGCAAAGGACACATCAAACAACACGCTACGGTTCGGCAAAATGGACTCGAACCGCATAATCGATCCAAAGGCCCCCAGCTGCCAAGCGGGCAAGAAGAAGGGGGGAGAAATTTTCACGTTCAAGCGCCCTGCTATCACCCGATGGGCAATATCATGAATCCCCAACACAGCGGCCAAGCCCAGGGCAATCGGCAGCGTATCACGCCAACGTTCAGGCGCTTGAAAGGCGTCAAATCCCTGCAAAATACCCGCGGTTTCTAGGCTCGTCGCCAACGTCGCAACGGCGAGCGCTACCGCCAAAATCCTTTGAGGCACCGAGGTCGGTTTCGGGCCATTTTCCTTAGGCAACACCACCACCACGGGCTTATTCTCAGGATCCAGCAGTAAGAATGAGCGGTAGAGATCGCCCATTTTCTCGGTTAGCTTTTCACTCAGTTTCTGCGCGGTTTCATCCGGCTTCCCGCGCAAGTTTCCCCGGAAGATGGCCCCCTCTTGATAGGGCACCGTCTTCGTTCTAAAAAATGTATCAATGCTAAAAATACCTTCAATCACCTTCAGATCTTCAGGCGGAATGGGCAGCTGTGTAGTCTCGTCCTCACCTTTAGCATCACCACTCTGGGCATCACTCTGGGCACCACTCTGAGCATCAGAAACATCGGCCTTTGCAGGAGCTGAAGATGCAACCGTCTCGGTCGTTTGGGCAGTTTGCGAGGTCGTATCAGCAGCAGCGACGTTTGTCGCGTCACTAGTCGTTGCATCAGCCGTTTTCTCTTGAGTAGAATCTTCCTGAGAAGTCTGCCCCGACGTCTGCTCTCCGGCACTATTTTCTACATCACTAATCAAGGCAGAGGCTCGCTGAGCCGCCAGTGTTTCAGCACCAGACTCCCGCAGCCGCTTGCCCAGGTAAATATAAATACCGGCAGAGGAGACAACCAGCAGTAATATCCCCGCCAGGTTGAGATAAACCCCGACCGCTGAGAAGCCAAAAAATAGCAGCCACGGCACCATCAGCACGACCGTTTGCAACCACGCTAAAATGCCGGGTGTTCCAAAGGGTTTCGCCCTCAGATAGCCCCACACTAAAATGCCGACCGCGGCCAATAAAAGAAAAACTGTAATCATAGGGATACTTGCCATGGCTAAGGCCTTGCTGTGCAAAACCTGCGTAGCCCCCCAAACCCCAAACTTTGGTGGTGGGCACTGGGGTGGTGGGCACTAGGCAATGCGCAAAGGAGCCACAGCAAAAGGTGAGCTAGGGATACATATTTTTATAGTAATAGAGGATGGTGGTTGGCATCAGGGCAATAAACCCTGCGGGCAAACCCACAACAGACAAGGATAAAAGCTTTCAGGTACACTGACTCCTAAGCAATTGCGAGCAACCATGGCTAACCCTTCCCAAGGCGACCCCCCACAGTCTGATTTACGGCTCAATAATCAGTCGTCTGTTTCTCCTAACGCCGCCCCCTCCAGCTCACGGTCCAACGCCCAATCGATTGACCAGTCTACCGACAGCTTCGAGGCTGATTTGCCCAATCTGTCTGATCACAACAGTGTCGCTACTGGCAACGGCTCGCAAATCGCTTCGGCTGCCCGCTCACCTCGTCGGGCCAGGGCCACAACCCCCATCAATACAGACCCCATCAGTACCAGTGGTAATCTCTCTGGTAACTCCACTGGCAACCCTTCTAGCACCTCCTCTGGAACTCCCAATGGCACTCCGAGCCAGGTTGCCCCCTATAACGAGTCTTTCACCGTGGACTATAATCCCGACCCGGACCACCAGGCTGACAATGGTGCATTCGATCCGCCCAGTCGCCCTATTCAAAGGACCGATAACGGCGAAGCGGGAGGTAGCATGCAGTTCCAAGAACGGTACCAACGACAGCCAGCCATCAATCCTATTAAAGTGGCCCAGGCACCGGTCAGTGTCATTGCGATCGCAGGTGCGATCGTTGTCATCGTGGGCTTTACCCTCGGGAGCGTTTGGCTTACCCTAGCGGGCTCCATCGTCGCCCTAGTGGTCTCATTACGGCTCTTAGCCCCTACCCTGCAAGAAGCCCTCGCTGACCTCACCCCACAACAGCGAGCCCTCTTTATCGCCATTCCCGGCTTTTTTCTGGGCATTATTGGCCTTATTTCCACCAGCGGCATTGCCCGCCCGATTGCGCGTTGGGGTAGCGGTTTGCGTTGGGATATTATTAGCGCCCTGGGTGACTTTCTCGGTGCCATCGGTCAAATCTTCATCGCCGTCATTGCCGTCTACGTCGCCTGGCGTCAGTACATCATCTCCCGAGATCTCACCGTCCAGCAAAACCTAATCACCCAGCAACAAACCATCGATTCCTACTTCCAAGGCATCTCGGAACTGGTGCTCGATGATGAAGGCCTCCTCGAAGACTGGCCTCAGGAACGTGTAATCGCTGAAGCCCGTACTGCCGCAATCCTTAGCAGCGTCGATGCCGACGGCAAAGCTAAAGTGCTGCGCTTCCTCTCCCGCTCCAAGCTACTCACCCCCCTCGCCCGTGACCAACGCCTCGGCAGACCCATTCTCGATGGCCTAGGCGGCTACGCGGAAGATCGCCTCAGCGGGACCCGCGTCATTGACTTGGGCGTTATGCTTGCCGCAGGCGACCTCGCCACCACTGACCTGCGCTGGCTCGACATGAGTGAAGCCAACCTCATCCGAGCCAACCTATCTGACTGCGACCTAGTACGGACTAACTTCGCCCGTGCCATTTTGTGCGACGCCAATCTCACAAACACCGATATCATGGGTGTTCGCTTTTTCTACGGCGAGCTAGAAACGGCCACCCCGCGAACCCGACAGGATGCCCCTGACTACACCACGGGTCAGTTCACCGGCGCCGTGGTCGAAGGCATTGATCTCACTAACGTACAGCGACTCTCAGAAGTACAGCGCTGCTATTGCTGCCAATGGGGGGGCAGCAAAACACGGGGCACCATCCCCGGCGGCTGCGAAGGAATACCGAATCGCTTAGGCCGTTAGACCTTGGGCTTGTAAAGATCCTGAAAACCTAACGCGAAAGTTGAAGAAGTTTTAGTGCTCATCCTCAGCAAAACGGCTGACTAAACGCAGGTTTGCCATGATGATATGGGTAAATTTGATTAGACACTGACTGCATCGTCTAATTTCCCCGACCCATTTTCTGAAAACCGTCAACGCCGATAACACCATCTAGGCCAACACCATCTAGGCCAGCACTTTGGCCAGCACCGCATAGTTACTATGGTTTCAAGATCATCAGGGAAGCGCTCTATCAAACAGTCCATGAAACGGGCTAAAAAGCGAAAGCAAGGTGGCTCAAAGCGCTCCGCATCCAGCAAACGAAACAACATCCAAGAAGACATTCTCGACGAGGAAGACGAACTCAGTCCACGGCAAAAATTAGTCCTTGAGCGCGCCGCAGCTGCACGCCGCAAAGAGACCATTAGTTTTTTGGCCTCTGTTCTGTTTGGTTGCGTATTCCTCGGGGCCTTGGTGAGCCTGCTCATCGAGCCTCAAATTGGGGTCGCCGTCGGGGGCGCACTCATGTGCCTCATCGTTTCACTTAAGTTTCAACGACTGGCCCTGTACGCATTCATCATTTACATTCCCTTTGCTGGCACAGTGGTCTACGCGTTGGGCGGAAATGACCTGCTTCAAATTGCCAAGGATGTTTTCTATATACCGGCGCTCATCGGCGTGTATCAGTTCTGCCGTAAAAATCGGCTACCGATTATCTTACCGAAGGCCATCAAGCCACCCCTGATTTTTCTGCTAATCGTGGTCGTTATCACCGCCTTACTCACCAATGTGCCAGACCAGTTCGGAGGGTCTAGCGACAAAGCACCCATACTCATGGCCATTTTGGGCGGGAAATTACTGTTCGGCTATGTACCCCTGATCGCCTGCATTTACTACCTCATTCGCAACAAAGAAGATCTTGTTGGTCTCCTGCGCTTGCAAGCGGTATTGGTACTCACAGCCTGTGGATTAGGCTTCATTCAGTACTTCATGCTGAGGACAAATATTTGTTCAGGAACCGTAAAAGCAGGCGAGGAAATGTTTAGGGCCTCCCTAGAAGCTAGGTGCTTTGTAGGCGGCTCACTACTTTACGCCCCAGATGTGGGCCAAATTCGCTTACCAGGAACCTTTGTAGCCCCTTGGCAATGGGGTTGGTTCCTGATTTCAGCGGCCTTCTTTAGCTTTGGCACCACCTTTAGTGACAAATCCGCCATCTGGCGAACCGTTGGCCTAGTATCCCTGGTGGCCGTGTTCATCATGGCGACTGTTTCCGGCCAGCGAATTGCCTTGGTGCTCGTGCCGAGCGCCGTTATCTTGCTAACCGTTCTAACCGGCCAGGTGGCCAACTTAAAACGATTCATTCCCATTGGCGTACTCTTTGGCATTATTTTGAGCTACTTGGTGGTGAGCAACCCGGCCGTGGTGCAGACCCGTCTTGATAGCTTAGAAAGTCGTTGGGCAGCCTCCCCTCCCCAACAATTTATCGCTGAGCAGTTTGACTTTGTTCTCAAAAAGCAAGACGGTATTTTTGGCCATGGGGTGGGCCGAGCCACGAACGCAGCCCGTTCATTTGGTAGAACCACACTGATCGAAACGTATCACCCTAAGCTGATCTACGAAATTGGCCCGCTTGGCTTAATTGCGGCGATGGCGATGTATTCGACCTTAACGATCGTAACGTTTCGGGTGTATCGAAATACCAAGGACAAAAACCTCCGCAGCTACGCCGCATCCATGTGGGTATTTGTCGCCTTTATTAGCTACAACCCCTATTGGTATCCCCTAGATACCGACCCGGTGGGTGTGTATTACTGGCTGGCGGCAGGTATCGTACTCAAAATTCCAGAGCTGGAAAAACAGGAAAGGGAGAAAGCAGAAGCCGCTGCCCTAGCGGGTGCGATCGGCAGTGCGCCTGAAATTCCCCAAAACTCTAAACGCAGACGCAACAAGCTTAGAGATAAGCCGACTTTCGATTAGCACCCTGTCGCCTCTGACAGTCTCAACGCTGATCTGCCATGCTCGACGCTGATCAATGCAATCGAGGGCAGAACTTAATTCTGAGCGCGTCACTTAATCTGAGCGCACGATTCAATTCAAGCGCAACACTTAATCTGAGCAACTTAATTCTGAGCAACTTAATTCTGAGCAACGTGACTGATTCCACTTATTCCAAGGCTATGACAACCCCCTCCGCATCTGCTTCACCGTTGATTTCGGTTATCGTCCCCACCTATGGGCGCGAGGAAGTGCTGTGCGACACCATCAAAAGCGTACTCGCCCAAACCTACGCCGCCTACGAACTCATTGTGGTGGATCAAACCCAGAACCACGAGCCAGCGACAAAAGTCCTTTTAGATCAGCTGGCCGCTGAGCAAAAAATTCAGCTCTACACCGTCGACTGGGCCAGTCTTCCCGCCGCCCGCAACTACGCCATTGAGCGCTCCAAGGGCGAGATTCTGCTCTTTTTGGACGATGACGTCGAGCTGCCAGAGGGCTTTTTAGAAGCCCATGCCAAGGTGTACAAAGATCGCCCTGATGTGGGCGTTGTCGCAGGCCGAGTGTTTGATCGCATGAAGCTCTCACAGTCTAAAGAGCCCGCCATTGAAACCCTCCCACCGGAGGCTATGGATCCGGGTATTGCTTGGTACCATATCGACTTGGTCCACACGGTTAAACCCCAGCGGGTGCTCACGGCCCGAGGCTGCAATATGTCTTTTCGGCGGACAGTCTTTGAACAACACGGCCTTCGATTTGATGAGCGCTTTGCCGGTAGCGCCGTCCGCGAGGAGTCAGATTTTTGTCTGCGGGTGCGCAAAACAGGGCTGATTATTTGGTACGAGCCCGAGGCCCATTTGGTGCACCTTGGCGAAGAAACCGGGGGTTGCCATGACATCAGCACGCGATCGCTGCAATACCAAACCACCTTTTACCACAACCACTTTCTCATGGCGCTCAAAAACCTCACGCCTGGTGAGCTTTTTAGGCTCTCAGCGAGCCTATTCGACTGCCACGTCCTCGGCCATCCACCCTGCAATAAAAGTGGATCACCGGTCAAAATCGTCTCACGCTTTTTCTTCTACAGCCTGGGCTTCCTCAAAGCCTGCTGGACCTTGATAAAGCCCGCTGGACGTAATGGCAGGCTCTACACCCAGCCGCCTACGGCTTAATCTAGCCCTTCTCTTCCATATCTACCGACCTACCATCTTCCGACCCACTTCCTTCACAGAAGAGCGCAAAGGCGTGACGCCTTTGTTGTGATTCCTCTGTGATCACGCTCCTATCGGCCCTCGTTCTTTTTGTGCATCCTCATGAAAATATTGGTTGCTAGCCATACCTATATTGTCGATCTCAACTGTGAGAAATTGCGATCGCTAACCCAAATCGATCCCAATGTAGAAGTCACCGCCGTCGTCCCCAAGCGCTGGACCCCAGGTGGCGTACAAAGCCGAAAAATAGAAACCCAAGCGAAAGCCGAAGGCCGATTCCGCATTGTCCCCGTCTCAAACTTTAGCGAGAACAACCAAGGTCTCCTCAGCTTTGGCACCGAAATCATCTCATTGCTGAGAGAATTCCGACCCGACGTCATTCAAATGGAACAAGGGTCTAAATCCGTAGGCTATGCCCAACTCATCACCCTTAATCGGCTATTGGGTCTCAAGGCAAAAAACACTTTTTTCACCTGGTGGAACCTGCCCTACGAGGTTAAGTTTCCACTCTCCTTACTCGAAAACTACAACCTCCGCCACACCGATGGCCTCGTTGTGGGCAATCAAGATGGCGCCGATATCCTCAAAGAACATGGCTATCAGGGTCCGGCTTGCGTCATGCCACAGCTAGGGGTCGATGAGCGCATTTTTCGCCCCACAGATGAGGCTGAATTAGCCGCAAGTCATGGTCTCACACCCGACGATTTTGTCATTGGCTTTGTCGGTCGTTTTGTAGAAGAGAAAGGCCTCCGAACGCTGTTTAAGGCCCTAGGACGCATTACGGATCGTTCCTGGAAGCTACTCCTCCTGGGACGGGGACCACTCAAAACAGAATTGGAACAACAGGCCAAAGAACTTGGCATCTCAGAACGCATCATCTGGATAGAAAGTGTCCCCCATGCTGACGTACCTCGCTACATCAACCTGATGGACACCTTGGTGCTCCCCTCAGAAACCACTTACCAATTCAAAACACTCAGCGCCGTTGGCTGGAAGGAACAATTTGGCCACGTGATTATTGAAGCCATGGCCTGCAAAGTCCCCGTCATTGGCTCTGACTCCGGCGAAATACCCCATGTGATCAAACAAGATGGCCTGGTCTTCCCAGAGGGAGATGCGGCGGCCTTTGCAGAAAAGCTGGCCATCCTGATTGACCATCCGGAACAACAACAATCATTCGCTGAAAAAGGCTACCACCGAGCCATGGCTGAATACACCAATAAAGCTTTAGCAAAACGACAGCTCAATTTTTACGAAACCTTGTTCTGACGCCCCGACTTTGGCCTGTAAAATTTAAGTGAATCCACCGAATGCTACTGGTAGAAATTTACCAGTAGTCATTTGTTCGTGGTGATTTTCCACTGGCAATTTTTCACTATCTAAATTGCCAGTAACAACCTACCGACACGCCTGCCAAACGCTCCTGTAGATAGAGGCAGCCAAACGCACACAGACCTTATATACAGACCTCACATACAACCTCACACACAAAAGACTTTAAAAGTTTTTTGGGTGAAACCATGAAAAACCCAAAAAACATGGCAAGATCATCCTTTGCGATTATTCAAATTTAGCCAGTTAGTTTTCTGTAACAACCCATTACCCAAACACAACAAGTTTTCTTAGTGTATGGACTGGGTACGCTATCACTCAAATGCCCACCTCCATACGGGTCTGATCAAACACTGCTCCCTTCAAAACGCATCTTTAGTGAAATATTTAGCCCGTCTTGTGCCCGACACACTCCTAGGCCGCCTTTCCAAAACGCCCAAATCCTTACCGGTCCTCATGGGTCTCGCGCTTGCCCTCACAGGTTGCCCAGAAGGTACCGTCCAATCTGTCCAGACCATTGACTTTGATTCGGATAACGAGCTGTTTATTCAGCCCATTCAGGTCTGTAATGACAATGGCGGCAACTGCGCCAATGTCAATCTTTTCGCAGACATCACCCGCAAGATTCTAGAGCAAGCCCAGCTCAGGGTCTCCTTTTTGCCAACCAATCGCCTTAATAATTCCCGGTTTCTGACCATTGAGGATAGTCGTAATCGTAATTCAGCAGACTACGAGTTTTACGAACTGACTCGCACGGGCGGGGCAGGAGCCTTTGGCAGACACCCGGATTCCACCGACACCAGCGGCCCCATCAACGTTTGGTTCGTCGATGAGATTGAAGGCAGTGGTGGCAATGACCAGTTTGGCATTGCTTGGGTCGATGCCAACGGTATTCTGATCAGTGACAATGTCTTGGGTTTTGGACCCAATGGTCGTACCGATACCCTAGCCCATGAAATTGGTCATAACTTAGGGCTACGCCATAGCAGCGCTGACGGTAGCAATAATTTACTCGCAGACGGTGATGACCGTCTTATTCCTAGCACCATTGCCGACATTGGCCCTGATGGTGCAGGGTTGAGCAACCTCACCGCCGCACAGATCCAAGAAATTCTCAATAGCCCTTTGGTCAATCGTAGCAACACGGGCACAGCAGGTCAGGAAATTCAGGCTACCGCTCGTCTTGCCACTGACCACGTTCATCTTTCCACTGACCACCATCATCATTCCACTGACCAAGTTCATCATTCCACTGACCACCATCATCATTCCACTGACCAAGTTCACCTTGCCACTGACCACGTTCATTTTTCCGCTGACCAGGTGACTCAGCTCATCAACGGCCTAGCCTTTCTCGAGGGCAATGCCAACGGAACCGCTAGCTGGCCGCCCGATGCTGCACTCACAGCCCAACTGCCCAGTTCCGTCAGCAGAACAATACCTGAACCTATCGGGATTTTGGGATTGTCTATCATGGGGATACCCCTATTAGCAGGCGCTCGTAGGAAATCCTCAACAAACCCTATGAAGCCTTAGCTAAAGCTTTAGCACCTTAACGCCAGAGCTTTAGTGCCTTAGCGCCAGAGCCTCAATATCAAACCTTCAATATCAAACAGCGTTCCTTCATTTAGAACGTTCACTCATTTCCAACGTCATAAGTTCCACGTATACCAGAGGAGGCCACGACCATGACCAAAACACGCCTTTCCCTACTCGCGACCGGTGTACTTGGCAGCACCATCGCCGGTTTGGCCGCGTTCTGGCCCAGCCCAGCGCCTGTTTCTCAAGCACCCATCATTAAGGAAACGCCCTTGGCAGAGCGAGCAGTTGTCCAGGCGGTCACGAATGATAGCCTCACCCATCCACCCCTACGCCAAACCTTTTCCAGTGGAGCTTACCAGCTCGTCGTCAGCGCTGAAGACCAGTGGGAAACGCCCTTGGCAACCAGCGAACTCTATGAAGGCGCGGCCCTACTCTGGCAAAAGGATTTACCTCACCAGTACGGCCCCCGGTTCGCATTAGTCAGCGACCAAGGCCAGGTCCTCTTACTGGACGAATTTATCAATGTGGCTAGCCCCCATGCCCTGACCCTGATTGACACAGAGGGTGAAGTCGTGGCTCAACACAGCTTCGAAGACATTAAGAAAGCGCTTGATGTCACCCCCTCGGCCCTCACCCAACAGGCCACGAGCGGCTGGTGGATCTCTGCACCGCCCACGGTAACTGCTAAGGGCGATCTGGCCTTGGTAAAAGCCGGCGGCACCACCCTCGAAATTGATCTCACCACAGGCCAGCTTAGCCGCCGCGCTGACCTATAGTGAGCACCATACAGCCATTGAAGCTCCCACACCGGTCACCATGAAGCCGTTAAAAATCCTGCAAATTATTCCCTCCATTTCACTGGTATATGGTGGCCCTAGCCAGATGATCCGAGGCTTAAGTGCGGCCCTGGCCAAGCTGCCTGCGGGCACCGTTAGTCAGGTAACCGTCATCACCACGGACTCCAATGGCGATGTCGATGAGGCATCGTTAGATGTGCCCTTGGGCGAGCCAGTGCAACAGGATGGCTACGAAATTATTTACTTTCGCTGCTCACCCTTTCGCCGCTATAAGTTCTCAACGGAGCTGCTTAGCTGGCTCTGGGCCAATGCCCATCACTATGACATCGCCCATATCCACGCCCTCTTTTCACCGGTGAGTACAGCGGCTGCCACGGTTTGCCGCTGGCGAAAGCTACCCTACCTCATGCGCCCGCTGGGTACCCTCGACCCGGCTGATTTAGCCAAGAAAAAACAGATTAAAAAGCTGTACGCCAGCCTGCTCGAAAAGCCCAACCTCGCCGGGGCCTCGGCGATTCACTTCACCACTGAGTTAGAGTCTAAGGTCTCGGAGCGATTTGGGGTGAGCACACCTGATGTGATCATTCCCTTGGGCGTGGCACTCCCTGATTTGCCTGATCGCACCACGGCTCAGGCGGCTATCCGCGAGCGATTTGGCATCCCGGCAGAGCATCCAATCATATTGTTCATGTCCCGGATTGATCCGAAAAAGGGCTTTGATCTACTGCTACCAGCCTTAGAAAGGCTACATGCTCAAAATCGTCCTTTTCACTTTCTCCTCTGTGGGGCAAACCCCCAAGACAGGGACTACGAAACCAGCATTCGAGAAAAAATTCAAGCCTCTCCTTGGGCGAATTGGGCAACGCTGAACGGCTTCGTTTCCGGTGAGCTAAAAGCGCAAATCCTCAGTGCTGCCGATTTATTTGTGCTGCCCTCTTACTACGAAAACTTTGGCATTGCCGTGGCTGAAGCCATGGCGGCCAAGCTGCCAGTGGTCATTTCTGATCAGGTGCATATTTGGCCAGTGATTGAACAAGACTCGGCGGGCTGGGTCGTACCGACTAACGTTGATTCGTTGGTGGCGGCGTTGGATAAAGCCCTTGGTGAGGCCGACGTGCGATCGCAACGCGGACAAAATGCTCAGCGCTGTGCAAAAGAGAACTATAGCTGGGATGCGATCGCAAAACGTATGACAGGCGCATACCAAGAAATTTTGAGCAGGTAAAATAGCTAATCCATTGTGTCGCAAGGTGCCGTAGCCGTCTTTGCCTTTAATCTAGGCAACCTTTAGACTAGGGAATAGTGACCCTTTATACACCACAGTCCATGACTGACCAGCTCGATCTCTTCAATGCTAGCGGCATGGATGCCACCCAATCCCCAGCAGACTTCGAGCCTGACAACATTCCCACCAGCGCCAAAGTCCCCATCCCTCCCGGCACCTACGAAAACCTTGACCAGCTAGCCGTCCATTGCAAAAGCTGCCAGCGTTGTGGCCTCGCGCCCACGCGCACCAATGTGGTGGTAAGTCGCGGTCATCCAACCGCCCCGCTCATGGTGATTGGGGAAGGGCCAGGCCAACAAGAGGATGAACAGGGTTTGCCCTTCGTCGGTCGCTCGGGTCAGCTACTCCAAAAGATTTTGGAATCAGTGCGTCTAGATACGGAAAAAGACGTTTACATTTGCAATATCGTAAAGTGCCGCCCGCCGGGTAACCGTAACCCCTTAGCACCAGAAATTAAGGCCTGCCGCCCCTACATTCTGGAACAAATTCGCCTCGTCGATCCCAAAATCATGTTGCTCACTGGGGCAACCGCAGTGAAGGGTATTATCCCGAGTGAGAAGCGGGGCATTACGAAAATTCGCGGACAGTGGATTGAGTGGGAGGGTCGCCAATGCATGCCTATTTTGCACCCAGCGTACTTACTACGCAACCCTTCGAGAGAGAAAGGTCAGCCTAAATGGCTTATGTGGCAAGATATCCAGGCGGTTAGAGCCAAGTTAGATGAGATTCTCGTTGGATGAGATTCTCACAGAGGGCTAAACGCAAACTCTACCGCCCTTGCTGACAACAAAACAAGAAACCATCAACAATAGGAAAAACCGCTATAAGAAAAACCGCTGAGAATCTCTTTCAAAGAAGATTCCCAGCGGTTTTGCATGGAGAGAAACTATCTCTCTGGAGGCTATCCCATAATCAAGACCAACACCGATTAGCCGAGCTTACGACGAAAGAAGTTAAAGCCGAGAACTGCCAAACCAGCCATTACACCAGGTTCAGGGACTTCCACAGGGGTCTCATCTTTTTCAACAAAAGAGAGTGCGGCGATCGCATCAATATCAATACCGGCCTTAAAGTTGCTATATGTATTATTACCGGTATCAGTGACTCGAACAAAAGAGAACACAGAATCGTTGCTCAAGGCATATTCATCAAACACACTATCGATATCAATGCCGACACCACTGTCCTGGCTTTTATCTTGTCTATTAGCCACACCAACGTTGTACCAATCGAGGCCATTGGTACTAATTTCAACATTGGATTCTTCCGCAATTCCGCCAATCTCAAAAATCCAGAGATCAGAGGCGTCATCGCCACTTCCCGTCAAGTAATTATCGGTAAATTCTACGGTTAAAGAGCCGTGCTTACCTAGGGAAACACCAATATCCTTATTCCACTGCCCCAGAGAACCTCTGTTAGTCATTTCGGCGGTCCAGTTGTTTTTACCTAAGGCCGAAGTAGGGTCAAACACTTGCCATTGCTCATCAGAGCTATTAGCTTCACCAAAAAAACTATTCCAGTTGTTGCTAGTGCCTCGATCGTAGGAGACGACTCCATCGGCAAAAGCCTTTTCATCAATTGGGGCAGCTTGAGCCTGCACAGCAGACGTACCAAATAGAAGAGCACCCGCAGAAAGTCCGAGGACAGTTAGAGATTTCAGAGAGGAACGATAAAGCATAGTAAATAAAAACTTGAAACAATAACTACGCAGGGATTTAATCGTAGGCTCTACAGCAACTCATCCTGTTCATGATGCGTCGCCCTACGTGAAGATCATGCAGCAAGTATAAAATGATTCACTGGGATACTGAACTTGTAATCTCCCGTATCTTGTGACCTCATTTTTGGGAAAAGGGTCTCAGTGCTTACGTGTGAACTGGGTCACCTCATAACCATCGAGCCGCTATTCCTCATTATCAGTTTGACTCAAAAACCTAGAATAACGGGCTTAACAATGCCTCATTGCATTGCAGTGAAGAAGCCTTTCTTTCGCCAATTATCGCAGCCAACAGAAGGATTTTTGGCATCCGTCGCCTGGCAAAAGCCGGGCTATCACAAGGCCAGAAGAGAATTCCCAGGAAAAATGTTAGGGACAACTAAAAACAAAAAAACTTGTACAAGAGACATCAAAAAACAACAGAAATAAATATAGAAAAGGGCCATACATCATCTTTCTTTGTTGGCACTTACAAAACCACACACATTGATAGTACTTCTGTAATGTCACTGACTCAGATCGCTGCGCATCGATACTCGCAGGCATACCTGAACAAAGAATCTTGCCAAACCTAGCCGATTGCCCAGGTTTTGATGTCTGCTTACGAACAGACCACAGAGCAAATAACAGAACCGTCCTTTGTGGGTATGCCTGTAGGGATACCCACAACCATTGCCCATGCTGACATCAGCTCGGTTGCGATCTCAGGCCCAATCTCAGGCCCAATCTCAGGCCCGCTGAAAGCGTCACTAGAGTCCTAAAACACGACAGAGCCCTCAAATACGACGACTCAAGCAAGCAACAAACTGGTATAAGTGGATGTTTTTAACACGGTCACTTATGCAAGTTTTTCCACAAGGTCTGTCACCCGTTTCTTAATCTCATCTCGAATTTCTGGAAAAATCTCAGGCCGCTCCGCCGGATCTTCTAACTGCCAATCATCAAAATAATCCTGTTTCACCCAAGCCTCCGGTAAATTGACGCCACAGCCACAGAGCGAAATCACCGCGTCAAAGTCATCCGCGTTAAAGTCAGCTAAAGCATCCGAAGTTTGATCGGTGATGTCAATGCCAATATCTGCCATCGTAGCGATCGCCTCTGGCCTCACCGAACTCGCCTCCAAGCCCGAACTGATCACCTCCAGTTTTCCTGCCCCAATCCGCTTGGCAAAGCCTTCCGCCATCTGCGATCTAGACGAATTCTTCTTACACACAAACATGACCCGTTTCATACGCGATCGCTCCCCTTGAGAAAGTTGATTGAATTTGGTTTCATTTTTAGAAACCAGCCAAAGTTTAGCCCGCTGGCCGCTTAACTTAAGGTTAAGAACATTCATCGTCATTCGTTAATCACCATGAAAAAGACCACCCTCGGGAAGCTCCTCATTTTGCCCCTCCTCCTCGGCGGCATTACCGGCCTTAACCGAGGCGTGCTGGCCCAATCCTGGGGCATTGGCGCTTCGGAGCCCACGGATAACACTCCCACTGAAAGCGTCCAACCACCGACCGTCACCCGCGAGGAAGCCCCCTTGGTTACTGACATCACTCACTATCGCCAATACGGCCAAGTGATAGAACGGACCAAATCCATGATCCGCAACCTCGAGGCCCAGCGTCTCGCGGCTGAAAAGGATTTGCAAATCCTCGATATCACCTGGGAAGACACGGGTCGCTTCGATAACTCCTCCGTGGGTCCCAACATTAGCGACATGACCATCCAAGTCGAGCATCGCGATCCGCGTACTGGTGAGGCGCAGCTTCACTTGATGCCCGTTATCCGCTATCCAAACTTTTCTGACCTCACCGCCGACGTGCCCATGCAGCGTCTCTCTATCCTCACCGGCAATGAAAAAGGCGAAGACGTTGAACCCACCCTCCTAGCCGAAGTGCTAGAAGATTTGCGCGACTATCTCAGCGAACCCAGCTCATGGACAGGCCGCGAACAGTCTCTGCTGGCCGAACGTGACTCCCACGTGCTCGTCAGCGCCCAAGCCGCCTTCCTCCCCATCCCCGAAAGCGGCGAAGCGACGTTTAATCCCGTCCTATTTAACTACCAGTCCTATCCAGGCGATCCTGCCGTGCTCACGCTGCTGGCTACCCGTGAAGGCACCAGCGCCACCGTGATTGACAACCAGCGCGATGGGTTTGACGCTGGCCGCACCTGGGGGCAACGCCTCTTCTTTAACAAAAACGGCGAACGCGCCAGCCTCACAGGAAAGCGCATTAGTGACTTTCGCGCTGAGCAAACCGAGCAGACGGAAGATGGCACCACAACCCTACCGCCGGTGGAAGTCTCTGAAGAAGAAGGACTCAATATGGTGATGCTAATTCAGGTACCGCTCAAGCAAAAAGAACCCTTCAGCAACAACTTTGGCGTAGCCGCCGATAGCGGCGTAATGATGGAGAGCGCGGCTGCTCCAGCGGCGCCAACGCAGCAGCGTGCAAGCAACGTAGAAGCGGCTGTGATCGGCCATGGCCCTGTAGAAGGCCCTTTCACTGAAATTGATGACCTTGCCATTGAGCGCGATCCTAACTTCCCCATTCGCGTCACCGTGCAATTCTACAAAGCCACCGATAATGGTGTCGTCTCTGAAGCCGATCTGGCTGAAATCGATGAACAAATCAAGCGCATTTATGACGATGCGGACTATGTCGGTAGCCTCGTCACCGATGGCAGAACGCGCCGTCCGACCGAATACACCGGCGAGCACCAGCAGCCCGAAGACTGGTGGGAAGAGTTCTGGAAGCACAGCGAAAACCGCCAAGGGCTAGGTCGCAATGCGGCGATGGATCTGCTACGTCGGCTCAGGGGATTGGATGCAGAATAGGCTGAATTGCAAACAGGCCTAACCACACACCTCTAGCAGCAGATGACAGCTTAGACCGTCCGTATCTTGTAACAAGTACACTTGTGATGCCCAGTAAACTTGGACTCAGCCCAGTAAACTTGGACTCAAGTGTACTAAAAACATCTCTTTTCTCAGTGAATTCCGATAAAAAAAATAGAAATCCGAGGTTTGATGAGAGTGGACTCCGTCAGTTTGTAAACTTTATCGTGCATACCCTCACATTGTTGAATGTGAGGAGTACATTGAATACAGAAGCGCCTTCGCTTCTCCTGACAGATCCAAGCAGCCAATAAAAATGTCGAGCTATCTAAGTAGATAGTCCAAGTTGGCAGGTTGTTTCAAAGAAGGAGGAAAATGACGACTGTTTCTAATGAATCTGTCTCGAACGAAACGACAACAACAGCACAATTGCATTCTGATATTCCCTATAATTAGGAATCTGGGAGCTTTGTCTCAAGG
>JBCDAG010000043.1:0-26936 GCA_039186165.1 Cyanobacteria bacterium P01_F01_bin.53
ATTTCGCTGCCCCCGAAAATCGAGACCTCAGCGTCGTCAAAACCATCCGTAAACCACCCAAGACAATCGACTTTACGCCCTATTTCACAACACTTTCAGCCTCACCTTGACTGAACGCTCATCTTGCTAACTTGCCACCCGTCGATCTAGACATACAAGCTAGACATATTGAAAAGCTGTATTCGTCAGCCTCATGTTCGACAAGTTTTGGTCAGCGAATACGCCCACAAGCTCAAAATTACCGCGCCCCACATAGCCTAAGGCCGTGCCCTTGCCTTTGCGATCATAGGTCAGCACATAGTCTGAAGCATCACCGTGCAAACGGACTTTATCGACCTTGCGATTAAAGTCAGAAATGACGGCCAGATCGTTGCCGCGCATATAATACACAGCTTTGCGATCGCCTAAAACAAACGTATCGCCGCCTGCGCCACCGATTAAGATATCGGTTTCCCCAGCACCCTTTGCCGTACTACTGGTGCCATTGAGATAGTCTTTACCAGCACCGCCACTTAGAAAATCATTGCCCCTGCCACCGGATAAGTAATCGTTACTATCGGGCTTAGGGTTAAAGCTGCGATCTCCAGAGACAATGCCACCAAAGAGCTGATCATTGCCATTGCCACCTGAGAGAAAATCATTCCCAAGACGGCCAAACAGCTGGTCTCGTCCATTTTGACCATATAGGCGGTCATGGCTAGTGGTGGTTCGCTTAGCAACATGATCACCGGAGATAATGTCATTGCCATTGCCACCTTTGATGAGGTCATTGCCATTAGCCCCACGCAATTTGTCATTACCGTCGCGACCAAAAATATGATCACGTCTGTACGTACCCGTAATGTCATCTTTTCGGGCAGTGCCCACAATCGTCTTAAAAGAAGAACGCGCAGCCGTAGCAGAAGAGCCGTTCCCCGCAGCCTGAGGAATATTGGGCTTTAGCAACGTTTCGAGATCGGCTGAGCTGGACTTAGGTTGGGGCAAAAGAGACTTCATGAGTCAAACGTTTAATGATGTTGTTAGCCGATTTGTTAGACGTAAATGGCACCCTAAAAAGCAGACTGTCGAACCTGCAAAGATATCGCCATATTCTTTATTCAAAAAATATTGGTTAAATCTGGAAATATCGCGTATTTCCAGAGAACTCAGGGAACGTCATCGCAAAGTGCCAACGCAATCAGCCATCAAGCCCATGCCATCCAACCGTTAGGCCCGTTGAGCCTTATAGCGCTCTTTAAACTCAGCTTGCCTCACCTTATGACTCACAATCGGTTCGGGATAGCCAGTACCTTCTAGGACTAGAGGCGGAATGTCGCCCTTCAGCAATACACCGGTATCGATATGACGAATTTCAGGAATCCATTCCCGAATGTACTCAGCATCAGGGTCGTATTTTTTGGCCTGGCTCGCGGGGTTAAAAATTCGCAGGGGCTTAGGATCCATACCGCTAGAAGCACTCCACTGCCAACCGCCATTGTTCGCTGACAAGTCACCATCAACCAGCTTTTGCATAAAGTACTTTTCCCCCCAACGCCAGTCGATAATCAGATCCTTGGTGAGGAAACTGGCAACAATCATTCGGCAACGATTGTGCATCCATCCGGTTGCATTGAGCTGACGCATGGCCGCATCGACGATGGGGTAGCCGGTTTTACCCTCACACCAGGCTTGGAAATGCACTTCATTGTTATCCCAAGGGAAGTCCTTAAAGTGCTCGCGGTAGGGACCGTCGGCTAGATCAGGAAAAAAGTACATCACCCCCTGATAAAACTCACGCCAGGCGAGTTCCTGCTGCCAGGTCCGAATATTTTGACGGGTTTCGTCACTGCGGGAACGGGTATAGGCATCCACAGCCGCAGCCCAAACCGTGCGGATACCGATGGTTCCAAATTTCAAAGCAGCACTGAGTAACGACGTACCAGGATTCGCAGGAAAATTGCGCTGTTCATCGTATTCATCAATGGCGCTGCGCTCATCACAGAAGCTTGTCAGTGCAATGAGTGCAGCTTGTTCGCCAGGCGCTAGCAAAAAGCCATTGTCCCATTCATAACCAAGGTCTTTGTCTGTGGGCAGGTCGATAGCACCCGCTTCTTTCGCTAATGTTTGCTCTTTGGAAGAAAGGCCTGTAACCTCAGCCAGCTGAGGAACCGGGGCAAGCTTGGGCTGCTGAAGCCAGTTGCGCCAAAAGGGTGTATAGACTTTGTAGGGCTGTCCTCCGCCCGTTTTTATGGTGTCTGGGTCATGGAGGAGCTGATCCCAAAACTGGGTTTGCATCTCAATATTTTTTTGCTTGAGTGCACTGGCCACCTTGGTATCACGCTTGCGAGAGTAGGGCTCTACGTCCCGATTCCAGTACACCGCTGTCGCCTCTAGGGCCGCTGCTAGATGAGGAATTGCGGTTTCAGGATTGCCTTGAAGAATCAATAACTCACCACCTACTTCTCGGTAGCGCTCTTGCAGCTCAGCCAAGGAACCGAGCATGTAAGCGACACGGGCTGGGGCGATATCATCACCGTTCAGGATGCCGGGGTCGAGGCAGAAGAGACCGATGACTTTTGAGGTGCGATCGCGTGCAGCCGCCAGTCCTAAATTATCGCAAATCCGTAAGTCTCGACGATGCCAAAACAGCACCAAATCATCCGCCATAGCCCGTTATTCATGAAAAGGTCACGGGCCTTAGTATAACCAGCAACTACAGCAACCGGCAGCTACAAGTAAGCACAGGCCATGTAAAAAGCGGCGATCGATTTGGCATCAATAGGCGTGCCTTCTAAAATCGCTTTCTCTAGCTCATCAGCACCCATAAGAATGACTTCAATATCTTCATCTTCATCTAGCTGGGGCGGCTCTGCCAGTTTCTCCAATCCGGTAGCTAAGTAGGCATAGATAATCTCATCGGAGTAACCGGGAGCATTAGGAAACTCGCCCAGGGTTTTCCAGGTTTCGGCTTTATAGCCCGTTTCCTCTTGGATCTCACGTTGAATAGTTTCTAAAGGGTCCTCCCCTTTTTCAACGGTCCCAGCAGGAAACTCCAGCAAACGCCCCTGCATAGCAAAGCGATACTGCCGCACAAGAACAAACTGGCCCTCTGAGGTGACGGGTACGGCCATGGATCCCCCAGGGTGACGAATGCACTCCCATTCCCCCACCGCACCATTGGGCAATTTTAAACGGTTAACCTCATAGTCAAACTTACGCCCGGCATAAAATAGCTTTTGGCTGAGCTGTTCAGCCGGTTCTTGTCCTAATGCCATGGCGTTTTTTGAAAGTCTCTGGTGATTGGGCGAGGGGTGATTGGGCGAGGGATAATGAGCCGAGAAATGCAAGCTGATCGAACGCTAGTTCAGACCTCTTCTTCTTCAAAACTATCAGGGAGAAATCGACGGCTGCTGAGACAATCGTTCTACCCCGGTCATTGGTATCTGTTCTGACAGTTGGGCAATGGTCTTACCAAAGATAGGGTGACGCCAACTCGGCACGATGTCCATCAGTGGAACTAGCACAAAGGCTCGTTCATGTAGACGCGGATGGGGCACCGTTAAACCTGGACAGTCAACGATTTGATCGCCAAAGAGCAACAAGTCAAGATCCAACGATCTTGCTCCCCAACGCACCTGGCGCACCCGGCCAAATTGGTTTTCGATGGCAAGCAGACGTTGGAGCAGGGCTCTCGGTGTTAACGTCGTCTCAATCAAAATGCAGGCATTGAGATAGTCGGGCTGGGGTGGACCAACGGGCGCTGTTTGGTAAAGGTGAGATCGCGTCCGC
The DNA here is from genome assembly GCA_039186165.1 of Cyanobacteria bacterium P01_F01_bin.53. Taxonomy (GTDB): domain Bacteria; phylum Cyanobacteriota; class Cyanobacteriia; order Phormidesmidales; family Phormidesmidaceae; genus Phormidesmis. Next base: position 3,769 of record JBCDAG010000043.1, read on the forward strand.
ACCCGAATGGTCAAACTATCGTCAATAACCTGAATCGCCTCAGCCAAAATACGCCTGGAATTGCCCAGATTCCCCCCCAGGGCAATCACCGCACGGACCCACAGGCCAGCCGACGCAACCATCGTTGGCACGGCTGCTGGCACAGTGGTTGGCGCAACAGTGATTGGCGCAGCAGTTGGAACAACGGCGTTAGGAATTGAGGGGCTATCACTACCGACATTGATCGGTTCTGTCATGTGTTTAAGCGATCCGAACTGAAAAAGCTGGGCAATTAAGCACTTAAAACACCACGCACACGCTCCTTTAGCTGATCGCCAGTCAGCACGCCTTCAATGCGATCGACAGGTTCCCCCTGATTGAAAAGGATTAGGGTAGGCAACGCATGAACCTCGTGCTTAGAAGCAACTTGGGGATACTTCTCGGTATCGACTTTTACGATTTTGACTTCGCCTTTGAGCTCACTGCCCACCTGGCCTAAAATTTTGGACATCATTTGGCAGGGACCGCACCAGTCTGCGTAAAAATCGACCAGAACAGGCTCTTCAGAGCCACTAATCATCTCATCGAAACTGCTGAATTCCTGTTTGACTGCCATTGGCGTGCGCGTGTAAAAACAACACCCCTATGCTAGTCGGTGAGTTCGATTGTGTGAAGCCTAGTACGTATTAATTTAGGGATCGACCCATTTTCTATTGGCAGCAAACACTCACGGCCAACGGAACAGAAGGCTCATAGAAAGGCTCAAAGCGCAAAAAGCATTGCTCGGTTGGCCGCTGAAATATTACAGTGATTGGGCGAATTTATTAAGGATCGAGGGACATTAGGCCATGGCTGGAGCGCTTGCAGATAAGGTTGCCATCATCACAGGATCATCTCGGGGGATTGGTAAAGCAGCGGCAATGGCGATCGCAGCGGAAGGCGCAAAAGTCGTCATCAACTACGCCCGTTCCAGCGGTGCAGCCGATGAAGTGACCGCCGCCATTAAAGAAAATGGCGGAGAGGTGATCGCACTCCAAGCCGACGTGTCCCAGGCAGACCAAGTGGATGCCATGATTAAGGCCACCATGGATGCCTTTGGCCGCATTGACGTGCTGGTCAACAACGCAGGCATCACCCGCGATACCCTGCTGCTGCGCATGAAGCCTGAAGACTGGCAGGCTGTGATTGATTTAAACCTGACAGGCGTCTTTTTGTGCACCCGCGCCGTCAGCAAAATCATGCTGAAGCAACGCTCAGGCCGCATCATTAACATTTCTTCCGTGGCAGGCCTGATGGGTAACCCTGGTCAAGCCAACTACAGCGCTGCTAAAGCAGGCGTTATTGGATTTACCAAAACCATTGCCAAAGAACTGGCCCCTCGCGGCGTCACCGCTAACGCAGTTGCCCCTGGGTTTATCGCCACGGATATGACGGATGACTTGAAAAACACCGAAGAAATTCTCAAGTTCATTCCCCTGGGTCGCTATGGCCAACCCGAAGAAGTGGCCGGTCTCATTCGGTTCTTAGCCGCTGACCCAGCCGCAGCCTACATCACAGGCCAAGTCATGAATGTAGATGGCGGCATGGTCATGCATTAAAAGTGGTACCTTGGGCGCGGAATTAGAGCGACTGAGAGTGAACCTGTTTTGGGGCAAGTCCCCTCACCCCAAAACAGGGCGAGGTTGGTAGGGTTGGAAGGCTATACGTTAAGCCATCTTTAAAACTTGCTACCTAAGTTTCGCAGTTCTTTTCTGTCTTTCTGTCAGCCTCAAAACTTCCCCATCATTTTTATCGGGGTCTTTTTGGTTGCCGTATTTGGGCCTTTTTTTCAACAACCCAAAGAAGCTGACAGAAAGGCCTCACAGGCAAGCTCGCAAACAGTGGTCGAATCCAAAGCAAGTGCTTCCGACGCCAATGCTTCCACAACCGATACGTCCGAGGAAACCAGTTCTGACACAAAGGCTCCTAGAGCGATAGACAGCTCAGAGCCGCCCGTTCAGGCGCAAATTCTTAAACGACCTGATTTAGGTAATTTGCAGCAGCTGTTAATACAGCGTAATCGCGCGATCGCACCTCAAAAAAAGCTCGCCCTCTCATTATTAGAAGACGGGACAAGGCTTGCTGAACAGGGCAAACAGCAAGGGCTAAATAATCAACGCTCTGGTCTATCCAAGGTATTTTGCAGCTCAGCCATGGAATACCCGACCGTCGAGGCGCTGATCGGCTGCGCAGAATCCATCGCCCTAGCGAATGTCAGTTTTGACAGAAGGCTCCAAAGCTTTGGAGAAGCCTCAGCGATTTATCGCATCATTCCAGCCTTTGGCAATGCTATACAAGAGCCACTGTCCATACAAAAGCAGGAAAATATTGACGCTAAGATTGCTTGCCTGGATGCCTTCGTGTGGCAGCCTGATCTGGAACAGCCCGGCTGCCAACTGGTGCGAGAAGCCTTGAAAAATAACTGATTTTTTGAGCCATCAAGTCGACTCATCAGGCCTAGAGAAATGTAGAAATTGAGCTAGTGAAGCGGCAAGCCTCAGAAGTAGAGAATAAGCATTGGGGAGATTAGGGGCATTGGGGAAATGGGGAGCAAAGTTTGAATACGTTTCCCCAATGCCCCTAATCTCACTACTTTCCCTACAAACTTCGCCCTAAGATTAAGAATTGACGCAACACTAACTATCGTTTTTTTGCAAACCTAACTCTTAGGAGCCTATTTTTTGCTCATGGCCGCTTTCACCGCAGCCCGCTGATCGCGGCGCGTAATCCACCGATGATACGTTCGGTTATGCACAGCCACCGAGTGCCCCATCATCCTCGCAGAAACCGTATCAGGCAGGCCAACATGCACCGTCCGGACAGCCCAGGCATGGCGCAGGTCGTACGGGGCAAAGGGAATGTTGTATCGCTTGAACTGGAGAGACACCTGCTGGCCGACGAGCTGAAGCGTCGTTTTGTTTAAGTCGGTGTTGACCTTAGGCAGATTAATGTCTCTGAGGTTGAATTTTTCTACCCACTCAGGATAAAAGGGCCAAACGTCATGCTGGCCAGTTTTAGTGGTTTCAAGTACTTCAATGGCCGCTTCTTCATCACCACTGGCCAGCATCGCGTAGTCGCTAAAGAAAACCTCATGGTTCCGCAGACCGTAGGTCGCCATAATGCCATAGACAAATTTCCAGGCAGGATTAGGAATTTTTTCGTAAGCACTGAGGATGTCTTCATCAGTGGGAAGCGCACGGACCTGGGTCTTGCTATTCCCATAATTTCCCCAAAAGGACTTTAGCTCAGTTGGTAAGGGCGTATTGAGAAAAGTCGCTAGGGCATCTAGAGCGGTGCAGCAAACCTGACGGCTGCGGGAGTTGGCTTTGGTGCTTTGCACCGTGGCATAGATGGCTTCAGGCAAGGAAAAATTGGGGTGCTTGGCAGCGATCGCGCTCAACTTTCTCAAATACGGCACATAGGCCTTCTCCCAAGTGGTCCGTACAGATGCAGGCTTCCCCTGCCCCTCGCGCCGCTGAAAGAAATAAGCCTCAAAGGCATCAAGCTGCTCGGAGAGCCCAGCACCGGCTCTTTTGAGTCCTGCCACTGGCCCCAAGTAATCCTGCCAATCGAAGGTATTTTCAATGAGCTGGGCGGCAATCACCTTGGCCGTTTTCTCAATTTGCTTGAGCCCAGCTTTGTGCGCAGGAATCCCCAACGGTACGCGCTGCTGGTAAGGACGCAGCTTTGGACTATCCGGTCTAGGGGGCAGCGTGCCCCGTAAATTAAGCTTTTCACCCCGACGCTCAATTTTGAGACCAAGCTTTGCGGCCTTTAAGCGTTGGTTAACCTTGGCTAGCGGCGCATCGAGAGGATGGCCGGGTGCAGCACTGCTGGGCTGAGTCGTCATAGTTCCGATCGAGAGAAGGGCACAAAACAATCAAAAACTGCTAATTCACAAAGATTCCACTAAAGGAAATGATTCACAATAGGCGTTACTTGTTACGATACTCAAAGCTGATCAAAATATTAAGCGTAGGGTACGCGATTCATTATGGGGCGTGTAGGAGTTTTACTACTAAATTTGGGTGGACCAGAAAAGCAAGAGGACGTTCAGCCGTTCCTATTCAATCTGTTCTCAGACCCTGAAATTATTCGGATTCCATTCCCCGCGCTGCAAAAGCCACTGGCTTGGTTTATTTCCAGCCGCCGTGCCAAAACCTCCCAAGAAAACTATCAGCAAATTGGGGGAGGCTCGCCCCTGCGCCGCATCACCGATGAGCAGGGCGCTGCGCTAAAAGTAAAACTTGAAGAAAAAGGCAAAGACGCCGAAGTATACGTGGGGATGCGCTACTGGCATCCATTTACCGAAGAGGCTATCACCCGTATCAAGGCAGACGATGTTGAAAAGCTAGTCGTCTTGCCCCTATACCCACAGTATTCCATAAGTACCAGTGGCTCCAGCTTCCGACAGCTAGAGCAAATGTGGAAAAAAGACCCCAAGCTAGCCCCCATTGACTACACCTTGATTGAGTCGTGGTATATGCGCCCCGGCTACATCAAGGCAATGGCCGGTCTAATTCGCACGGAATTAGACAAATTACCCAATCCGCAAGATGCCCACGTATTTTTCAGTGCCCACGGCGTTCCCGTCAGCTACGTGGAAGAGTATGGCGATCCGTATCAAAAGCAGATTGAGCACTGCACCGATCTGATTATGCAGGCCTTAGATCGCCCCAATGACTTTACACTGGCCTACCAGAGCCGGGTAGGCCCGATCGAATGGCTACAGCCCTACACCGAAGATGCGATTGAAGAGCTGGCAGAAAAAGGTATCAATGATTTGGTCGTGGTGCCCATTAGCTTTGTCTCTGAGCATATTGAGACCTTGCAAGAAATCGATATTGAGTATCGCGAAGTTGCCGAAGAAGCTGGGATTGAAGGCTTCCACCGGGTACCGGCGCTAGATACCGATGAAACCTTTATTACTGACTTAGCCGACATGGTCGAGGAGGCTATGGCAGCAGAGCCCATCCTCTTTTCTAACCTCACCAAACCCGAGAAAAAGGTCAAGATTTACCCTCAAGATAAGTCTGCCTGGGGCCTTACACCCGTCGCCGAGGTATGGAATGGCCGCTTGGCCATGCTGGGCTTCCTAGCCTTGCTAACAGAGTTAGTGACTGGGCATGGGCCACTACATCTGATTGGGCTGCTTTAACGACGCTGCGAGCAGGTCAATCCGACGACTCCGCTAAACACGGTCAACCAAAAGTTAGTAATCCGCATTGGGCAGAATTGGTAGAAGTGGTGGCATTGAGCGTAGTAAACGTACGAAAGTCAGGATGCGGAATGGTTGTCATTCACGGTGTGTCTTACTTAACATCAAAAGTAACCTGGCCCTTACCTGTTCCTAATGCTGCTTGACTAGACAGTCGCCTAATAGACAACCTCTTATAGAACAGTAAGGCCTGACACACCTAAGGCCCTTTTTATGGAAACCAAGCCCTCTTCATTTTTTGGCGAGTTTAGGCTACAGATTCGGACACTGATTTCTCTCGTAGTGGTGCTGTGGGCCATTGAAATCGTTGATTGGGTCATTTTTCAAGGTCGTTTAGATCTCTGGTTCGGAATCCACCCACGCACGGTCGGTGGCCTCGTCGGCATTGTCTGCGCACCTTTTTTACATGGTGACTTTGCTCACCTAATTGCCAATACGGTCCCGTTGGTCAGTCTCGGGTGGCTGGTTATGCTGCGCAGAACCGAAGACTGGGTGTTTGTCAGCATTATTGCAGCGCTGTTGGGTGGCTTGGGCACTTGGCTGATTGGGGCACCTGGCTCAGTTCATATCGGAGCCAGTGGTGTTATTTTTGGCTACTTTGGCTTTTTGCTACTGCGCGGTTACTTTGAGCGCAGCGTGGTTGCGATCGCATTTTCAGTGCTCGTCACAGTCCTCTACGGCAGCATTCTTTGGGTCGTTCTGCCACTGCAACAGGGCATCTCTTGGGAAGGCCATCTCTGCGGCTTCTTAGGCGGTGTCCTGGCCGCTAGGCTATTGGCCAAGCCACGTCGTAAGCCCAATAATTTCTAAGCGCTAGCCCTAGACGCTAAAGCTCTAGAAGCTAGCCATGGAGACTAGACAAATGTCAGCTAGCGTTCAACCTTCCGGTGTCAAGCGGTTACCTAAATCCAAAGTATCTGCAACTGCATCGGTTAAATAACTAGCCGCAGCCTCTACGGCGGCCACCGCATTTTCGTACAACATTCTGGTCGGGCCGAGGACACCCAAACTGCCCATTGGGCCAGACGTACTGCCATAGGTTGAGGTGACCAAGGCACAGGATTGCATGGGTTCCACCGGATTTTCAGCCCCGATCCAAATGCGCACGCGCTGGCCGTCGGGGTCATCTTCGCTCAGCAGGCCGGGTCCTAACTGCTGAGGCGTAGAAATTAAGGGCCACAGCTGATCGCGGCCATCTTCTAGCAGCTCAACGATGCTGCGAATTTGGCTACGCTCCGAAAATTCAGGTTGGTCCAAAACTTCGGCAAGACCACTGACCAGAATTTGGGTGGCGGGGTTGGTGCGTGAGCGGTTCGACAAATCCACCATCGCCTGCTCAAAGCCACCGGCATAGCGCTGAAAAGCCTGATCTAGCTCGGACCAGTCCAACACGACATCATCTAACGCTCGCCCTCGGAGCTGGTCACTCAAGAAGTTAGAGAGCATCTGCAACTCTCTATCGATGCTCTCCTCATCCATTTCCTCGGATGAAACGTCCTTGACTGAGCGGCCAGGCAAGGGTAACAGAATGGAATGGTTATTGTAGGTATCTAAAACCACCACCAGCAAAATTTCACGGGTACTCACCCGCACCAGCTGAAGATGCTTGATTTTGGTCTCATGCATTTGCGGCAGCGTCACCAGTGCAACGTAGCCACTCAAGCTCGCCAACACCTGGGCCGACTCTTGCAGCAAAGACTCCATTGCCTTGCCTTCCCAGTCAATTCGCTGGCTCAGGGTCGAGGTCATTTGACGAGTCAGCGGCTCAGACGGCATCATCAGCTCGTTCACATAAGCCCGATAGCCAGAATCAGAAGGAATGCGCCCTGCTGAGGTGTGAGGCTGGTACAGCAAACCAGATGACTCAAGGGCACTCATCACATTGCGAATCGTCGCAGAGCTAACTTGCAAGTCAAAAGCATTGGCCAAAGACTTCGAGCCCACCGGCTCAGCCGTACTCACATAATGGCGTACAGTGGCTCGGAGGATATTTTGCTGCCTAGCATTGAGCTTCATGGCCTCTTTTTTTCTTATACAAGACGCTTGTTCTTCTAAACCTTGCCCATTTAGAGCACGAGAAGTGACCTTGAGGACTCCCTTGCACAAGAAGCTCTTACACAAAAACCTACGTGCATTAAAGCTTTAGTCATTGATGCCCTGCTGCTTTTCACCTTAACTTCTGATGAGGTGTCATTACGGTACACGGACGTTTACATTCTAACGGTGACGGTAGCAACGAATTGGCCTAATTATGGCAACTGATCCCCAGATTATTACAAACTCAGCAATCACCCAAAACCAATCTTCGCCAATCGTTTCAATATCCTGGTAAATTCTAAAGTGCTGGGGTAGATACACCTTAACTATCAATCAGGGCATCCCTTTTCATCAGCGTCTTCTCACTCAACTATTGCTTGTTAGCAAATATCCCTTGCGTTCTCACCCTCACTGGATGCCTGCCTAGCCAGGTTAAGCCGACATGTCTGACCTTCCCTTTACCCTCGATCAGCTTCGCATTCTTAAGGCCATTGCCGCTGAGGGTAGCTTTAAGCGCGCTGCGGACAGCTTGTATGTGTCCCAGCCTGCGGTCAGCTTGCAGGTACAAAACTTAGAACGCCAGCTAGATGTTCCCTTATTTGATCGGGGTGGCCGCCGGGCACAGCTTACGGAAGCGGGCCATTTGCTATTGGAATATGGCGATCGCATCCTCAGCCTGTGTCAGGAAACTTGCCGAGCCGTTGAAGACTTACAAAATTTGCAGGGCGGCACCCTAATTGTGGGTGCGAGCCAAACCACAGGCACCTATCTACTGCCCCGCATGATTGGCCAGTTTCGCCAACGCTACCCAGAGGTCGCCGTACAGCTCCATGTCCACTCCACCCGGCGGACGGCCTGGGCAGTGGCCAACGGCCAAATTGACTTGGCCATTATTGGCGGTGAGCTTCCCCCGGAGCTACAGGAATCCTTAGAAGTCGCCCCCTACGCGGAGGACGAGCTCGCGCTGATTATGCCTGTGTTCCACCCGCTAGCCAGCAGTGAGATCATTGCCCGCAGCGACCTATACAAACTGAAATTTATCACCCTCGATTCCCAATCAACCATTCGCAAAGTGATTGATCAGGTGCTCACACGCGGCGGCATCGAAACCCGCAGGCTCCGAGTAGAAATGGAGCTGAACTCCATTGAAGCGATTAAAAACGCAGTGCAATCAGGGCTTGGGGTTGCCTTTGCGTCCACCGCAGCAATTGAAAAAGAGCTGCAAATGGGGGTTATTCACCGGGCTCGGATAGAGTCCGTGGAAGTGAAACGAACCCTCTCCGTCATTTTCAATCCAAATCGCTATCGGTCTAAAGCTGCAGAAGCCTTTACCAAGGAGATTTTGCCACAGTTCACCAGTCGCGAACTCTCCTTCAACAAGGGGTCTGCCAAAGCTGCGGCGAAAACCGCGACAAAAGGTAACACGGATAGCAAACAAAACAGTGCAGGCGGTGGCAAGTCAGAAGAGAAACCAGAGGCCACCAATGCGGCAGCGGCCCCAACCAGCACTGGATCTAGCACCAAGGCCAAATCTCAGACCACAGCAGCCGTAGACGCTGAGTCCTAAAACGTTTGGCTCTAAAGCGTTTGGCGAAGAAGCCCGCAACCTAGTCGACCGTTCCATTTCTGCAAGCGTACTGTCCATGCGAGCGTACTGTACCCGGCCCAACTGCTCTTCTCCAATCAACTATTTCAACGCACCCAATAGCGCAAAAAACAGTGCAAAAACCGGTGCGAAAACCAGTGCGAAAGCAACTACCCAGTCAGAACAAAGCACTTCAGAAATAACCACAGGGGAACGGTTACAGCGATATTGCAGTAGCTGCGGGATGGCCTTGTTTTTAGGGGGTCGCTATCTACCAGAAAGCTTTCTCGGCCAAGGGGGATTTGGCACCGCTTTTTTAGCACGGGATTTTCACTCACCCACGCAGCGGCGCTGCGTCGTTAAGCTACTCCAGCCCTCTTCAGCACTCACACCAGAGCAGGTACAAACGGCTCAGCGACTTTTTGCAACAGAAGCCAGGGTCCTGGAAAGCTTTGGTTGGAAGCATCCTCGCATCCCGAACCTTTACGCCTATTTCCCACTGCTGGTCCCAAATCCTTTTGCCACCAATGCATCGGAGTCCTCTCCTGCGGGCTCTCCCCCATCAGTACAACACGCGGACAAACTGTTTTACCTTGTGCAGGAATTTATCGACGGGGAAGACCTCCAAAAGCTTCGCCGAAGGCAAGGGAAACTGCCTGAAACTGAAGTCACACAAATTCTCACAGACATGCTCGATGTCTTGGCCTTCGTCCATGAAAATGGCGCAATTCATCGAGATGTGAAACCCTCTAACATCATCAAAGGGAAAGACGGGGAGCTATCGCTGTTGGACTTTGGCGCGGTGAAAGAAGTCACCAGTGTGACCACACCGGGCTATGTCACCAGTGGGCACACCACGATTTGCTCGAAAGACTATGCTCCGCCGGAGCAGCTGATGCATGGCATCGTCAATGAGACGTCGGATTTGTACGCCTTAGCAGCGACCTGCGTTGTGTTACTCACGGGTAAAAATTCAGGGGACTTAAGAGATAGTGCTTCTAACCAATGGCACTGGCAGCGCTTCGCAGACGTTTCACCCCAGTTATGCGCTGTGCTAGATCACATGCTACAGGCGCAACCGCGCGATCGCTATTCGTCAGCCTCAGAGGTACTCACCGCCTTAAATACGCCACTTGTCACTCAGACACGCCCTGCCCTGATAGAAGTGCTCGGCTCAGCAACCTTTATGGGCGCAGAAAGCGCACTGTTGGCGATCGCAGCTAGCAGCCTACCCATCCCAACGATCCTAAGCGCGGCACTGTGGCTAGCGATGGTCGCAGGGATAGCGGGCCTGCAAATAAAACAGCCTTTAATGGGCAAGAGAATGATGACTGTTAGCACACTAACCCTGTCTCTCACCTTGGCAGCAGTCCTATTCGTACCAGCCTTAAATGCCACGGTAGGCGGCGCGGTAGGCATCATTCTTGTGACCACTATGATAGCGGGCTGCACAGCAATGGTGATCGCTATCATTTACCGACTAAGTGTCAGCACTTAAGGATTATAAAACCTTATATTTTTTAGCCGTATAATAAAATATGGGTAGTTCTTACTTCGTCTGCTTAGAGCTTCTCTAAAGCTTTTTTGCAAGTCACCCTCCATCAGTCAGCCGTGTATTTCTTGGCACTGTTTACCGACGAACATGACTTGCTGCCTTTTGGTTGCCCTAAGTGGCTATCGGCACCATCGGTCGCTTTAAATCATGAATCAACCTAACGAGCGGCCTGTGCTGCTGGCCTCCTTTCTGTTCGCTCTCATGCTAATCGGTGGCGGTGCTTGGTGGCTGATCCGCTCAAAGCAGCTTTTTCCAGCTCTCAATCCAGGTCAACCTGTCAGTATTGGGACAAGCATCGGCTCAGATCGATCCCTCTTTTCTACGCCAGTATCGGTGGCAAAACAGGCAGGCATGGATGCCTTCGCGACAGGGGATTATGAAAGAGCAAAGGCTAGTTTTTCAGAAGCGCTACAAAAAAATCGTAACGACCCTGAAACTCGCATATACCTGAATAACGCCAAAATTGGGGATGGAGCCGCCTACACCCTCGCCCTTTCAGTACCCGCGAGTAAAGCCGTCAAACCGGCCCTCGAAATGATGCGTGGGGTCGCCCAGGCCCAGCACACTCTAAATGAGGCAGGGGGTATAAACGGCATGCCCTTAAAGATCAGAGTGCTAGATGACGAGGGCAATCCCGACAAAGCCGCTCTTATAGCCAAAGCCCTCGTGGCAGCACCAGAGGTGCTGGGCGTTGTGGGTCACTTTTCCAGTGACACCTCCTTAGCCGCTGGCAAAGTATATGAAGAGGGCCAACTCACCATGGTCTCACCCGCTAGCACCGCCGTTGAGCTTGCCGACTTAGGAGAGTATGTTTTTCGTACCGTGCCGAGTGATCGCCTCGCAGCAGGCACCCTGGCTCGCCATGTCCTAAACCAGTTCAAAAAGAAGAAAGTCGCCCTGTTTTTCGCCAGCAATAGCGCTTATAGCCTTTCAATTCGCTCGGAATTTATCACGGAACTCTTGAGCAGTGGTGGGAGCATTGTCGCCGACTTTGATATTAGGCAACCAGACTTCAGCCCCGGACAGGCCGTGCAAACTGCAAAAAAGCAAGGTGCTGAAGCTATCATGCTGGCATTGCCCTTGGAGCAAGTCACCACTGCACTCCAGGTCATGTCCGTCAACGCCCAAGCTCTCCCCATGGTTGGTAGCGACAGCCTATACATCATCAATGTGCTAGACGTGGGTCGAAACAATGCCGTCGGCTTAACGATTGCTGTTCCCTGGCACGTGCTCAGCCATGGGGAAAGCCCCTTTGTCACTGAATCCCAAAAGCTCTGGGGCGGTGATATTAACTGGCGCACAGCCACAGCCTACGATGCCACCATGGCACTGGCTCAAGCCATCCAAGCGAATCCAACCCGTGCAGGCGTCGCAGAGGTGATGGGGAATTCAAGATTTATTGCCAAGGGCGCAACCGATGACGTGCGCTTTTTTACCTCAGGTGATCGCAATCAACCTTCCCAGCTTGTAGAAGTTCAAAAAGGCAACCGCTCAGGCCGAGGATACGACTTTGTACCCGTCACCATCACTAAGCAAACGGACATTGAGCAAACGGCCCCTAAACAAACGGACGAAGCGCAAGAGCAGGGGTGAGAATCGGCTCCATACCCTATCCCCAAGCCTCCGTATCAAACCACCCTACACAGCTTGGACGACAGATTCGGAGAATAAAACCAACGACAACAGCGGAAAGCCAACACGCCACCCCCGAGCTATGCTCGCAGCAACCATAGACCAGCATTCTATCGGGTAGCTTAATTTATGCCGTTAATATGCTGCTAAATGAGCGCTGTCAGGTATCCTAAAGCCCAAGCGTTCTGAACCTTCTTCAGAGGCTTTTCTCAGGTCTCATATCTCAGGCCTGAGGAAGGCGTTGAATAGGTGACTCCTAACCTGCTTCATAACTGCGATCGCCACAGCGATAGGGTTACTCTTATTACATAGAGACAACTAGAAGCAAACGCTTCAGTGTCAAGAGCACTTATCCTCTTTCCCCTGGCCGGGCCTACTGTACAAATCCCCCATGCAACTGCACTGCACCCGTCCCACCTGCCCTAACCCCATCAATAACTTTGCCGATCTCGACAACCCCAAACTGCCGCGCCCACTAAAGCAAAAGTATTGCAGCGCCTGCCGAATGGAGTTGATTTTAGAGGGTCGCTATCTTCCGATTAGCATCTTGGGCAAAGGGGGCTTTGGCACCGCATTTTTAGCCCGTGACTTTAGCTCACCCACCCGACGCCAGTGCGTGGTCAAACTCTTTCAGCCCCCGGTGAACCTGACGCCCACCCAGCTGAATACGGCCCTACGCCTCTTTGGAAAAGAAGCCGAGGTTCTAGAACGTCTCGGCCTGCAACATCCCCAGATTCCAAATCTCTACGCCTATTTCCCCCTACCCGTTACCAATCCCCTCACCAATCAATCCGAAGAGCTGTTTTATCTGGTTCAGGAGTTTTTAGATGGGGAAGATCTCGAAAAAATCCTAGAGCGCGATGGCGCCCTGTCGGAAGCAGAGGTCACCACCGTACTCAAAGCGATTTTAGATGTGCTGGGGTTTGTCCATCGAAATGGCGTGATTCACCGCGACGTCAAGCCTTCCAACATTATGAAAGGCTATGACGGCAGGCTCTCACTGCTTGATTTTGGAGCCGTAAAAGAAGTCACAGCCCCCTCCGGCGGACAAAATGGCCCCACGAAAATTTCCTCACCCGACTTTGCCCCGCCCGAGCAAATCATGAACGGCAGTGTGAACCCCACCTCCGATTTGTACGCCCTGGCCGCCACCTGTGTTGTTCTACTCACGAACCAAAGCTCTAACCAGCTGCGCGATAGCTCCACCAATACCTGGAATTGGAAAGCCTTTGCCAAGCAAGTTTCGCAAGAACTTGCCCAAGTCCTCGACAAAATGCTTCGGCCCCGGCCCGGAGATCGCTACCCCTCAGCGGAAGCAGTTTTAGCCGATTTGGCGTTGGTCACCCAATCCGGCTTAAAACAAACATCGCCTGTCATGGCACCGCCTATCAGCCCGTCGGCAGCACAGCCTGCCCCCAAGCGAGCACAAACATCCGTTCCGCAACCTGCCCCTGCACCCGCTCCACCTATTGCAAAAGCCAAACCAGTTGCCCCGGCCAAGGTTAGCGCACCGGTCCAGCCCATTTCGCTGATCCGGTTTTTAGGGCATGCTGCCTTTTCGGGTGCAGAAGGGGGTCTGCTTGCGATCGCAACATTTAGTCTGATTGGCACATCGGTGTTGGGCGGCGGCGTGTGGCTAGCGATGCTGGCCGGGCTCATTTTTCTACAAGTTCGGCGCACCATTGAGGGAGTCGATCTGCTGATTATTGCTGGGATAACCCTAGGCGCTGTGATCTTTTTCTATCCCCTGCACGGCGTCTTAGCGCCTCTGGGTGGCGGCACTGCCCTCATCCTCGTCACCACGGTGATGGCAGCGGGTGCGGTGGTGGCGATCGCAGTTATCTTCCGACTTATTTTCCGATTGCTTTCCCGTATTATGTGATTTAAATCTCATCACCTTTTATACCCATCACCTTCCACGGATACTTCCTCTCAAAAAGCCTGTTTTTATACTTCATTTATATAACCTGTCTCTATAAGGGTCTGCACCGTAACTACCATGGCAAAAAAGAACGACCTCCCCGCACTGATCATCTCGTTACTTATCACCGTTGGTGTGATCGGTGGCGGTGCTTGGTGGTTGAAAAACCAATTTTTTGGTTCGGGAGCTTCCATTAGCAACACACCAGGCCAGGTCCGGCCAGGCAGTAGTCAGGGAAATGGAGCCGCCGCTATTGCAGGCGCAGATGGAACATCGGGCCGCTCCATGCTGCCAGGCAACGTTTCAGCGACTAAGCAAAAGGGGCTCGATGCCTTAGCGGCCAAAGACTATGCCGCAGCCCAGGTAGAATTTACGGCGGCGTTAAAAGAGAGCCGCAATGATCCAGAATCCTTGATTCATCTGAACAATGCCAAAATTGGTGACGGGCCATCCTATACCATTGCTCTCTCCGTCCCCGCAGGCAAATCCATCAACCCTGCCCTCGAACTAATGCGCGGCGCAGCCCATGCCCAATCTGACCTGAACGCAGCGGGCGGGATTAATGGCACGCCCATCAAAATACTGGTGATTGATGATAGCGGCTCACAGGAAAGGGCCGAGGCCAACGCCGCTGAGCTGGTGAGCAACGAAAACGTACTGGGTGTGGTGGGTCACTATGCCAGTGGTACGACCATCGCCGCCGCCCAGGTGTATGAAGCTGGCAAGCTAGGCATGATTTCACCCACCAGCACCGCCGTGGCCATTTCCAACGCTGGCGACTATATTTTCCGTACCGTGCCAAGCGATCGCCTCGCCTCTGCCACTCTCGCCCGCTATGTCCTCGGCGAACTCAACAAGACCAAAGCCGCCGTTTTCTACACTGGCAACAGCACATACAGCAACTCCGTCAAGTCAGAATTTACCACCGAGCTACTCAGCAATGGGGGCCAGGTCGTGGCCGACTTTGACATTGGGGAAGCAGGCTTTAGCGCAGGCCGTGCGGTTCAGCAGGCCAAAGACGCAGGCGCAGACATTATCATGCTGGCGCTCACCGCTGACACCGCCGACACCTCCCTGCAAATTATCTCCGTCAATCAAAAAGAGCTGCCTATGGTCGGCGGCGACGATCTTTACGACCCTAAAATTCTGGATGTGGGCCGCGCCAACGCCGAAGGCCTCACCGTCGCAGTCCCCTGGCACATCCTCCGCCATGAGCAAAAACCCTTTGTGACAGGGTCACGCCAGCTGTGGGGCGGTGACGTTAGCTGGCGTACTGTGATGGCCTACGACGCAGTGGCCACCTTTGCACAGGCCATCAAAGACGGTGGCCCCACCCGCCAAGGCATCGTTGATGCGCTCTCCGGCTCTGGATTTAGCGCGCAAGGTGCCACAGATGAGGTGAGGTTCTTACCGATGGGCGATCGCAACCAGCCCTCTCAACTGGTAAAAGTCGAGCCTGGACCTCGATCTGGCAGTGGATACGACTATGTCCCCGTCCAGTAGAGCAATCTCTCACTCCACCCCTCAAACACTGATGATTCATCATCGACTGATAGACGTTGCCGGTGAACTCAGCACAACCCTCACTCAGGCGATCACCCAAAATGGCCCTCTTGCAATCGCCCCCAAACAAGATACCCCCTTTGCCCAAAGATTATGCAGGGCCGTCGCTGGTCAACAGCTTTCTGTGAAAGCCGCCAGTAGCATTTGGAGTCGTGTGTTAGGGCAGGTGCCTGTGGACATGGCCATGGTGGATTACTTGGCTGACGCGGCCCCCGACAGTTTGAAAGGGTGTGGACTCTCAGGTGCAAAAGTTCGCACCCTCGGAGAAATCGCCCAAGCAGCCCAAGCGGGTAAGCTCAACGCGGAAGCATTAGGCCAGCTCGACCACACCGCACGAACCCAACACCTCACCGCACTCTGGGGCGTAGGCCAGTGGACTGCCGACATGATGGGGATCTTTTACTTTGGTGATACCGACATCTGGCCCGATGGCGACGTTACTGCTCGCAAAACCCTCGAAAAGCTGACCAGTAAACGCCGCAAAACAACTCGTACAGCAGCCCGATTTGAGCCGTACCGCTCCTACTTGGCATTCCATATGTGGCAACACGCGGACGCCACGCCACCCTAGCAATAGGTCGCACTTACCCTTACAGCAGGGTTGCGGAAGTTCTGTAGCTGGGCTTCTATGACTGATCTTCTAGATACAGCAGGAAGCTCATTAACTCTTCGTCGGTGAGCTGCTGGCGCGATCGCTTACCGTAAGTCGCCTCCAAATACTCCCGACCTTGGGCACTCGTCCACCCCAAACGGGTTAGCTCCACATCGGTTTGGGCAATCACATCTGATAAATCAACAGGGCTAGTGCTGGTGCTGAGGCTTTCGAGGGCGATCGCAGCAGCAGATGGCTTAGAAGGTGCTGTAATCTCCGTCGGGGATTCTTCTATGGCATCGATGGGTGGCCCTAAATCCTCTTCAGGCGACATCGGCGGAACTTCTTCCGGCTCAAACTGTAGCTCCGTATCAGGCTCAAGCGTCGCAATATCAGTTTGCACAGACGTTTTCACAGAAGGTTTCGCAGAAGGGGTTGTTGGGGCCGCTGGAGTAACCGCGGGCGACTGTTTTTTCGTCACCGGATTAGGTGGTGAGGGCTTAGCTGGTGAGAGCTTAGCGGGCGCAGCTGGGCTCACGGGCACAGATTGGGCTTTAGAAGCCACCTTGAGGGCAGGCGCAGCAGCAGCGGCAGGTACAGATGGGGCAGGGGTAGCCGTGTCTTCAGCAGTTGTACTGTTATTAGAAACAGTAGGTGTTGTCCTCCCTGAGGTGATCCCGAGAAGGGCGATCGCGCGATCGCGTGCCCTGTCTTCAGCAATTTGCACATCTACACTGGCTGAGAGTCCCGTGGCAAGTGTTTCCCCCTTTTGCACAATCGCCGTACGCACAACGTACTGACCATCTTGGGTAGATACCAGGTCTGAAACTAAGGCAGCGGAAGGATATTGGGCTCTAAATTGTTCGAGGGGGGTGACCACAGGCAACTCTTTTGGGCAATATTTTTGATGGACTGGTGCTGATGACTGGCTGTTGCTGATGACTGGGGCGACGCAGCCGTATCTCAGGGCACCGCTGTTGACTTTAATCTATTCTAAAGAGGGACGGAGAAACACACCCTATCTTGATAGAAAAGGAGAGTGGCCGTTATTTTTTGTTTTGCACCCGTCAATTAAATGCCCTTGGCCGACTACGGTGTCAGATAACGATCTAATCAGAAGTGACCATTTTCAGATGATTTTTTAAAGGGCCTAGCCCAAGAGCGAATACATGCTTGATCGCCTACTTGAAATGTCGCCCACACTGGGGGGTGATACCTTACTGCTACTGCCTGTGTTGATTATGCTGGAGCTGGTGCTCTCGGCTGACAATGCCATTGCATTAGCTGCGATCGCCCAAGGACTAGAGTCAGAGGAGCTACAAAAAAAGGCCTTAAACTTAGGCCTAATCGTGGCGTTCGTTTTACGCATATCGCTGATTTTAGCGGCTAGCTGGGTGCTCCATTATTGGCAATTTGAAGTGGCCGGTGCGGCCTACTTACTCTGGCTGGTTTATCAGCACTTTACCAGTGGCGAAGGCGAAGACGGGGAAAATCATGGTCCTAAGTTCAGCGCTTTGTGGCAGGCGATTCCGACCATTGCCCTGACGGATTTAGCTTTTTCACTCGATAGTGTGACCACTGCGATCGCCCTCTCCAAAGACGTCCTTATCGTCTTGCTGGGCGGCACCATCGGCATCATTGCCCTACGCTTTATAGCAGGCCTCTTCATCCGCTGGCTCGAAATTTATGAGCACTTAGAAGATGCAGGCTTCGTGACCGTTGCCTTTGTGGGTATTCGTCTACTGGTCAGAGTGCTCAACCCAGACTGGGTACCGCCCGAGTGGGTCATGGTCACCCTCATCTTTAGCCTATTCGCCTGGGGCTTCTCTAAAAAAGTGGAGGAGGACGGCGAAGAAAGCAACGAACCGCTCACCAACGTTGTCACTGTGCCGAATCTCGCTAGTACCGTCATTGATGACATAGAAACATCTGAGCCGTTAGTTACCGCAACTGAAGACAAGCAGCCTGAGACCATTTAGTTTGGTATAGACAATAGTCGGGGCTCGATAACGACGAACATCTATTTCATAACACCGTTAGCGCCCATACTCAACGATGTCATCTTGTTGATTTCAGACAGCGATCGCACTTTCCACACCGCATTCCCTTCGCCTCTTGCGTAAACCCAAATTCCTCTAACAACACTTGCCACCGACACCGCCGCGTAAACAGGTAACGCTTCATCACAGTGGCAGGCGATGGCTGCTTTTCGAGCTGCGCTTTTCGAGCGGTCTCTAGCTTGTAGGTAAAGGGATCTAGCCAACGTAACTGACCATTTCGGTGCAGCAGCGCCAAGGCCTGATCGCATTTTTCAAACTGCTGACGCACATCATTAATGTGGCCTTCTGATGGAATTTGTTTGGCGAGAGTGCGGGCTTCTCGCTGAAGCTGCTGGGCTTTATTCTCAAAAAATGCCCAGCGTTGTTTATCTTCTGGAGCTAGGAGTCCGGTCGGCTCGCTGACCAGCGAAAGAGCATTGGCAGATTTACCATCACGGCCAGCCCGGCCAACTTCTTGCACGTACTCTGCGAGTAGGCTGGGCACTTCGTAGTGGGCAACGAAGCGACAGTCAGATTTGTTAATGCCCATGCCAAAGGCGGAGGTGCAGACCACGAATTGACAGTCACCGTCAATCCATTGGGATTCTATCTGACGGCGTCTGCGGGCGGCGAGTCCGCCGTGGTAAGCCCGAACGGAGTAGCCTTTGTTAGCGAACCATTGGGCAAGACTTTCGGTACCACGGCGTCTGCGAGCGTAGATAAGGCCGGATTGTTTGCCGTGCTGTTGCACAAATTTGAGCAAGGCGCGTTTGCGGCCTTTGGGTGTGTAGATGGTTTGAACGGAGAGGTTGAGGTTGCTGCGGTAGGGATTAAGGCGGGTGATTTGGGGTGACTTTAGCCGAAGCACAGTGTGAAGCGCTTTTTGGGTGATGGGGTCAGCGGTGGCAGTGAATGCTGCGATCGCGATTTTCGTACCCACTGGCTTATGAGCTAACAATGCTGAGCGAACCGCGCCCAATCGTCGATAGGTCGGACGAAAGCTATCGCCCCACTGGGTCAGGCAGTGGGCCTCATCGAGCACTAGGGCATTGATTTTGACCTGAGGCTTGCAAAGGACGTCCCACACCTTTGGGCTCAGGAGCGTTTCGGGAGAGAGGTAGAGAAGGCGCAAACGGTTTTGGGAGAGCGATCGCAGCGTTTGCCAATGCTGCTTTTTATCCAATTCACTATGCAAAGCCGCCGCTGACAGCTTTTTCTCCGTCAGCTCCTGCACCTGATTTTCCATCAAGGCCACCAACGGAGACACGACAAGCGTCACCCCGGTTTTCATCAGCGCGGGCAACTGGAAACAGACTGATTTCCCCATGCCCGTCGGCATCACAATAAGACTGTCTTTTCCTTGAAACAGGGCTTGAGCAATCTCTCCCTGGGGCGCACGAAAATCCTCATAGCCCCAAATTTTCTGAAAGGCTGTTCGGAGCCTTGCCATGTCGGAATGAAGCTTATCGGCATGCAGACTGGTCTCTAACACAGGCTTTTGCATCCTTTTACACAGACCTCCAACACAAATGAATTCAAGCACCTCAATGCCCCCAGCTTTCCCACCCATTCAACGCGACGCATACAAAAAAGCGGCTAGATGATGTCATCTAGCCGCTTTCATTTTTTAGTCAGGCTTCAAATTAGCAGTTCAAATCAGTGCCGCCGATCTAACGACCACCGCCATTGAAGTTGTAGCCAATGCCAACCGTCGCACCAAAATTCTCTTCATTACTGAAGATGCCTGCATAGTTAGCCTGGGCATTAAAGGTGAATCGACGAGAAACAGGCACATCAAGGCCCGCAGAAATCAACATGCCAAGATTAGAGTCATCGTCAGCATCTGAATAGGACGCGCCTACACCAGCATAAGGACGGACCTGAAAACCTTGAACATCAGTAGCGAATTGGTTGAACTCATAGGTCACAGGCACTAACACCGCAAGGTCGTCACCGATTAATACGGAAGGGCGAAGCGCCACTTGGTTATTTAAGGAAAACTTGCTAATCACGGCAAAAGTAACATCATCAGCCGTGCCAAAGTCAGCCCCAATCCCAAGGAAGTTAGGGCCGCCATTCGTACCACGGGTGCGACGACGAGCCTGGGCGAGCTCTACCGACTCCTCTTGAGCCACTGGAAAAGCAAGCTGCTCAGCATCTGTCGAAACAACATCGCCGAGGGTTGCAGCTTGGGCAGAGACTTCAACGTCTGCCACAGTCTGCGCTTGAGCAGGCACGTGGATGCTGACAGCCAGCAACGACAGGCCAGCTGCGCTTAGTAATCCTTTTGCAATAGACATCTCAAAACACTCCTCTAACAAATGCGTGGTTGCACTATATATTGCCTACATAGCCTAGCGATCTTTACATCAACTTTTTTATATCTAAAGAGAAGTATTAGTTTTATTCCAAGAAAATATCAAGAAGGCCGAGAAAATGGTGCAGAAACCAGGCCTTTTGCGCACTGTCATAACAGCACCCACATTAAGGCGCACAAGCGCTAGTGCATCCGAATCACCAACTGCATGTGATCGCGACCACATTCGATCACGCTACTGCATCCGATCACCCGCTACTGCATTCGATCAATAGTGCGGTACTGAATCGCCTCAGCAACGTGTTGGGTTTGAATCTCTGCCGAATCGCTTAAGTCGGCAATGGTACGGGCCACTTTTAGAATGCGATCCGTCGCCCGAGCAGAAAGGCCCAGCTTGCGAACGGCACCTTCTATCAAAGCCCGCGTCGTGTCGTCAAAAGCGCACCATTGGCGAATATGACGGCTTTCCATGTCGGCATTGCATTGGAGCGCGGGTTCCTCGGCAAATCTGGATTGGGCACGATGGCGAGCCGCTTCGACCCTTTGCCGCACCGTAGCAGAATCTTCACCCTCAGGCTGGCGAGTGACTTCTTCAGGCTTCAGCCTGCCAACAATCACCTGCAAATCAATGCGATCCATCAGCGGACCAGACAGCTTAGCCCAGTACTGCTCACGACTTCGGGGAGTACAGGTGCAGGGCTGCACCGTGTCGCCAAAGTAACCACAAGGGCAAGGATTAGTACTAGAAACCAAGGTAAACTGCGCCGGAAATTCCACGGACTGACGGGTCCGCGAAATGGTGACTCTGCCGTCTTCTAAGGGCTGACGCAGGAATTCTAAAACGCTGCGTTTGAATTCCGTTAACTCATCCAGAAAAAGCACGCCCCGGTGAGCCAAGGAAATTTCACCAGGCTTAGGAAAACTGCCACCCCCAACCAGGGAAGGCCCTGAAGCCGAGTGATGCGGGGTCCGGAAAGGGCGATGATTCACCAACGAGCCTTTCTCCTTGAGCAGACCGGCAACGGAGTGGATTTGGGTGACTTCTAAGGCTTCACTAAACGTGAGGGGCGGCAAAATGCCGGGGAGTCGCTGGGCCAGCATGGTTTTACCGCTACCGGGAGGGCCAATAAGGCAAAGGTTGTGGCCTCCGGCTGCGGCGATTTCTAGGGCACGGCGGGCTTGGACTTGGCCTTTTACATCGCGAAGGTCTTGGCTAGGGATGGCCGATTGCAACAACGCCTGAGGCTCACCCATGCTCACCGGCTCATGCTCGTCAGGACTATTGAGAAAGTTCACCACGTCAACGAGATTCTTAAATCCGTGAACATTTAGCCCGGGAACCACAGCAGCTTCAGTGGCATTGTCCATCGGCAAAACGATGCCTTTGAGACCGAGCTGTTTGGCAGCGGCTGCGATCGCAACTACCCCAGCTACAGGACGCAGTGTCCCATCCAAAGACATCTCACCCAAAAACAAATAATCATCCAAGCAGTCGTGTGCAATCGCCTCTGAAGCAGCCAAAATGCCGACTGCAATCGGCAGGTCATAAATCGGGCCTTCCTTGCGTACATCTGCCGGGGTGAGATTAATCACCACCTTGCGCATAGGAAAGGCAAAATCAGAATTTTTCAGCGCCGCACGCACACGCTCCCGTGACTCCTGTACCGCCGTATCGGGTAGGCCCACAATTACAACCCCAGGCAGTCCGCCAGAAAGATCTACTTCTACACCGACTTTTAACGCATCAATTCCAATGAGTGACGCACTCCAAATTCTTGCTAACATACCGTGCGCCTTGATCCCCATATCGTCAGTACACAGCAGACCTCTAGTCGTTAGGTAGTAAGCCCGCAGCTTATCGTGCCCTGCGCGATGACCTAATCACTGTGACCTATCAAACTGGTAACCTATCAAACTGGTGACCTATCAAAAGGTGACAAATCAAAAGCTTTCGGAATCAAAGGAACGTCATCCGGTTTATAGGCTGTAACCTTGGGGGTAGCCTATATCAATGGTGCGGTCTATTCTTAAACCTCTGTTCTGCACGCAGCAGCTTTCACAAAAGTGCTTCACAAAGCTCAACGCCCCCTCTAGGCTAGCCCATAGTGTAATTGGCTAGGATGCGTATTGAACCAGAACTTGCCATCTATCCTGACCATCTGTCATTGCTGCTCACTTACATTTCTTAGCGCGCTATGTTGAGTTTCCCCAGAAAGCCTGAACCTGCTGTGCTCTACCGTGAAAAGCAAATAGAAGATGAGCGGATGCGCGATGTGGAAATGCTCCTAGAGAGCTTATTTTTACGAGAGGAGACGACGCTACGGTTGATTCTTGATTGCCTGTACGATGTGGGCTCTGTAAATATGGTGAATCGCAAGGTGCGATCACGCCCTCTCAACAAAATCATGAAAATGATTGCCCGGTGGTCTAAACCCGTGTTTCGCCCCATGATGCTTCGCTGGAGCAAGCAAAATTGCCCCCACATGATCGCCGACTGGCTCCATTCCCAAGTCAGGTTTTCACCGAATGAAGTTCTACTGCCGGAGGTCATCACACCTAGCGATGAGCTAGTCAACAAATAGAGCGATGAGCTAGCTAACAAATAGAGCGATGAGCTAGCTAACAAATAGAGCGATGAGCTAGCTAACAAATAGAGCGATGAGCTAGCTAACAAATAGAGCGATGAGCTAG